>DATFBW010000256.1:0-10525 GCA_035253645.1 Gemmatimonadaceae bacterium | reverse complement strand
TTTACATAACGCAGTCAGCCCAATCTTCGGAGTTATGAGCGCCGCTTTCCTCGGAGCACAAATGATCGCACGGCCGGCAGCCACTGAGCACAATCCGTACTACAGCAAATACATCCGCCTCGTCCCCGAGGGGGATTTACTCGCGATTCTCGAAGAACAGCGACGCGCAACACAGGAGCTGCTCGCGCCCCTGAGCGAGGACCAGGCACGTTATCGTTATGCTGAAGGCAAGTGGACTGTCACGGAAGTCATCGGTCACCTGGCCGACACCGAACGGATCTTCGCGTATCGTGCGCTGCGGTTCGCGCGCGGCGACACGACGCCACTCGCGAGCTATGACGAGAACGCGTATACGCCCGCCGGCCGCTTCAATGAACGCTCGTTAGGTAGCGTGGCCGCCGAATATGCGGCCGTTCGTGATGCCACACTTGCTCTGCTCGGTGGCGTACCCGGCGATGCTTTCGGCCGCTCCGGCGTTGCCGCCGACAACGAGATATCCGTGCGCGCCTGCGCGTACATCATTGCAGGGCACGAGCTGCATCATGTAGGAATTCTGCGCGAGCGTTACGGAGTTGGAGGCAGTCAGACGTAAAGGGTGATGGCAACGGTAACCCAGCTGAGCACGAGAAAATAGCTCAGCAGCGCCACGTTACTGGCCGGCGCGAGTCCGCGAATGTCGCGTGGCAAGCGCCACGCCCACACGAGCGACACGCCCGTCCAGACAAAGTGCAGCAGCGTGATGAACGCCTGGAACACGAACATCAAATAATAGAACGAGCCTAACGCGTCGATGCTCCGCGTCGACGATGTTTCGTGGTAGGCGTACAACCACCACAGTAACACGAGCAGTCCGGCGTCGAGCATGAACCCAACGCTGAGTCCGAACCGTCTGCGGTCCGCGGTATTGAGGTTGCGATCGCGCCCACCCCACCATGCGGCAACGGCGCCCACGAGCGCCGTAAGCACGGCAAGCCACGCCAGGAGCATTTCCGTGAAATCCACCGGCGTACGGTCTGTCCAGCGGGGCGCCAGGTACAGGTAGCTTGCGACGATGGTTCCGAGCGCCGTTGCCAGCACGACGTTGAGCACCAGCGTCCCCCACCAGCCATTGGCTAGCGGCCCGGCGATGCCTAACGGTGGTTGGCCGTGCGAATCGTGTGTCGCCATTTCGGAAACTGCCATGCGTTCGCTCTTCGTCGGCCAGAACCAGCCAACAAGAGTTACCGACGTCCCTGCGGCGCCGATTACAGCGAGGATGCCACTATCGATCAAGGCACCTGCAAACAAGAACACGAACGCGACCGACATCAGAAATGGCCAAGGAGTTGGTCCCGGCATGTGCACGATGGACTCGGGTTTGGCACCTCGCAGCGACACGCACAGCGCCCCGCGCCAACGCGCGGGAACAGCCGTTAGCACCACGTCCCGTTGAGTTGTTTCGCCCTCGTTCCAGAGGGGATGCCGGCTGTGAACGACGGGGATCGACACGAACTGTGCCGAAGGTGGTGGCGACTCTTCAGACCATTCGAGCGTATCCGAGCTCCACGGGTTGTTGCCGGCCTCCTTTCCCCGGCGCCCACTGCGGGCTGCGTTGATCACGAACAGCAGCACCCCAAAACCAAGCGTGAGCGCGCCTAACGTCGAAATGAGGTTCGCTACATCCCAGCCGAGTCCCGTCTCATATGTGTATACTCGGCGTGGCATGCCGAGCAGGCCGGCGATGTGCATGGGGAAAAACGCCACATTGAAGCCGACAAACATGATCCAGAAGTTCCACTTCCCCAGCCGCTCACTGAGCAGGCGCCCGGTAATCTTGGGAAGCCAATAGTACATCCCGGCGAAGAACGGGAAGATCACGCCCCCTATGAGCACGTAGTGGAAATGCGCGACCACGAAATAGCTGTCGTGGACCTGCGCATCGAACGGCGCCGACGCGACCATGACGCCCGTAAGTCCGCCAAGTACGAACAGCACGATGAAGCCGGCCACGAAATGCAGCGATGTGGTCCAGCGAGCCCGCGCGCCCCACAGCGTCGCGATCCAGCTCAGGACCTGAATGCCTGCCGGGATCGCGATCAGCATGCTCGCGATCATGAAAAAGCGCATCGCGTTAGGCGACATCCCGGCCACGAACATGTGATGCGCCCAAAGCAGGAAGCTGACGACGCCAGTCGCAACCATCGTCATGACGACGGCCTTGTAATTGGCGAGTGGCCGTCTGGCGAACGTCTGCACGACGTGCGACACGATCCCTACCGCAGGCAGGAACATGATGTACACCTCCGGGTGCCCGAACACCCAGAAGAGGTGCTGCCACAGAATCGGATCTCCCCCGCGTGCGACGTCGAAAAACTGCGTGAGACCCTTGCGATCCAGCTCCAACATCGCCGTAGCAACCACGAGCGGCGTAAACGCCAGGATGAGCATGAAGGCGACGATCAGCATCGCCCACGCAAAGATCGGGAGCCGCGCGAACGTCATCCCCGGCGCGCGCATCCGCAGAACTCCCACGATGATCTCCGCCGCTGCTCCGATGGCCGAGACTTCGGCGACGCTCAGGCCGATGTCCCAAAAATCCATGTTGATGCCGGGAGCGAACTCTTTGTCGTTGAGCGGCAAGTAGGAGAACCAGCCTCCGTCCGGTGCCGCGCCGACGACGAAACTCGAATAGAGGAAGATTCCGCCGAACAGGTATGTCCAATAGCTGAGAGCCGTTAGGCGGGGGAAGGGCAGGTCGCGGGTCCCGAGCAGGAGCGGAAGGAAATAGCTCGCCAGCGCCTCGATGAACGGGATAACGACCAGGAACATCATGGTCGTCCCATGCATCGTGAATAGCTGGTTGTAGACGTCGGGACTGAGGAAGGTGTTGTTTGCGGTCCCCAGCTGAATGCGCATGAGAAGCGCTTGCACTCCACCGACCAGGAAAAACACCGCAGCCGTGACCATGTATCGGTGCGCCACGGGGATGTTGTTGATTGTCTTCAGGGCACCGATGAACCCGCGCGGCTCACTCCACGTCCGCTCGAACTCCGCGACTTGCGAGGTCGTTGGCTGGAGCGTGGTCATGACGTCAGGTTACTTGAGCTGGGTGAGCAAGTGCACGATGGCGCGCCGCTGCGCATCCTCCAGATCCACGTTAGGCATCCTATTGCCGGGCTTGATCCGCTGCGCCTCGGCGATCCAGCTGGCCAGATTTGCCGGCGTGTTGTCTACGACCCCGGAGCCAATGGTTCGGCGGCTGGCGAGATGGGTGAGATCTGGTCCGTACTTGCCTAACGAGGGCGTCCCGCGGATCGCGTGACAGTACGCACAGCCGGCGGCTGCGAAGTGCGCCAGGCCACGCTGGCTCAGCGAGTCCGGTGGGATGACAGCGAGCCGTCGTTCATTCGCGAGCCATGTGGCGAAGGCTTCCGCGGACTCGGCGACGACAAGAAGCGCCATGTGCGTGTGCTGCGTGCCGCAGTATTCGGCGCATTGGCCTCGCGAAACCCCGGGACGGTCCGCCTCGAGCCATAACACGTTCGTGCGCCCGGGGACTTGATCCAGCTTTCCCTGAAGGTTCGGCACCCAGAAGCTGTGTATCACATCGCCCGTCGATAGCTCGAGACGGACACGACGACCAACGGGGATGTGTACTTCGTTCGCGGTAACGACGTCTTGATCGGGCGGAATGCCGACGTACGTCACTTCCCACCACCATTGCCAACCTTTCACCCGAATCACGAGATCGGCCCGCTCGTGCGCGCCGTGTAACACACCGCTCGCCTGCTCGCTCGCGACGAAAACAGCGACGAGAATTATCGGCGGCACGATCAGACCTGCGCGCAAGAACCAGCGTGAGTTGTCTCCGCCGTCCCTCGAGCCATCGCGCTTCCGGCGGATCGCCACGATCAAGAGCCCTACGACCGCGACATACACAGCGACCGCCCCGCCGAACAGGAACCACCACAAGTTGCTGATCCGCTCCGCGGCGGGTCCGTGCGCTTCTAGGACGGACTGAGGTCCCGCACATGCGCCGGCGACTACGAGAATCGCGACGATTGGTGCTCGGGACATCCCGCCGTTCAGCTTGTTAATCGTCCCCTCCCCTCGAGGCATCGTGGCTTGCGCGCAAGTCGCGCACCCTCGGGCGAAGCGGTTACGCCGTTAGCCGAGCGCGGAGGGGGAAGGGAGCCGGGGGGGGAGTGGCCAGGGACGGGATCGAACCGCCGACACGCGGATTTTCAGTCCGCTGCTCTACCAACTGAGCTACCTGGCCAAGGACTGGGAAACGTAAGAGCCCCGCGCAGCACTGCCAACTGGCCTTGGCTTCGACCTTTGACCTTAGACCCTTGACCTGTTGTCAGACGTTAGGTGGCCTCTCCCCCCTCGAAGCGGTAATCACCGATTTGATACCGCCCCGCACATTGAAGTCGCCCACCACCTGGATCCACTTCGGCCTAACGAGTTCTGCAAGGTCATCCAGGATCCGGTTCACCGCCCGTTCGTAGAAGATGCCGTCGTTGCGATAGCTCCACAGATACAGTTTGAGGCTTTTGAGCTCGACGCATACGGCGTCCGGCACATACGAGATGATGATCGTCCCGAAATCGGGCGCGCCGCCCTTCAGTAGTTGTAGCTCCGCGGCATCGCTCTCGATCCCTCCAACCGGACAGAGTGACGTAAATTCCGCGCATGTCATCTGGATCACATAATCGCGATCCGGATACGGATTGGCGAAGGCTTCCAGAAGTTTGGCGTCGGGCATCGGACAACATTGTCGCGCGCCTGTTACCCTCGGCAATCCGGATCGTAGTTCTTTTGTTGGCGCTTCCTCACTGTGATAGCGCGGCTCGACGGGAGTATGGACAGCGCTGAGCCCGCGTCCTAGTTTGGCTTATAGTGCCGGTGCGAGACGCACTGGCTATCGCCGCCGCGAGAACGGCGTGGCGGCACTCGCCCCCTGGAGCTTTCCAGGGGGCTCTTCTTTTCTCAGAGCTCACCTGGGCTTCAGACTCAGACCTCAGACCTCAGACCTATTTCTGATCTCTGAGTCGCCGCGACGCTGATTCAAGGACCTCGAGCTCATCGCGCGTCAGACTCTCGATCCCCTGGCGCGAGATCTTGTCGAGCACCGCATCCAGATTGTTGGTCGGTCGCGCCGCTGGCGCAGGACCCGGCGTCTCACGCGCTGGCCCGCTACGGCGTTCCGCGGCGACGGCCTTGCTGCGCGCGATCACATCATCGATGTCTTCGGCCTTCTCTTTCGCGCGCGGTGCCGACTTGGGTACTGCACGCGGCATCTCATCCGGATAATCGGGCGCCTGCGCTACATGATTGCGGATGCGATCGATGCCGCCACTCGCGGACGACGTACGCAGATAGAGCCAGCCGGCAGCGAGGCCACCGACATGCGCGAGATACGCGACGCCAGTCTGATCGCTCGCTCCCTGAATTCCAGCCACGACATTCGCGACCGCGAGGATTCCAACAAGCCACTTCACCTTTACAGGCATCACGCCGAAGAGATACACCTCATCGTTAGGCCATCGCATCGCATAGGCGAGCATCACGCCAAAAACCGCCGCCGATGCCCCAATGAGCAACGATTCGCGAGCGAACAGGAGGTGGAAGAGCCAGCCACCGAGCCCGCACAAGATGTAGAAGCGCGTAAACTCCCCCGCGCTCCAGGCGCGCTCCACGCGCGGGCCGAAGAGAAAAAGCGTGTACATGTTCAACGCGAGGTGCAGGAAACCACCGTGCACGAACATGTAGGTGACCACCGTCCACCACGACGTGGCGAGCTCGCGGCTGCTGAAACCGAGCGCCTGTTGTACAGTCGAGGCGCCAAGCAGCGTGAGTTGCAGAAAGTAGATCGCGACGTTGATCGCGATCAGCCACTGCACCGCTGGCGTAATGCGCGGAGCTTCGAGGTCGTCGGTGGGAGGAAATGCCATTGCGGGAAACCCAAAAGCGTCTGTCGCTATCTATGTAGAACGCGTGGAACTCGCAAACGTTCCGGGAGTGCTATACCCACACCAACCATCACAGTTTAGCGGGGCGTAACAGGTCCATTCAAACGAAAGGCCACGCGCACATCCGGTTGATGCATCGTCGCCTGTTCCACGAGCATCGCCCAACGCCGATCCAGGGGCTTCCGCTCCTCAGCTGGGCTCGGATGCATCACAATCATTACCTGCGAGTTAGCCGCCGCTGTGGACTCGACGATTCGCAAATAATCCGAGTCACTCGCGTTGTCGCGCCCGTTGATTGTGAGGGCCGATGCGAGTCCCAGCAGCGCGCACTGTTTGACTGATTCTGCTATACGCTCGAGAGCCGGCTTTTCGACTCCGGTGTCCACGGTGATTTGAACGAGCTGCACAAACGGTTTGAGTTTTTCGAGCGCGGCCGGCCGTTGACCATCGGTGTCCAGCATGACGGGGATCTTGCTGTTTAGCTGGCCCAGGCATGCAACGAGAAACGAATCGTTCGCTAACGCATCCCGGCCGGTAATGCAGATCGAATGGACGCGACTGCGCTCCAACCCGCGCTGTACTTCCCGCGTGAGCGCGTCTGCCGTGTACATCATCGCGGTCTCTGCCGGACCCGCGAATTTGATGAAAAGTTGACGCCTGCCACTCCAGACTCCGTGCTGCTGAAGGGCGACAGGTACACCGGCAAGCGCTGCTGCGACTGGTGGTGTCGAGCTCATTGGCGATTGGCGTCAGGCATGGCGAGATAAACGATACGTTCACAAAGCTCGGAGAACGAGATGCCCGCTGCTTGCGCTCCCTGCGGCAGCAGACTGAGCTCCGTCATCCCAGGCAGAGTATTGGCTTCGAGACAGAACGACACGCCATCTTCGCGCCGCCGAAAATCGATGCGGGCATAGCCACTCAGTTTGAGCGCGCGAAATGCGCGTAACGCGACTGATTGCAAGCGCTCTGCCTCTTCCGCGCCGATCTTTGCCGGGAATTCTTCGACGGCCATTCCTGCTGTGTATTTGCACTCGTAATCGTACAGCTCGTGTTTCGGAATAATCTCACCGACAGGAAGGGCCTCGTCGCCCAGGATTCCCACAGTTAGCTCCCGACCTGCGATGAAGGCTTCGATCATGACTTCATCGTCATAACGCCGCGCTTCATCGATTGCTGCAGGAAGCAGCTTTGCGTCGTGTACAAGCGTTAGGCCGACCGTGGATCCTTGTTTAGACGGCTTCACGATCACGGGCAGTCCCAAATCGCGTTCAACTTCTTCAATAGAAGCGGGCGCCATCAACCAGTCCGCGGTCGTCACTCCGGCTGCACGGAACAACTTTTTCGAAAGATCCTTATCCATGGCCAGCGCGCTCGCGAGGTGCCCACTGCCGGTATAGCGCACACCCGAAAGGTCCAGCAGTGCCTGGATAGTCCCGTCTTCACCCTGGCCTCCGTGCAACGCCAGAAAGACGACATCAGCATCGCGTACTGCAGGGACGGTCCCCAACGTCGGTGAGAGTGAAGCACGCTCCATGTTCGCGAGGGTCTCGAGCGATGGAGGTTGAGCCTTCATCCCGGCGGCTGCCACCGCCGCTTCATCTTTTCGCTCGATCACGCCGCGTGCCGTGTCGAACGCCGTCACGTCATGGCCGCGTGACCGCAGCGCATCGACGATACGCATCCCCGACGCAATCGACACGTCTCGCTCCGCCGACGTACCGCCCATCAGCACCGTGATCCGCATTGCCTAACGTGCCATCAGGTATGCCAGGAGATCCGATCGAGTGACAACTCCGAGTATGCGGCTTTCGGATTGAATGAGCACGGCGGGATTTGCTTTGGAGAGGATCTTGGTTGCGGCGTCCACAGGCATGTCGAGATCGAGGATGGGAAGTGGAGCATCCATCGTATCGCTCACTGGGCCATCGAGCACTTTGGGTTGCTCCAATGCGAGCGCCGCGAGCGCCGATTCGGTCACCGAACCGACGCACACCGGTCCATCCATAACGGGGAGCTGCGAGACATCGTGCTGTGACATGAGTCGCAAAGCCTGCCGCACCGTGGCTCCCGGCGTAGTGCTCACGATTGCTGGACCGCCGTCGGACTTTCGCCGAATGACGTCGCCGAGGGTAGCGCGATCGGCCTCGAGCAGCTGGTTTTCGCGCATCCATTCGTCGTTGAATTGCTTGGACAGGTATCGCTCCCCCGTGTCACACAGCATTGTGACAACCATGGCGTCGGCCGTATTGATTCGGCGTGCCACATTCAACGCGACGAACGTAATAAGCCCCGACGAGCCGCCGACGAACAAACCCTCCTCCCGCGTTAGGCGGCGGGCCATCAGAAAGGCATCTTTGTCCGATACGGTTTGGAACTCGTCCACGACACTCAAATCCAGCGTGCCGGGGAGTTTGTCCTGTCCGATCCCTTCGACCTTATACGGTGTTCCTTCCAGCTTGTTCTGCCCTTGGCTGCGCCACAATTCGGCAAGGATCGACCCCTGCGGATCGCCGACAATTACTTTGACCGCGGGGTTCTTCTCTTTGAGGTAGCGGCCCACGCCAGTCGCATTGCCGCCCGTCCCGGCGCCCGTAACGAAGTGGGTGATGCGTCCCTCGGTTTGTTCCCAAAGCTCCGGGCCGGTGGTGTCGTAGTGAGCAATGGGATTCGCCTGGTTGTAGAACTGATTGGCGAGGATCGCGTTAGGCGTCTCCGCCGCGATGCGCTTGGCGGTGACGATGTAATTGTCAGGATGGTCCGGCGGTACCGCAGTCGGCGTGACGATGACCTCGGCGCCGAACGCTTTGAGCAGACGCACTTTCTCCTGCGACATCTTGTCCGGCATCGTGAAGATGCAGCGGTATCCGCGAAGCGACGCGGCAATGGCCAACCCGATTCCGGTATTGCCGCTCGTCCCTTCGACGATCGTCCCGCCAGGCTTGAGTCGCCCTTCGCGCTCCGCTTGTTCGATGATGGGTAAGCCGATCCGGTCCTTGAGCGAACCCCCCGGATTGAAGAACTCAGCCTTGCCAAGCACCGGCGTCGTGATCCCACGCGTGACATGCGTTAGGCGGATCAGCGGCGTCCACCCGATCGTCTCGAGCACCGATCGGTATGGTCGGCGGTTCCTTTCTACCGCGATGTCGGAGCTCGCATCGACACTGGTCATATGTCGTTCGCGTTAGGATCCTAGCGGCCCGGTTGCTCGCCGCTGTCGGCTGGCGTGGGCGACGCGCTTGGCATCCGAAACTGCACGGGGAAAAGAACAGTTATTGGCACGCGTCGTCCACCGAGGAGAGCCGGCCTGAACAACAGGAGCGGAGCGCCTTCCACGGCGGCTGAATCGAACAAGGGGATGCGGGAGGTTTGTTCGACGCGCACCGACTCAGGCACCACGACGCCGGAGGTGTCGATGTGCAGCCGGAGCATTACATCCCCTTCAATCCGTTGTTCATAGAGGGGACTTGGATAACGGAACGGCACGGCGTCACCGATAAGCTTGGGTAGTGTGTCCGCCACATTCCGCGGCGGCGCTGGTGCGCAGCCGATAAGACCGACGCCGAGTGCGCCAAGCAGTCGTTTCACGTGCGGGCCTGATGGGCTAGCTCATCCAGTAGCTGCAGCGCCGCAATCGGCGTAAGCTCGTTCGGCCGGATGCGCTGAAGCCTAGCGACGACCGGGTGCGGCGGGGCGGTAAACAGCGACAGCTGTGACGACGCCGGCGCTTCGCCGGCCAGACGCCTAACGAGCTCGTCTCCCTCGAGCAATTTGAGCACAGCCCGCGCCCGCCGGATGACGGCATCTGGCAGCCCAGCGAGCCGGCCAACTTCGATGCCATACGATCGGTCGGCGGGGCCGGGCTGCAGGCGATGCAGGAACAGGATTTCGTCGCCGACCTCACGAACCGCCACGTTATAGTTACGCAATGCACCTAATTCATCTGCGAGCTGAGTGAGCTCGTGATAATGCGTCGCGAAGATGGTCTTGCACCCGACCTTTTCGTGCACGTGCTCTGTTACGGCCCAGGCGATCGATACGCCATCGTACGTGGCAGTCCCGCGTCCGATCTCGTCGAGCAGGACGAGACTGCGCGACGTGGCAGCGTGCAAGATCGCGCTCGTCTCCGCCATCTCCACCATGGATGTCGATTGGCCGCGCACCAGGTTGTCGCTTGCACCGACTCGGGTGAAAACACGATCCACAACCCCGATCGTCGCGCGCGCGGCAGGAACGAATGAGCCGATCTGCGCCATCAACACTATCAGTCCGACCTGCCGCAACACCGTCGATTTTCCGGCCATGTTCGGACCGGTGAGGATGATCATGCGAGCGTCCGGCGTTAGGCTCACATCGTTCGGGATGAACGCGTCGCGCACCATCATGCGCTCAACGACCGGATGCCTGCCGCCCACGATCGTGAGATCGAAGCCGTCTGTCATTTCAGGTCGCACATACCCCTCACGGGCAGCGACAGTCGCGAACGACAAGATCGTATCCAGGACCGCGATCTCCGTGGCAACGGCTTGGAGTCGCCCGATTTCATCGCCGACGGCACGCCGCAGCTCTTC
>DATFBW010000255.1:0-6746 GCA_035253645.1 Gemmatimonadaceae bacterium | reverse complement strand
CGCTGCCGTCATCCTGGCGCGCTCCCTGCACCTGCCCCTGCTCCGCTGCCAGCGCCCGTCGCGCCAGCGCTCTCCCGCGTGATGCGCTCCATCGCACCGGATGGATAGTCTATCCGGTTGTGATGCATGCTCGTTAGGGTGCGCACGAAGGACGCCTTGATATGCTCGATGTGCGCCAGCGTAAGCGGCGCCTCGCGCAGCTGCCCGGATTCCACACGTCGGCGCACGATCTTCTCGACGACCTCGCGCACGCGTTCCGGGGTCCGGTCTCGCAAGCCGCGCGTCGCCGCCTCTACGCGGTCGGCCAGCATGAAAATCGCAGACTCGGCGGACTGGGGGAGCGGCCCGGCGTAACGGAAGTGCATGGCATTGGGGTCATCCCCAATACCGCGCGCCTTCTCGGCGAAGTAAGCGATTGGCTCGGTGCCGTGATGCTCCGCGATGAAGGCACGGATGGCGCGCGGGACCCGATGCGCCTCGGCGAGCCGGAGACCATCTCCCACATGTCCCCTGATGATCGCCGCGCTCTCCGTCGGCGTTAGGCGATCATGCGGATTCTGCCCGTCGGACTGGTTTTCGACGAAATATGGAGGCCGCGTGACCTTCCCGATGTCGTGGTAGTACGCTCCGACACGCACGAGCAACCCATTCGCGCCAATCGCCGCGCAGGCCTGCTCCGCCAGCTGTGCCGTCGCCAATGTGTGCGCGAACGTCCCCGGCGCTTCGAGACTCAGCCGCCTCATGAGTGGCCGGTTCAGGTCGGACCACTCGAGAAGGCTGAAGTACGTGTCGATGCCGCTGACACTCTCGACGATGGGCAATAAGAGTAACGCGAGCGCGACGGAGACAACGGAATTGAGCCACCCAATCGTGATGCCGGCCGACACGTCACCGAGCGGTGAGGCGGTGACGAGAGTGACAGCGACGGACGCGACCGCGTAGCCCGCAAACAATACTCCGATCGCGACATACGCGCGCCTGCGCTCGGTAAGGCTGCGCACGCTCCAGGCCGACACGGCGCCGCCTAACAAGCACAGGATGGTACCGCGTTGCCCGAGAAACGGCGGAAGTTGTCCAATGAGGAGCGCCAGCATGATCGTAGCGAGCATGCTGGTACGGGCATCGAGCAGCACGCCTAACGTGAGGCCCGCCACCCCGATGGGCACGAGGGCGCCCGTGAAGGGGCCATAGCTCGGGATGTAGAGCAACACGACCCGGGTAAGCACCAACACGAAGACGAAACACAGCGCAATGCCGAGTAACGCACGATACGATGCGTAGATGCTGGGCCGGTACAGCGCGAGCACCACGCCGAGTGGCAGAATCAGCAACGCCTGAAGAACGACGCCGCCTATAACCGTTCGCCAGCTGAGAGGAGTCGGTGGAAAGAGCGCGACAATGATGGCACCGAGCGCGAACGCAATGCATACGCGCCGCGCGTGCGCACCCAGCTCGAGCCGGCGCGGGAGTTCCGCAAGCCAGCTACCTGATGTCGCGGTGGGCGGAGGCGACACTGGTTAGCTGAGCGAGTCGTCGTGATACGCCCGGATGATCTCGCGTACCAACCGGTGCCGAACGACGTCCGCTTCATCCAGATACTGAAACGCGATTCCATCGATTCCGCGGAGGATCCGCTCGATCTGCAGAAGTCCGGAGTCTTCGCGGCGTGGAAGATCGATCTGTGTTTTGTCGCCGGTCACAACGGCCTTCGCATTTACGCCCAGCCGCGTGAGGAACATCTTCATCTGCGCGCTCGTTGCGTTTTGCGCCTCGTCCAGGATCACAAAGGCTTCATTGAGTGTGCGCCCGCGCATGTACGCCAATGGGGCGATTTCGATGACGCGCGTCTCGAGGGCGCGTTGCATGCGTTCGGGAGGCATCATGTCTTCCAGCGCGTCGTACAGCGGTCGCAGATAGGGATCGACCTTGGCCTGCATGTCGCCAGGAAGGAAGCCTAACGATTCTCCAGCCTCGACGGCCGGGCGCGCGAGCACGATACGCCGTACGCGCTTGCGCGTGAGCGCATCCACAGCCATCGCGACGGCGAGGTACGTCTTCCCCGTGCCAGCCGGCCCGATGCCGATGACGATGTCGTTGTCGGCGATGAGTCGCAGATAATCTGCCTGTCCGGCGCTTCGCGCCTTGATGATCTTGCGGACGCCAGGCAGCGCGATCCGGGGGCCTTCACCTTCGACAACCACATCGCTGCCTTCGAGACTCAGGCGAACGATCTCATCCGGCGTGAGGTCCGCACGCTGCCGTGCAGCGTCGATCATCCGCTGAGCCAGCTGCACCCCCTGCGCAACAGCGCTGGCCGGACCGGTGAGAACCAGCGCATCGCCGCGTAACGTCACCTTCGCGCCACTCTGGCGTGCCAGCTCGACCAGGTTGGCGTCGTTTACGCCGGCGAGCGTCAGAAGATCAGCGCCGCCCGTATCGAGTCGCTGTGTCGTCAGGCTCTCAGTCATCACGTCTGCGCTCGTCAGCGCGCGTTAGGTGCAGGGCGGCGAGGTCCGCAGAATTCACAGTGGTGGGCGCGCCTTCGAAAAGCGCGCGCGCGGCGGTGGTCTTGGGAAACGCGATGACATCGCGCAGGTTCGTCGCACCGGCGAGGAGCATCGCGATGCGGTCGAAACCGAGCGCGAACCCGCCCATTGGAGGAGCCCCCGCGGACAGCCCTTCGAGCAGGAAGCCGAAGCGGCGCGCCTGATCCTCCGGGGATATGCCTAACAAGCGGAAGATCGTGCGTTGCAGCTCGGGATCCGTAATACGTATCGACCCACTGCCGAGCTCCACGCCGTTATACACGGCGTCGTAGTGCAAGGCGCGGCTGCGACCCGGGTCGCTTTCGAGTATCGCAAGGTCGTCCGGATGCGGCGCAGTAAATGGATGGTGCGCAGGGACGTGTGTCTCCGTGTCGGGATCCAGCTCGAAGAGCGGAAAATCCACGATCCACGCGAAGGCATGCTTGACGCGGGGTTCCACGCCCGGCCGCCTAACAAGTGCCGAACGCACTTGATGCAACGCGGGCGAGCTGACGGCGTCGGCGCCGGCGACCGCAAGCAGCAGGTCGCCCGAGTCGGCGGCGAGCTGTCCGAGCAGCGTCGCTCCGAGGGCTTTCACGCCCTGCCCTTCCCAGCCATCGGTTCCATGGCGCGCCCAGATCAAGGCCCCCGCCTTGGAGTCTTTGACCGTCGCGCCAAGCCCATCCAGCTCCTTGCGCGAAACGCTCGCCGCCCCGGGCGCCAGAATCCCGCGGAGCCGGCCGCCGCCGCCGACCTGTTCACGTACGAATGGGGCGGCATCGTCGCCCGCGAGACTCGTTAGGTCGCGGATCTCGAAGCCATAGCGCAGGTCCGGCTTGTCGACACCATAACGCTCCATGGCTTCCTTATATGGGACGCGGACGAAGGGAGCGCTCACCCGTTCGCCGGCCTCATCCCACTGATCCACCAGGACTCGCTCGATCACCGTGTACACGTCTTCGACGCCAACGAAGCTTGCCTCGATATCGATCTGCGTGAATTCCGGCTGGCGGTCTGCGCGCAAATCCTCATCCCGAAAGCATCGCGCGATCTGGAAGTAGCGGTCGAAGCCAGCCACCATCAGAAGTTGTTTGTAGATCTGCGGGGACTGCGGCAGGGCGTAAAATTCGCCCGGGTGGATGCGGCTGGGGACGAGATAATCGCGCGCTCCTTCCGGAGTCGGCTTTGTCAGGATCGGAGTCTCGATCTCGAGGAACCCGAGGTCGGAGAGTGTGCGTCGCGCGCGCTGCAGGAGACGGTGGCGAAGGATCAGGTTGGAGGCCATCTCACTCCGCCGCAAATCCAGAAGCCGGTGTTTGAGGCGTAGCTCTTCCGCGGGAAGCTTGTCGTTCTTCGCGCGGGCGACGGGGATGGCCGGCGTTGTGGCCATGCCCACGACCTGCGCACTGCGCGCCCGTACTTCGACGTCGCCCGTCGCTAATTCGGGATTACGCCCCTCCATTGGGCGGTCCACGACGTCGCCCTGTACGAGCACAACGGTTTCAGGCGTTAGGCTGCCGGCGACGTGCATCGCGCTTTCTTCCGCAAACCGCGGATCGAACGACACCTGCACGATCCCTTCGCGATCGCGCAGATCGAGAAAAATGAGACCGCCGAGGTTGCGAGCTCTGTGCACCCAGCCGCCCAGGCGCACCGTTTGCCCGACATGCTCGATGCGGAGCGAGCCGCACATGTGCGAGCGTTGCGCCGTGCCTAACGCGCGGTCAGAGCTCATGAAAGACGCTCGCGTGTGTGCAAACTCCGCCACGCCAGGAGCGCAACGACAACCCCCGAGGCATCGGCGAGCCAATCCAACACCTCAGGGCTGCGGCCCGGAACCCACTGTTGATGCCATTCGTCGGCCGCCCCGAGCGCCGTCATTCCGCTCGCGACGAGCCAGGTGATCCGATCGGAGGGCGCGCGAAACGCGCGCCGCCACGCGTAAGCCGCGGCGCCGTACATCCCGGCGTGCGTCACCTTATCGGCGCCGGGGAATGGCGCGCGCCGCGGATCGCGCACACTGAGGGAGTTGGCCGTGAGTACCAGGACCGTCCAGATTAGCGCTGCGACGAGCCACGGCTTGGCAACGCCGCTCAAAATGAGATGGCGCCGCGGCAGTCGCGGATGCGGCGGGTGCCGCACGCGTCGCTAAAGGAGCCGGAAGAGGATCGCGTCGCCTCCATTCCTCGCCCGTCGGAGCACTGCAAACAGTTGTCGTGCAGAAACATGGGGGCGCGAAATCTAAGGTTTGCAACGGAGGCGAGGAAGCGACGCAATTGACCAGTCCCGCAGTCGCTCCTAAGCTCCGTCGGATGCGTCGGTCTGTTTGCGCTCTGATCGCGGCCGGGCTCGCCAGCGAGGTGCAGGCCCAGCAGCTGCCTGGGCGCGACCTCTTCGAGTTTCCAATCTCGGCCTTGGCCGAGGGCACTGCGCTCGCCCTGTTCGCCGGGGATGGGCTGCGGAATCCGGCCTCGATCTACGTGAGCCCAAGTGAACGCGGCCGGTTGTCGTTGACTTCCCTGGCCACTGGCCGCGAGCAGCGTGTGTCGGCCCAAACGCTTGCGGTGGCGTACACGACGTATGGGACGACAGCGGGCCTGTCGGTCGCGCGGTCCAGCGTGGGCGATATCGCCCGCACGGACACCGATCCCCAGACGATTGGAGCGGACGTGCCGTACGGTCTCGTGGTTGTATCGGTCGCGGCGGCGCGACGCGAAAGGACCCTAACGAGCGGGATCGCGGTCCGGTATCAGTCCGGCGAGCTGGATACCGAGCGCCGGCAGGAGCTCGGACTCGACGCAGGCGTCATCGTGGACAGCGTGGCGGGGCGCGATGTAACGGTCGCGGCGTCGAGTTTCCTGTGGCGCCCTGGCGGAGCCGGAGGACGGAGCGGGGCGGCGTTCTCGGGAGCAATCGAGGCGAAAGCGTTGGCGCTCGGCTGGTGGCAAGGCGCGCATCTGCGGGCGGGCTACGCATGGACCGGGGTCCCCCAAGCGTCGAATGAACATTTCGGCTACGTGAGTCTGCGCACGCGCGTGTGGGACGCGCGGGTCGGCGGGGCGCGCGTGTTCACGCGGAACGACGCGACAAACCGGCTGCGCATCGCGTTAGGCGCACGTTCTGGCCGCTATCGCCTTGGCGTTTCGCGGGAGGAGAGCCCGTACGGCCTCTCACCAGCATACGTCTTTATGCTGGTAACACACCTGGCGGCCCCATGAAGCGCAATCTCCTGAACCTGCCGCCGGAAGAGGCCGAAAGGGAGCTGCGCGAGTTCGCCGTCAGCCGCGGGATGGAGGCGTACCGGGGCACGCAGGCCGCGAACCATCTCTGGCACTCGCCGACCCCTGGGTTCGCCGAAATGACCGATCTGCCGCCGGCGTTGCGCGCGTCTCTGAACGAGGCGTTCACGTTGCCGCGCCTTGCTATCGACACACGCCAGAGGTCGCAGGACGGCACTGAAAAATTCCTGTTCCGGCTGCACGACGGACAAGCGATCGAAAGTGTCGCGATCCCTGAGGCGCGGCGCCTAACGCTGTGCATCTCGTCACAAGCCGGTTGCGCGCTGCAATGCGCATTTTGCGCTACCGGTGCGATGGGTTTTGCAAGAAACCTCGAGCCGTATGAGATCGCCGGTCAGGTGCGCGAGCTCATCCTGCTGGATCCGCCCATCCGGCCCACGAATATCGTCTTCATGGGGATGGGCGAGCCACTCATGAACTGGAACGCCGTCAACACGGCCCTAACGATTCTCAACTCCCCGAAAGGGCTCGGGATCGGCGCGCGTCACATCACGGTTTCGACCGTTGGCATCTTACCTGGCATCGAGGCGCTCGCACGCCGGCCGGAGCAATTCCGGCTGGCGATCTCCATTCACGCGCCGAATGACGCCATGCGTCACGCGCTGATGCCCATCAACACGAAGTACCCGTTGGCCTCTGTTCTGGCCGCCGCGCGGGCATTCGACCGACGTGTCACGTTCGAATACGTGATGCTGGGTGGAGTAAACGATCAGGCGTCCCACGCTCGTGAATTGGCCCAGCACGCGCGCGACTGTCGCGCATTCGTGAACCTGATTCCGCTGCATCCGGGGGGGGCCGGGCACTTCGCGCCCTCGTCGCCCGAAGCGACGGACCGCTTTGCGCGCATCTTGCGCGATAGCGGCGTGGAGGTCGCAGTGCGGAAGAGTCGCGGACTCGATATTGCCGCGGCGTGCGGCCAGCT
>DATFBW010000254.1:0-15583 GCA_035253645.1 Gemmatimonadaceae bacterium | reverse complement strand
CGGGATACCTCCCTCTCAGCAGCGCGCGGTACGCCGGGCGGTGCAACGCGGTGTGTTTGTCGCCGTGTCGACGCGCACTGGTGCCGGCCGTGTGGGTCAGGCGTTTAATCCCGACAGTGCGAGCAGGGGCGCGATGATCGCTGCGCAGGACCTCAATCCGCAGAAAGCGCGGATACTGCTCATGCTTGGTCTCGCGGCGAGGTACGACGCGGCAAGAATCGCCGCGCTGTTTCGCCAACCCTAACGAGGAAAGGAGCGGGGAGCGGGGAGCCGGGAGCGAGGTAGCTAAGAGCTAAGAGCTAAGAGCTAGTTCTTGCGCTCTTCGGACGGGCTGTGGCGGGCGTTTTAGCACAAGCCCGACACCGACCATCCACACCACACTTACCGCCGCGAAGAAGAAATAGAGCGCGGGCGGCACGGAGCGTGGCGCAACCAGCATCAGGGTACCGGTCAAGATCGACCCAAAACCGGCGAGCGTGCCCGTCCAATGAAGCGGGCGCGGATAGCGCACACTGCGCGTCACCGATGTCCCTGAAAAGACGAACGGAACGCCGTGAAAAAGCACGACGACGCCGGTCCAAGTTCCGCCTAATACCATGAGCAGCGTCTCGGTCGAGCGCACGATCGTTTCCCGTTCGGTAGTACCTGCACCCGCCCATTGCGACGCAAGCGCGGGGAGAGCCGAAGCGCTGATGAAGGCGTCGATCACGTGTAATGCCGCGCCTAACACCATGCTCACGACGCCTAACGAGCCGAGGAGGCGCGCCATCGGCTCGCGGAACGAGCTGTTCAAGGCGATGAAGGAGCCGATCCAGAGAACCGAGCCAGCGGCGAAGGCCAGGTGGACGGCCGGCCAATACCACGCCGGCCACTGGGCGAGCTGCTGTAATACGGTTTCGGCGTCGTTGGCAAAGGTCAGTCCACCAAAGCCAATACTGGCGGCGGTGATCAGCGCGGCACCGAGTACCGCGCAATACCCGCCGATCTTTTGCATCAGGATTTCAAGGGCTTCGTCATCCATGGCAGTCGCGTCCAGCGCAATCGCTATGCCGCCTAACTAATGCCTGGTCGGTCGTGTTGTCCGTGATCGACACGACATGAACTTTGGTCGCCATGCGGTGGTACAGAAGTCGATCGTAAGGTTCTAACTCCACCAAGGACGCGGAGTTATCTTGCCGTCCTTCGCTAACTCTCGGTGCCGGACTCATGCGCAGTTTGCTGCTTCTCGGTGTAGTGCTCTCGATTCCAGGCGTCAGCTTCCCGCAACCGGCGCGCATTGTGTCGGGTCCGGCAATTGATGCCGCGATCGCCAAGGTTCGCGCGGACAATGAATGGACGCTGACTCAACAAGTATCCATCTGTGAGATCCCGGCGCCGCCGTTCAAGGAGCAGGTCCGTGGACAGGAGCTGAAGAAGCGGTTCGAGTCGTTAGGCTTGCGCAATGTCCGCGTCGATCGGGAAGGGAATGTCATCGGCGAACGGCCCGGTACCGGCAACGGCCCCGTTGTGCTTCTTTCAGCCCACCTCGACACGGTGTTTCCCGAGAGCACGAACGTCAAAGTCACGCGAACCGGGACGATGTTCAAAGGGCCGGGCATCGGTGATGACTGTCGCGGGCTTGCCGTCATGCTCGCCACAATCCGCGCGATGAATGCCGCTAATGTCCGCACGCCGGGAACGATCCTGTTCGTCGGCACTGTCGGCGAGGAAGGTCCGGGCAACCTTCGGGGCGTGCGGCACATGTTCACGAAAGAATCTCCCGCGCCGAAGATCGATTATTTCCTGTCGATCGATGGAACAGGCCTCGGCACGACGAATCGCGCGGTTGGGAGCCATCGGTATTACGTGACTTACACCGGTCCTGGTGGGCACAGCTTCGGAGCGTTCGGGATGCCCAACCCTATTCACGCGTTAGGGCGCGCGATCGCGTTGATTGGTGAAATCAAAGTACCAGCGACGCCCAAGACCACGTTCAATGTGGGGATCGTGTCCGGCGGAACGTCGGTGAACACGATTTCGCCGTTAGGCGCGATGGACGTCGATCTGCGGTCGGAATCTCCAGTGGAGTTGGCGCGCGTCGACTCACTGTTCCGGCAAGCGTTGCAGCAGGCGCTCGATGCCGAGCATGCTCGGTGGCCGAACTCACGCACGAAGATCAAGCTCGACATTGTAGACCGTGGCGTTAGGCCGGCGGGTGGCGTCGCCGATTCCGCGCACATCGTTCGCGTGGCGCAGGCCGCCGCACAACGACTCGGCTTCGAGACAGAGCTCGGCTCGGGCAGCACGGACTCGAACATCCCCATGAGCCTCGGTATTCCGTCGATTACAATCGATGGCGGTGGGCGCGGCCAGGGGGCGCACTCGACGGGGGAGTCGTACGACGACACCGATCGTGGTTGGTTGGCGCCGCAGTGGACGATCCTGATTATTACGAGCCTGGCGGGAGCGAGGTGACTAGCGGTCGTTGACCGCCGCGATCCCATACGCCTTGAGCTTGCGCCAGAGCGTCGTACGGCCCATGCCTAACAATTCGGCCGCCCGGGAGACAATTCCGCCGCTATGCTCCAACGCGGCGACGATAGCCGACCGTTCCGCATCATGCGAAGTGGGGGCCCGATATCGCTGGTCACGCTGAGTGGCGGCGGCATCGCGTACGGAAGCCGGAAGATGCTGCGTCTCGATCCGCGCGAAGCCGGCGTGAATGGCGGCCAGCTCGAGAGCCGCAAGCAGCTCGCGCACGTTGCCAGGCCATTCGTAAGCCCGGAGCACACGTAGCGCGAACGCCGAACACGAGAGCTGTCGCGCCTGGGGCATCCGGTCTCGCAGTCGATCGAGCCCGTGTGCAACCAGCAGCGGAATGTCCTCGGGCCGCTCGCGCAGTGGCGGCAACGAAATCGGAAAGACATTGAGCCGATAAAGCAAGTCTTCGCGAAACCGTCCCTCGCCGACGAGCGCCTTGAGGTCGCGGTGCGTCGAAGCGATGACGCGCGCGTCGACGGCTTTTGCGTGCGTAGCCCCGACACGCACGATTTCACGTTCCTGCAAAACTCGAAGCAGGCGTTGCTGCAGCGTTAGGCTCATGTCTCCGACTTCGTCGAGGAGGATCGAACCACCGGAGGCAGCTTCGAAGACGCCGATGCGATCGCGCAACGCACCGGTGAACGCACCACGCACGTGCCCGAACAGCTCGCTCTCGAGCACTCCTTCAGCGAGACCGGCACAGTTGACTGCGATAAAAGGCCCACCCCTCCGTGCGGACGTGCGATGAATAGCCTGTGCAACCAGCTCTTTGCCGGTACCCGTTTCGCCGACGATGAGCACAGTCGCGTCTGTTGGCGCGACCCGCTCGATCGATTCGACGACGGCACGCATCGCACGCGACCTGCCGATCAAACCATGATCGCCGCCGGCCAGCTGCGAAGGGTCGGGGCGACGATCGAGCGCTTCGGCCACACGGTCGAACAGAACTTCAGGTTCGACGGGCTTCGTTAGGTAGTCGTCCGCGCCAACGTGTAGCGCCCGGACCGCGCTGTCGATGGAGCCGGCGCCGCTGATCATCAAAACCGGGATGGGTTCCCCCCATAGCCGCAGTGCCTCGACCAGGGCGATACCATCGAGCCCGGGCATGCGCTGATCCAGTAACATCAAGTCATAGTGTGAATGGCGGAGGAGCTTCACGGCCTCCTGTGCGTCGCCCGCGGTTCCAACCTCGTACCCTTCGCTGACAAGAAGCGCCGCGGTAGAGACGCGGAACGCGCGGTCGTCGTCGACGATGAGGAGACGCGGCATCAGAGTGTCCGCTCGGCCGACTCAGATACCAGAGCGCCAGCGGGTTCGACTGCCGCCAGCTCTATGCGGAACTCCGCCCCGCCGTTGCTGCGATTTGAGGCCGTCAAACGACCGCCAGCCGCCCGCACCATCCCTTCGGCGACGAATAGTCCGAGGCCAACGCCTTGCACACTTTCCTTCGTCGTGAAAAACGGGTCGAAGATGCGCGGCAGGATTGCAGGAGGGATACCCGGACCGTTGTCGCTTACGGTCACGCTTACAGTCGAGCCCTGCCGCCTAACGAGAATATCGATCTGCGGGCCTGTGTGGCGGCGAGCCTGACGGACCGCTTCCGTGGCATTCTGCACGAGGTTGAGCAGAACCTGTTTCAATGCGTCGGGTGAAATGAGCGCGTTGACAGAGGCAGTCTCCTTGTCACTGTAGACGACCGGTCCATCGCCTTCGTTGGCGGCGCTCATGAGGCGCGCGACATCCTCGGCGACTTGCGCGACATCGGTGACCGACTGGGCAGGGTCCCGCGGGCGATTGAGGTCCAACATGCGTTCGGCCAGCTCGTGCATCCGCAGCAATTCGTCGATGGCCAATTCGGTGTATTCCCGAACCTCGGCATTGGCCGCCACTCGGCGTTGTATGACTTCGAGCAGGTTCCGCACGGTCGCGACTGGATTGCGAATCTCGTGTGCGAGGTGTGTCACCAGTCGCGCCGAGGCGGAGAGACGTTCTCTCTGTATGAGATCGCTCTGCAAGGCGGCGAGCCGCACCGCGCGATCCGCCAGCTCCCGGTTCGCCGCCTGAAGCTCCGTCAGCCGCGCCTGTAGCGCTGCGCGCATGGTTGCGAACGTAGCCGACACAGTGGCAACTTCGTCCAACCTGCCGCGCGGCAGCGGTGCATCGAAGTTCCCTTCGCCTAACGAGCGTGCCGCGCGCGCCAGCTGCTGTACGGGGCGCGCGACCTGCGTGGCGAGGAGTGCGCCGAGGATCAACGCGGCGGCGAGAGCTCCCGCGGCGCTCAAGAGCGCGATGCGGCGCAGCGTCGGCAGGATCGCCAGCTCACGTCGCATCACGCGCGCAAACGCGGCATACGCTGCATCATTGAGTGAAACCGCGACGACGGCGATCCGATCGCTCGCAACACGGAAATCGATGGGCTCGCGCGCAGCAGCCATCCGCAGGGCCAGCTGTTGCACGACGCCGCGCGTCATGCTGCTATCCAGCGTTGTGGCAACCGCACGCCCACTGCGGGACGAGACGATGATCACTTCGCTGCCCGTCAAACTCGCCAGTGAATGCGCGACGTCATCCGTCACCGGTACGGCGAACCCCGCGGCGCCGAGCCAGCGGCCGTCCGGCGCGGTGATCGGTGCGAGTGCGACGGTGTGTACTGTCGTGGAGTCCGCGTGCGTTTCCACCGGCATGCGTCCCTCGCGCGTCGCCGCCACCGTCGACGCGTTAGGCAGAGGCCCTAGCAATGATTCGCCGCTGGACCCGATGACTATAGGAATGCCGGCAGGTACGACGCCGCTTTGCGCATTGGCAATGTGATCCAGCGCCGCGCGGTCACCGGCCATAAGCGCACCCGCCAACCTCGGCTCATGCGCGAACTCCTTGGCATACATCATGAGCGCGTCGGAGGTTGTCGCCGTACGGTCGGCGAGTATGCGCGGCGCCAATGCAAGGTTCGCACGCGCGCGTGCTTCGAGTGCTGCCGCAAGTCGCGCGTGCAGCGCGATCCCCGCCGGCACGACTCCGGCGAGGATCGCAAGTACGACGGCGCCGACGATCGCGCCGCGAAGAGTCAAACGGATGTGCTTCCTCCACTACGACAGGGCCAAGTCCGCAGACCTACCTTTCTCAACTTGTGCGCCCGAGCGGGACATCTAAAGAGAGGCCTACCGGGCGATGAGTCCAAAGGACGTTGTCGGAACGCCTGTCTGTGTGCCGAGCTTGGACAAGGACCCGTCGGCGTTGACGGCAAAAATGCTAATGGCGCCCGCTGCGCGATCGAGCGTGTAGAGGAACTGACTGTTACGTGACAAGGCGGCATCGATCGGCGCGCCGCCGGTCGCACCGGTGACTCCGTCGGCATCCAAAAGGCTCAGTGTCCCGTCTGCGCCGAGCCGATAGCCGGAGACGCTATTGCTACCCGTGTTCGTGACGTAGACGAATTTCTGATTCGTGGTTATCACCACCCAACATGCCGCCGTTTCCGTCGTAGTCACCGAAGCGCTTCGCGTAACCAGACCTCCGTTCTCCAGCGAGTACGACGACGTCGCAGACGCGTTAGGCGCTCCGCCGAAGGCCTCACTCACGATCAGATAACCGCGTTCCGAAAACTCAAAACCGAATGGCGTCGCGCCGCTCGACTGATGCACCGTTGGCTCACTCAATGTCCCGGTCGAGCTTACCGTGAAAACGTCGATCTTGTTCGTCATTTTCTCGGTCACGACCAGCCTGCTTCCATCGGGATGAAAACCGATTTGCGCCGGACCAGTACCAGTGCCGCTCAAGCCGCGCGTGCTGCCGGGAATTGATGTCAAGTCACCACTGTTATCGAGCCGGAATCCGGTCACGTTGTCGGAACCGGCGTTCAAGACATATATGAGGTCACCATGCGACGTGAGGCTGATCGGAAACGTTCCGCCCGATGAAATGGCCTCGACGAGCGTTAGGCCGCCGGCCCCTATTGCAAATGATGAGATCTGGTTGCTCCCCGCGTTCACGGCGAGGAGGAAGCGATTGCGCGCGATGATGACAGAGCCCTGCGATCCGAGACCTGCCGCGCCGTTCCCCGTGCCACCGGTCGTGTAACTGGCGACGAAAGTCAGCGAGCCATCGCTCGCCCTGGAGTACTGACGGATGGCATTCGCGGTTGCGTCATTCGTCTGTGTATATACCGCGCCCACGGCATTCGTCCCTTGATCGAGCGCAACGTCGGACGACAATGCGGGTGCAGTGGTTTCCTGCGTTGCGCAGGCTGCAAGGCCGAGTGTGGCAAGAATCCTAACGAGCTTCATGAGTCCTCCATGCGGGTGTCGGTAATGACCCACCTCTATTGCAATGGGACCGCCACACGCCTGGGCGCGGGTTGACTCACGGCTATGCTCATGCAGGGATTGATCATCGCTTTGGTGGATCCCTGCGCGCGCTGCGCAAATCTCGCGTTCCATGAACCACAGAACTCTGACACTGGAACTCTCGACGAAACAGTGCACTGCTGTGCAGTGTTGCCTCATGTATCGACTGCCCCGCACGCTGGTGATTGTAGTGCTCGTTGGCGCCGCTCAAGTCACGGCGTGTGCGACATCAGGAGGACGTACCCCGACCGGCGATGCAGGGCTGCGTTCGCTCATCGCTGCCGAACGCGGCTTCGCGCGTCACTCCGAGCGCTCCGGAATCAAGGAGTCGTTCCTTGCTAACCTTGGAGCCGACGGAATTCTGTTTCGCCCGGGTCCCGTAAATGGCATCGAGTGGCTGAGCAAGCGACCGCCCGCACCCGGCTATCTGAGTTGGGATCCAGAAGTTGCTGAAATCTCCGCGTCTGGAGAGATGGGGTGGACGACCGGACCGTGGGAGCTCCGCGCGAAAGACCGCTCGGACACAGTTCGCGCGGCGGGCCATTACGTCACGGTGTGGCGGCGCGATTCCACTGGCGCCTGGAAGATGGCCGTGGACATCGGCACAGGGCACCGCTTCATGCCAAAGCCGGCGGACGCGGCGGGCCGCGTCCTGAGCGCAAAGGCGTTAGGCACCGATCCGCTGCGTCTCCTGGTGACCCGCGATTCCGCGCTCGGCGTCGGCGGACCCTCGCAAAGCGCCAAACTAATCCCAGCCATGGCGGACGATGCACGGCTCCACCGTGAAGGCGCCGTTCCCGCGTTAGGTATGAGTGCCGTGCGCCAGGCACTGAGTGGCGACGATCGACCCTACCGGTCGCGCTACCTGGGCGGAGGCGTGTCGCGTGCGGCCGATTTCGGCTACAGCTACGGTGAGTACGAGCTGCTCCCGACGTTCAACGGTCCCGCGGAACGGGGCTTCTATTTGCGCCTCTGGAGGCCGGGTGAGGACGGGTCCTGGCGCATCGCCCTCGATCTGGCACAACCGGCGCGCCCTCCGGGTTAACGAGATCCACGCCGAGACCGTATTTTGGAAATATCAAAGGGGTCAGACTCCTTTGATTTCCCCAGAACCCTCCGGAGTCGCTCTCATGATCGGTCGGGCCGCGCTGCACGCCTCTCTTGTCCTGTTGCTGACCGCCAGCACGCTAGCTGGCCAGACGACGACGCGCACCTTCGGCGATCTGGCCGCTGGGCCCTACAATCGGCTGGTGATCCGCGGGGCAATGGTAATCCCCGGACACGGTGGCCCGCCGGCAGGACCGTACGACATCCTGATCGAAGGCAACATGATCTCGCAGATGGTTCCGTTCGATCCGGTAGCCGCCGAGCGTCGGGGCAATGCGCAGCGCCTAACGGGTGACCGCATCATCGACGCGACGGGGATGTACGTGATGCCGGGGATGATCGACCTGCACACGCACCTTCGCTCGAACGCGGAAGAGATCGAATACGTCTACTACCTCAAGTTGGCGATGGGCGTCACCACCATGGTGAACGCGGCGGATCGCGGCTTTCAAAACGCCATGCAGGAAGCCGGCAAGAGCGCGAAGAACGAGATCCTCGCACCAAGGATGTACCCGCTGGTGGGCTACGGCACGGGGGCGACTGGCTTCTCACGCATCGAGCTGGACAGCCCCGCCAAAGCACCCGAGGTCGTGAAACAGATGGCCGCCGCTGGTCTCAAAGTGATCAGCATGGACCCGTTAGGCTGGAACCTCGATCTCGTGCGCGCGATCGCCAAAGCGGCGAAAGACAATGGCATGATCACGTCCTTCCATCTGCAGCCGTCGAATACGGCCGTCACGACCGCGGTGCGAGCCGCCTGTGCCGGTGTGACGATGATCGAACACCATTACGGTTACGCCGAGTCGGCGCTGGATCGCCAGGTGCAGGATTTCGGGCGCGAATACGATTACGGCAACGAGAACGACCGATTCCGCTATGCCGGCAAGGTCTGGCTCGAGGCGAACCGTGAACGCTTGTTAGGCGCGGTCGTGGATTCGCTGATCGGCTGTGGCGTCACCATGCTGCCAACGCGCGTCGTCTATGAAGCGAATCGCGATTTCCTGCGCGCGTCGAGTTTGCCGTGGCACGAGAAATACACGCATCAGGCGCTCTGGAACTGGAACCTCCCCAATCCCGCATTTCACGGATCCTTCCATTACGACTGGACGAGCGACGACGAGTACTACTGGACGTCGGCGTTCAGGCTCTGGGGCGACTTGATCTTCGAGTTCAACAAGCGCGGTGGGCGCGTGGCATTCGGAACAGACGACAACTACATCTGGGCCACACCGGGCTTCTCGTCGATTCGCGAGCTGCAGTTGCTGCGCGAAACGGGCATGCATGGCCTCGAGGTCATCAAGGCGGCGACGTACAACAGCGCGCATACGTTGGGGCAGCCGCGCCTCGGTCTCGTTAGGCCCGGCTACCTGGCCGACTTGCTCATCGTCGACGGGAATCCGGCATACAACCTCAAATTCATGTATTCGTTCGGGGACCTGACATTGGACAAGGACGGCAAGATGTATCGCACGAAGGGCATCGTGCACACCGTCAAGGATGGTGTCGTCACGAATAACGCGCGTCTGATGGAGGAAGTAGAGAAGATGGTCGCCAAGTCGAAAGCGAGCGTCACGACAGCGGATCCGGTGGTGGCGCCGTTTGTCCCGCGAACGACGCGGCCTGCCGTGGTTCCGAATGGGAGACCGTAGAGAACGAGGTCAAGGGTCAAAGGTCAAAGCAAGCCTACGAGCTAAGAACTAAGAGCCAAGGACTAAGTTATGACCAAGCAGCGTTACGTACTGTTGAGTTTGACGTTAGGCGCCCAATTCGCCAATGCTCAGGCAACAGGATTCGGTGATTTGGCTGCTGGCCCGTACAACCGGCTCGTGATCCGCAATGCCATGGTCATCCCGGGCCATGGCGGCCCCCCGGCGGGGCCGTACGATATCCTGATCGAGCGGAACGTCATTACGCAGATGGTTCCCTTCGATCCTGTCGCGGCCGAACGGCGCGGCGGCGCGGCCCGCCTAACGGGCGATCGTATCATCGACGCGGCCGGCAAATACGTCATGCCGGGGATGATCGACCTGCACACCCACGTCCGCACGCAGCCGCAGGAGAACGAATACTCGGCCTATCTGCGGCTGGCGCACGGGGTAACCGGAATCGTCCCCGCTTCCGACCGCAGCCTGGATTCGGCGTTGTACATGCAAAAGCAATCCGCAGAAAACAGAATCCTGGCGCCGCGTATGTGGCCGATCTGGGGATGGGGAGCGAAGACGAGATTCAACCGGGAGCAGCTCGAAGACCCCGCGCGTGCGCCGGACATTGCCAAGGAAATGGCGGCGCAGGGGATGCGCGTCGTCTCGTTAGGTAGCGTCACATGGAATCCTGAGCTCTTCGGCGCCGTTGCGAAGGCGGTGTACGCCGCCGGTGGCATCACCACAATCCACCTTCCTCCTTCTACAAACGCGGTCGTCAACGCCGTCAAGGCCGCCTGCCTCGGCGCGACGATGATCGAGCATCACTACGGTTACGCCGAATCGGCGCTCGATCGCACGACGCAGAACTTCGTGCGTAGCTACAACTACGACAACGAGAACGATCGCTTCCGTGCGGCGGGCTCGGTGTGGCTCGAGGCCGATCGCTCGCGCTTGTTAGGCGAGATCGCGGACTCGATGGTCAAGTGCGGCGTCACGATGTTGCCAACACGTGTCGTGTACGAAGCGAACCGCGACTTCTATCGCGCGTCGAGCCTGCCATGGCACGAGAAATACACGCACCAATCGCTCATCAACTGGAACCTGCCGAATCCGGCATACCACGGCTCATTTCATTATGACTGGACGAGCGATGACGAGTATTACTGGACGTACGCGTTCCGCCTCTGGGGCGACTTGATCGCGGAGTTCAACAAGCGCGGCGGACGTGTCGCGTACGGCACCGACGACAACTACATCTGGGCAACGCCCGGCTTTTCCGCCGTTCGCGAGCTGCAGCTGCTGCGTGAGACCGGGATGCATTCGCTCGAAGTGATCAAGGCCGCCACATACAACAGCGCTGCGACGTTGCGTGAACCCAAGCTCGGCCTCGTTAGGCCCGGATACCTCGCGGATCTCGTGATCGTGGATGGCAATCCGGCGTACAACCTCAAGTTCCTGTACTCGTTCGGCGATTTGACGCTCGACAAGGACGGGAAGATGTTCCGCACGCAGGGTATCGTGCACACGATCAAGGACGGCGTCGTGATGAACAACGCGCGCCTGATGGAAGAAGTCGAGAAGATGGTGGCGAAATCCAAGCAGGGCGTCCCGCCGGCTAACGCCGTCACGGAACCGTTCCTGCCCAACGGGCGGCGCGTGATCCCGAACGACTCAGGATCGCGCGGGCAGCGGGGCCAGCGGGGGCAGCGGGGGCAGCGAAACTAAAGGCGCCTGACGGCCGTCAGGCCGGAATCTCGCATTCCGGGGACCAGAAATGCGTCTACGTCTGTCGCTCGCCATGGCGCTTCTCTGCATCGTGGCGCAGGGAGCGTCGTCCCAAGGGACACTCACGTGGCAACCCTTCCGGCTCGCCTATGGCCGCGACACGATCGACGCCGAGCTGGCGACGCTCGCCGCGCGCGAGAATCACGCCGAGCCTAACGGGCCCAAGGTGCAGTTGGCGGTAGTGCGCGTCGCTGGTACCGACCGCACCCGACCTCCAACGATTTATCTCGATGGCGGCCCCGGAAGCTCCGCCATCGCTATCGCGCGGATCCCCTATTTCGCAGAGCTGTTCACTCGGATCCGCTCGATCGGCGACGTGATCCTGATGGATCAACGTGGCGTCGGACGTTCACGGCCCAACCTCGCCTGTCCGCCGGCTGGGCCTCCGCCGGCCGATATGTTCGAAACTGAGGCCAAGTTTCGACGCTATCTGCTCGAAGGGGCGCGGGCATGCGCGCAGCGGCATCGCGCAAATGGCGTTAGGCTCGAGCACTATACGACACAGGCCAGCGCCGATGATGTGGCGGCCGTCGTCCGCGCGTTAGGCGTGCCCCGCGTCAACCTCGTTGGCTTCAGCTACGGCACTCACCTCGCCCTCGCCACGATCCGACGCCATCCGGACCTCCTGGCGCGCGTCGCGATCACCGGCGTGGAAGGTCCGGATCATTCCGAGAAGCTTCCGAGCGTGATGGATGTTCAGCTCGAGCGGTTAGCGGCGTATGCGCGCAGCGACAGCAGCATTGGCGCTTTGGTTCCCGATCTCGTCGGCACATACAAACAAGTCCTCGAAAAGCTCGAGCGCGAACCGGCGCGCGTCACGCTCAACGATCCCAACACGCGGCACCCGACTCAGGTCACCGTCGGCAAGTTCGGCTTTCAGTACATCCTGTTCCGCGACCTGGGCGATTCCAACGATTGGCCGGTGCTTCCCGGCCTCATCGCTCTTACCGCACGCGGCGATTACTCGCTGCTGACGGCATTCGCGGGACGACGCTGGAGCAGCGCTGTCTCGGCTATGACGGTGGCGATGGACTGCGCATCAGGCGGATCACCGGAGCGCGTGGCGCAAGTTGAGCGTGAGGCGCGGACCGCACTCTTCGGCAACGCGATGAACTTTTTCACCGGAGAGATCTGCAAAGCGGTCGGAGCGGCCGATCTTGGTCCGGCCTACCGGAGCAGGATCTGGAGCAATGTGCCGACGATGTTCATCAGCGGCACGCTCGACAGTCAGACGCCGCCGCATCAGGCAGAAGAAGTGCGCTGGGGGTTTCCGAACAGCGTCCATGTCGTCGTGGAAAACGCGGGTCACGAGAGCTCGCTGGACAAGGCGGCAGTACAGCAGCTACTCGTTAGGTTCCTTTCGGGCGAGGCTGTACAGGACCAGCGGATCGTCTTGCCGCGCCCGCGGTTCCGCGCGTCGCCATGACGCGTTAGGCGACTGCGATCCGTACGGCGCCTCCCCTCGTCGCGCCTGCGACAAATCGGTGATAACGCGGCCGCGCCCCGTCGGGAAGCGGATTCGCGTCCGGGTGGAACACGTGCGCGAGAAGCTCCAGGCCGTCCACGAGTCGTGGACCGGGCCTGCTGAAGTACTGCGAACCGTCCAGCACGTAAACACGTCCGTTGCGCACGGCGGGCAAGTCGTCCCACCCACCCACGGAATGGACCAGGTGCATTTCGCCTAACGTGCGCTCTATGCCAAAGCCGCAACAGGCGATGACCAGCACATCCGGCTGGCTGGCGATGACCTCGTCCCAGCTCAGCGTTCGCGACCGCTCTCCTTCGCGGCCGAACAGGTCCCGCCCCCCCGAGAGCCTGATGAGCTCCGGCGTCCAGTGACCGCTGGAGAACGGCGGATCGAGCCACTCGAGAAACGCTACCGTTGGCGCAGTTCGCGCCTGATTCCGCTGCGCAACGGCATCGACACGTACCGAAAGCTCTTGGACGACCCGACCGGCACGTTCCGGCACCCCAGCGGCGTTCGCGACGTGCCTAACGCAGTCGAACACGTCCCAGATGGTACCAGGTGTGAGGTTGACTACATCAGGCGTGTTCGCCAGTGAGCAGGCCGCAGCAGCCACCTCATCCTCAGCAACCGCACACACGCCACACAGCGCTTGCGTCACGATCAGGTTGGGCGCGAGCTGTCGCAGAACATCCAAGTCCAGCGTGTACAGCGCGCTGGTCGTGTTCACACGGTCACGCACAAGCCTGTCGATTTCGCCGCTCGTAGCATCCGGCGGGATATCGGTTCGTGTGACCTTGGGAAGGGCTGCTACGTGAGCCGGGTAATCGCACTCATGTGTGACGCCCACGAGGCGCTCGTCCAAACCAAGCGCGCAAATGATCTCCGTTGCTGCTGGAAGAAGCGAGACGATCCTCACCGCGGAAACCGAACGAGCTCGTTTTGCGCCGGCATGACACCACGCTTCGTCTGCGCTGGCGCCGTCCCCGCCGTGCATCCTCCCGCGAGACTCTGACAGCGTCCCAGAACCTCGAGGGTCTCGTGTGTGTACGGGATTCCTTCCGCGCCTAACGGGGAGTTGCCGTCCGCGAGGTGAAAGTGGAGATGGGGCTCCGTCGAGTTGCCCGAGTTGCCGACAAGTCCGAGCACCTCGCCCTTCCGCACGCGATCGCCCACCTTGACGCGTAATGAGCCTGGCTTGAGGTGTGCGTAGAATGCAAAGCGGCCGCCGATGTCGAGAATGACGTGGTTGCCACCGACGGTCTCCAGCGTGATGGGCACGGCGCGTGACGTCGGACCGGGCACATTCTCCGGGATGCTGTCTTTCGTCGCGACGACAATGCCGTCGGCGACTGCGATCGCGTCGACCCCTTCTGCGTAATAACTCTCGTTCTTGAGGCGGTCGCCTTTGAACGTGCTCCCCGCGCTATCCATGATCACGTAGTCGATCGCGAAGCGTTGCGCGATCGCTGGTGCACCGCCGATCGGAAGCAAGGCGCGACGGTGTCCGGATACCCGTCCCGGACCGTTGGCAGCGAGCCAATTGCCGCCCTTGAGCGGAGGGCCGATTGGCGCTGCTTCGGGCGCCACGGGAACGTCCCGCATAACGAGCGTCCGTGAGCCGGTGCTGTCCTGCATCGTTAGGCGGTGCCGCAGCGCAGTCGGCCGTTGCGAACTCGATAACGGTAAGAAGAGGTACACATACGCGCGCTGGCCGGGCCCGAGACGCGGACGGTTCTGCAGCGTCACTTGCGAGCCGGACGCTCCAACCCGCGTCATCTCACGCGCGAGCGCGGTATCCGTCAGCGCGACCAAGGTTGCTCCGTTCGTCGCGTCCATTGCTTCCAGGCCGCTCCACGTGAGCTCGCGCTGCTCGAAGTTCGTGACGTGCACTTCGTAAACGAGGAAGCTGCCATCGCTCATGGTCGCGATCGTCGGCGGCTTGAGAACGCGAGCCTCAACAAACACCGGCCGCTCAGCGAGCTGACCGAAGAGGATGGCAGGCGTGCAAAGAACCGCGAAGAGTGCGCGCGTCATTGTCCTGGTCGGCGAAAGCGATGCGAACGTTGATCGCGCCGCGCGGCGCACGCCAGTGGTGCGCGCAGTCCATCGCGTAGCCGCTTTGTACGCTGCATTTTAGGCCGCGGTGTCAAACCTCTTCGACCGACTACAAGCTGCCGTAGGTGACGCCTACCATTTGGAACGCGAGCTTCCTGGCGGGGGGATGAGTCGGCTGTTCCTCGCCAGTGAGCGTGCGCTGGGACGGCGAGTGGTCGTCAAAGTGTTGCCGCCGGAACTGGGGAGCGACGTCAGTATCGCTCGCTTCCGCCGCGAGATGGAGCTCGCCGCTCGTTTGCAGCATCCAAACATCCTTGGCGTGCTCACCGCCGGCGTGGATGGTGACCTCGTCTGGTATGCGATGCCTTTCGTGGAGCCGGAGTCGCTCCGACATCGCATGGACCGCGAAGGGCCTCTGCCCGTTGCATTCACGGAGCGCGTTCTGCGCGAGGTCGCCGACGCGCTCGATCATGCGCACAGGCGCGGCGTCATCCACCGCGACGTCAAGCCGGAGAATATTCTGCTCGCGGCGGATCACGCGCTCCTCGCGGATTTCGGGATCGCACACGCGCTGGCGGCTTCGCGCGGTGATGAACGCCTCACCGCGCCGGGCATCTCGTTAGGGACTCCGGGTTACATGGCTCCGGAGCAGGCCGCGGGCG
>DATFBW010000253.1:0-2680 GCA_035253645.1 Gemmatimonadaceae bacterium | reverse complement strand
CCAAAACGTGCTCGGGGGTGCGCAACATCAGCATCCAATTGACGGTGGTGCCGCCGCCTAACGCACCGCCCTGCAGGAGAGTAAACGCCTGGTCGTCCGTGGTTCGCAGGCCACAGTCGGCGAACAGCGCCGCGCCGATGTCATGCTCACGCTCAGTGAAGTCCGCCGATGACACATAGCGCCCGCGCTCGATGACCAGCACGTCGCGGCCTGCCTCCGCCAACCGCGCCGCAGCCACTGCCCCACCCGCGCCGCTGCCAACGATGGCAACATCGGCGCGAAAGTAGTGCGTCCCCTTCCAGCCGAGCGCTGAGTGAACGCCGCTGGGGATTTCGCGCTTTGGAGGATGACGACGTTCCTCAGGGATTGGGGCGTCTGACCTCGCAACAGGTTCGTCTGCCTGCCGTGCGCCTTGCAGAGGACCTTCCCAGGCATACCGTGGCTCGCGCTGATGCAGCGGTGGCAGGATGCCTAACGCGGCCTGTGCCTCCGGTTGCGCGTAGTACGCCGAAAGGACAAAGCGTCTGATGCCGTGCGCGATGCTTCGGAGGGGCGAGACGCGGGTGGTTAGCCAACGCTCGTAACCGCGGAGCGAGGAGCTGGGAGCGAGGAGCGAAAGACGCGCAAAGCGTCCGGTCGCGAGCAGATTTGCGATAGGGTGGTCGAGGATCGTGATACCCAGTTTGAGCCGCCGTGCGATGTGAGGCGGCGCCGAGCCGAAACGCTCCTCCAACGCGCGGCGCAACACGACATCGTCGACGTGTTCGCCGACGATGACCCGACCCAGCTGAACGAGTGCTTCGGGTAAATCATGCATGGCTCTAGCGCGCGTTCTTGCGGCGGACGAGAGTAGTGGCGTCGCGTAGCTGTCCGCCAGCGTCCTGTCACGAGAATGCCGCCCCCCTCATCATCCTCGAAGTCACGTCCCAAGGGCGCCAAGAACGCCGCGCGTTACGACAGCCTGGCGGATCCGGAAACGCTGCGGCTTTTCGTCGAACACCTCGACGCTGGCATCTATATAACGGATGCAGAGGGCCGGTTCCTGGATGCAAACCCGGCGTTTCTCTCGCTCGTTGGGCTCACGTCGAAGGAGGAGTTGGCTGAATTGCGCGTCAGCGACCTGCTCGTCGAGCCCGAGCGGCGGAACGAGCTCCTGGCCATGCTGGACGAACAGGGCTCGGTGCGGGATTTCGAGACCGAGATCGTTAGGCGCGACGGCAGTGTCCGCACGCTCAGCGACACGACGTATCTCGTGCGGGACCCCAAGACGAACGCCAAGATTTATCACGGCATCGTCGTCGACGTCACGCACGCCAAGGAGCTCGAGGCGCAGCTGCGATCGCAGGTCACGCGCGATCCGCTCACAGGGTGTTACAACCGGCGGTACCTCCTGGAGCTCTCTGAACGCACGCGCGAGGGTGGCGATGCGTTAGGCTCCTGGGGCTGCATCTTCGTCGACATCGATCGGTTGAAGACGTTCAACGACACGTATGGCCATCAGCGCGGCGACGAGATGCTCCAGCGGATGGCGCGTTTCCTCATGAGCCACGTCCGCGCCAACGAGCCCGTGATCCGCTTTGGCGGTGACGAATTCCTTGTCGTCCTTGTGGGCGCGGATGCTGCTCGCACCGAGGACGTGGTTAAACGGCTGCGCAACGCAGCGGCCCGAAGCGCCGCGGTGCCGTTTTCGCTCGGCTGGGCGGCCAGGGCGCCGGACGAATCGCTCGAAGACACGGTGAATCGGGCGAACCGGAAGTTGCTGGACGTGCGCGTCCTCTCCCGAAGTGGTGAGGTGCCGCGGCTTCCGGATGAGATGGAGCGGCGCAAACGCTCCTGACCGAACGGATACCGAAAGGGTCTGACACTTCGGGTGTGCAAATCGACGGATGTGGTGACGTCTCCTGAGCAGACCTTTGCCAGGATGACGTATGAAGACCGTTTCTCCCAAAGCCACCCCGCGTGCCGTTCCCACCGCCTGGATCGGCTGGTGGCTGCTCGGCGGCATCATCGCGGCACTCGCGCTCTGGCCAGTGCCTGCCCGCGCCCAGGGACGCGTAATCCCGCGCCCGTGTGTACGGCCCGAGCCGATCCCGTGCCCGCCTAACGCGCGCTGCATCACGCCGGATGTTCAGTGCGGCGTCTTTCCGATCGAGCGGACTTCCAGCGACATCCAGGCACACCTCGAGGGCGGCGGACGAGTGGTCCGCTATGAGATTACCGAGAAGTTCGTGAACCGTGGCCGCGGCCTGGGCGAGGCGGATTACATCTTCCCGCTGCCCAACGGTGCGGCTTTCGAAGATCTGCGGCTCGAGATCAACGGTGAGCTCGTTTCCGGCGAGACGTTGAACGCCGATAAGGCGCGGCAGATCTACGAAGACATCGTAAGGAGACACCGCGACCCGGCGCTGGTCGAGTGGATGGGGCACGGCCTGCTGCGCGCGCGCATCTTCCCGCTCAATCCGGGCGAAGAGAAGCGGGTTGTGGTCCGTTTCCGCTCGGTCGTTAGGCGCGAAGGGTCGGCACTGCGCATCGACTACGCGCGCGGCAGCGATCCGTCCGGGCAGCGTACGCCGATGACCACATTCATTGCTACGCCTGGAGTGGAGAATGACGACGAGCGCTCGACGGCCTGGAGCCGTTTCACGCTGACGATTCCGCGCGGCGATTTCGGCGAACCCTA
>DATFBW010000252.1:0-18917 GCA_035253645.1 Gemmatimonadaceae bacterium | reverse complement strand
GGTTGTGTTTTCGGCGGTGCCGTTCCGCCGGCAACGTGCTTGGCTGCATAACGCGGCAACATGTTCGGGTCAAAACAGGCGCCGCTAACAGCCGCCCAGAGGGGGGAGCGCGGCAGTGCTATAATGGCGGGACGCGTCTTTCCTGCGCCCGTAACCGAAACTGATGCAGCGTGTCACAGGACACGCGCCCGTAGTGCTCCCAGCCCCGCAGTGCGGCGGCTATTGTAACGCTTCAGTTAGTAGATGTAAACCGGCGTTCCTACAGGCACGAGTTGATACAGCGTTTCAATATCTTCGTTCCGCAATCGCACGCACCCGTGACTCACTGATCGGCCGATTGAATTCGGTGCATTAGTTCCGTGTAATGCGTAGCCATCTCCCATGTTCAAACGATGGGAACCAAGCACGCCTTGGAACCTTCGATGGCTCGTTCCGAACGGCGGAATGAAGAGCTTTCCATCGGCGATAATCTCCAGTCCGTCACCCCCTTCGAGCACTTCGTCGCGCCCATCGGGATAACGCCTAACGATGTCGGTATTGTCGACGATTATCGTCGAGCCGTCCGACAGCTGATAACCTGCCCCCCGCTTCAGTTGAACGGGCTGAGCCTTTTTCTTTTGGCCGACCTCGACATAGTGCCAGTCGGGCGGGACCCACGCCGGATCCGTCTCCTTGCTCTGGACGACCAAGCGCCCTCGAGGGGTCTCAAACTTCCATTGAGAGTCTTTGTCGCTCGATTTGCGGGCATTTTTCGCGAGCACCTTCCCGCTGCCCGTCGCGACACGGGTCGAAAAGACCACCTGATCCTGCTTCTTATACCAGAGGCGGTGCTCGGCGATGCTTATGACGATGTAGCTGTCCTCCTGGGACGGATCTGTCGACGCCGCCAGAGCCCCAGAGAGTGAGTCGGCCGCCCGGCCGGCGCTCCGACGGGCGTCCTCCAGCAGTTCCAGGTTGTCGTTGAACACCATCCGAGCCACATCGCGCTCATAACGCGCCTCGGCCATCGCCGCGCTCAACGCGCCGAGCGAGCCTAACAACGCGAGCGCCAGCAGGACGAGCAGGAACCCCAGTCTCCTGCCGCTGCGGGGTGGAACGCTGTCTTCTCGCTGCACAGTGAAGGTTCTCATCAGTCGTAGAAATATACCTTCATCCCGGTACTCAGGTTCGGTGCTATGGCTCGCAAGTCTGCGCGTTCCGCGCGCACAGCACCCGGCAGGACATAGGTGGTATCGGCCAGTGGCCCCGCTTCCGGCGTGGTGTAGATCACAGTGCCATCCGACAGGATGAGGCCCGTCGGTCCGAGTGCGCCGGGCACCACCGTGTCGTTAGGCACCGGCAGCGCACGATCGCGATAGACCCAACCGGGGACGGTCCATGGTTGCCGGGCCGTAACGATTCTCGCCACGGTACGTTCGCCGCGCGGGGCGACTATGCGCCGCGCGTCCGGCCCGGTGCCGATCGCGCGATCGGGGCCTATGCGGACAGTCATGGATCGCAGCACAGCCCCGCTCCGCTGTAGACGCATGACACCACTATCAACGACGACGGCCAGATGAAGGTCCCGATCGCCGCGCGCCTGTCTCCGCAACAGCTCCATCATGACTTTGAGACGATTTTCCTGATCCGCCACCTCGACGTCGACTTTAGCCTTTTCGACATCGCTCATGTTGGCGCGGAGGCGGCGAGTCTCGCTGCTGTAGCGCCACCAACGCGAAACCACCCAGGCGTTCGCCGCCACCAACATCAGGATTGCAAGAAGGACGAAAATGCTTGCTCGTGGATAGCGCTGCCGAAAGCCGCGCCAAGGCCCTGTCATAGTCTATTGTGAGTAGTTGGATCGCTGGTTGGCCCGTAAGCCGCTCAATACCTTTCGCCGCTAGCCCGTCCGCCCCTCTCGCTCCTCGAGCATGCCCGTCGTGCACAGAATTTATCATGGCTCCTAGGCGCACTGTGGTCTTGCTCGTGCTCGATGGCGTAGGGCACCGAGAGGAAGTCGAAGGAAACGCGGTCGCACTGGCGCAAATGCCGACGTGGCGCGGAGTGCTCGAGAAGCATCGTTACGTGTTGATCAACACGTCCGGGCGAGCCGTCGGCCTCCCGGACGGGCAGATGGGGAATAGCGAAGTGGGTCACCTCAACCTCGGTGCGGGACGGGTGGTCAAGCAGGATATGGTGCGGATCAGCGACGCGGTGGCGGACGGATCGTTCTTCCAAAATCCGACGTTGCGCGGGATTTGCGAGGCGGCTCGCCGGCCTGGCGCGACGCTGCACTTGATGGGTCTCATAGGAAGTGGGGGCGTACACGCCTTGGACGAACACTTGTTCGCGCTCTTTGATCTGGTCGAGCGCGAGCGCGTTCCGCGGGTCGTGCTACATGCGCTGACGGATGGGAGAGATACCGCGCCTACATCCGGCCTGGCGTTCATGAGCGAAACTGTCGCGCGCGCGGCCGGGCGTGTCCCGATCGCGTCGTTAGGCGGCCGCTATTACGGGATGGATCGCGATAAACGCTGGGAGCGCGTCAAGAAGTGGTATGACGCGTGCGTGCACGGCGCCGGCATTCATGAGTCGGATGCCACCCAGGCGATCCGCGATGCCTATGCGCGGGGAGAAACCGACGAGTTCATAACGCCCACGGTGATCGTAGAGCACGGCATCCCGCTGGCTCCCATGCGCGATGGAGACGCCGTTTTATGCTTCAACTTTCGTTCCGACCGTATGCGCCAGATCGTCCGCGCGCTCATGGATGAGGACTTTCCGCACTTCGACCGGGGAGAACGGCCGCGCCTAACGCTGGCCACCATGACGCAGTACGACGAGACCTTCAGGTACCCAATCGCATTCCCTCCCTTTTCGCTCGCTTGCGGTGTATCCGAGGTCGTCTCGCAAGCCGGGATGCGCCAGTTTCATACGGCGGAAACGGAGAAGTATCCGCACGTCACGTTCTTCTTCAACGGCGGAGTGGAGCAGCCCTTCCGCGGCGAGGAGCGGCTACTCGTCCCGAGCCCAAAGGTCGCCACATACGACCTCATGCCGGAGATGTCCGCCGCTCCGGTGACAGATGGCCTCTGTCGCGCAATCGAGAGCGCAACGTACGACTTCGTCCTGTGTAACTACGCCAATGGGGATATGGTGGGCCATACCGGCGTGCTCTCGGCGGCCATCAAAGCCATGGAAACTGTCGATCGGTGCCTAACGCGTGTGCTCGCGTCCTGCGAGAAAGTTGGCGCGCGCGTGATCATCACGGCGGACCACGGCAATTGCGAGATGATGATCGATCCGGTCACCGGCGGTCCGCACACCGCGCACACGACCAACCCGGTCCCGTTGACTATCGTGGATCCGGACGGCGCATGCCCCGTCCGGACCGGCGCACTCTGTGATGTAGGACCCACGGTCCTGGCGATGCTGGGTCTCCCCCAGCCGAGGGAGATGACGGGACACGACCTCTGCCGTACCTAACGACTCATGACTCTCAGGCTCACGACCACAACGTTCCTTCTCGCCCTGGCGAGCATTCCAGCTGGCGCCCAGGTCGGGCACCTTCCGCAGCGAAGTCCGTATCGCGACTTCATCGTCAAACACGAGCTGACATACTTCGCAGGTTATTACGGTGGAACGGAGGACCCCGCCCGGGTCGCGCCTAACGCGGGCCCCATGGTCGGCGCGCGCTACGGTATCCGCCTTGGTGGACCCATCCACTTCACCGGCCGACTCGCCACCGTGTTCACGGACCGGAGCGTCGTGGACCCGACGTTGCCCATCGCCGAGCGGCGGACGGGGACGACGAGCGTCCCTCTGCTCTTCGGCGACGTCGGCTTCGACCTCGTCCTAACGGGAAGCAAGAGCTGGCATTCTCTGGTTCCGGCGGTCAATGGCTCCGTCGGAATCGCCGCAGATCTCTCCGGAAAAACGGACAAGAGCAACTTCCGCGTGGGGATCCCGTTCGTGCTCTCATATGGACCGTCGCTCCGCATCGTCCCAGGCGGCAATTGGAGTTGGCGCTTCGATCTCACGGATCACTATTTCCGCATCCGCTATCCGGAATCGTATTTCCTGAAGACAGGCCCCGACACGACGTTCCTTCCGCCAGACGGAAAACGCACCGTGTGGCGTCACAACTGGGCCCTGACGGCCGGCGCGTCCGTGGCGCTGTTTCGTTAGGCGGAGCGCGATGTCTTCAGCGCAGCTGACTCGTCGCGTCCGTTTCGCCGCCGCGCATCGCTACCGCCGACCGGAATGGGATGACGCGAAGAACCAGGCAGTGTTCGGGCTCTGCGCGCGACCTTCGTTTCATGGTCATTCCTATACGTGCGACATCACGGTAGCAGGCGAGATCGACCCCACGACCGGTTTTGCAGTCGATCTCGGCAAGCTAGATGCAGTCCTGGAACGTGAGGTCATCGAACGTTTCGATCACCGGAACATCAACCTCGAGGTGGCCGACTTCGCCGACGGCGCACTTGTGCCGACGGGGGAGAACCTCGCGCGTTTCATTTTCGATCGCGTCCAGGCTGGAATCGAAGGCGGCGCACGCGTCGTCGAAGTGCGGGTGGCCGAGGACGACACCTTGAGCGCAACGTACCGCGGATAAAATGGCGGATCAGATCTCTCAGACAACTTCGCTCGACGCCGTCGAGGAGACGCCCGTCTGGCTCGAGCTGAATGGCGCGCCGATCGTTACGTGGATGTGCACGCCGGAGCAGCTCGACGACCTCGTCATCGGCTGGCTGTTCGGCGAGGGCTACATCGAGGGGTTGCACGACATCGTCCGGATGCGCCCCTGCACCAAGGAGCTCGGTTTCTGGGTGGATATCCCCGCAGAGCGCTACAACACTGTCGAAGGGATGGAACGCCGCCGGATTCTGGCTTCGGGCTGTGGCTCCGTCACCGCGATCCTGGGCTCGTTAGGCGATGTTCCGCGCCGCAAGACGCAACTCCCCGAGCTCGACACGCCAAAGTTGCGCACCTTGTTCAAGGATCTGTTCGGCCGCGGCACTCGGTATAAGGAAACCGGTGGCGTCCATGCCGCCGCGCTCACGGACGGCTCCAGCCTGCTTTTTCACGCCGAGGACATCGGCCGGCACAACGCCGTGGATAAGGTGATGGGCGCCGCGATCCAGGCCGAGTGCAGCCCGCGCGACCTTATCCTCCTGGTCACGGGACGCATCTCCGGGGAGCTCGCGTACAAGGCGGCACGCGCGGGCATCTCGGTCGTGGCTACTCCGTCGGTCCCGTCGACAATCGCCGTGGATATAGCGCGCGCGGCCCGTATGCTGCTCATCGGCCGCGCCGTAAGCGGACACCCGCAGTTGCACTACCCCCCTTCGTGACGATCTGCACCGGCGTCATCCTCGCTGGCGGGCGCGCGACGCGGTATGGCGGACTTCCCAAAGGGCTCGAGAAGGTCGGCGGTCAACGCATCCTCGACCGTGTAGCCGCCACACTGCGGGAGGCCACGGACGAGCTCCTCCTCGTGGCAAACGCCGACGATGCGGATTCCTGGATCCCTGACGTTAGGCGGCGCCGCGACGTGATTGCCGACGCGGGAAGCCTTGGTGGGATTCACGCCGCACTCGCCCATGCGGGGACGGCCGTGATCGTCGTCGCGTGGGACATGCCCTTCGTCCCGCCCCCGCTTTTGCGGCGCCTGCGTCAAATTGGCGCCACGCACGATGCCGTTGTCCCCGAGAGTGAATCGAAGCGCGGTGCCGAGCCCCTCTGCGCGTTTTATTCACAGGCTTGTCTGGCACCTATCGAGCGACGGCTTGAGGCAGGGGACCGCCGCGTAGTTTCTTTTTTCGAGGACGTACACGTCGCACGTGTATCGTTCGACGAGGTACAGCAGTTCGGCGATCCTGCCATCATGTTCATGAACGTGAACTCTCCCGACGAGCTCGCGCTCGCCAATGCGTATGACGCCTCCGATAGTCACGGTCGTTGGGCGCAAGCATAGCGGAAAAACCACGCTCGTGGTGCGTCTCGCGGCCGAGCTGCACAGGCGCGGCCACCGCGTGATGACGATCAAACACGGTGCCCACACGTTCAACATCGATCCGAAAACGACGGACACGTACCGCCACTATCACGAAGGCAACGCGGAACGCGTCGTGATGGCGGCGCCTGACAAGTTCGCGCTCGTTCAACGCTGGAGCGAAGAGCTTGGTCCTCGGGAAATCGCCGAGCGGTATTTGAGCGATGCGGACATCGTCCTGTGCGAGGGCTTCAAGAAGTCGGACCTCCCTCGCATAGAGGTGTTTCGCCGCGCGGCGCACGACGAGCCGTTGTACGACGCGGAGGCGCCTAACGCGCAGCATTATCTCGCCCTGGTGACCGATGACCTGGACGTGGTGAGCAAGCCTCCCGTTTTCGATATCGCGGCCCCGGACCTTTTGCCGCAGCTCGCCGCACTTATCGAGCAGCGAGTGATGCGCCGAGTCGGAGCAGCGTCATGACACGCGTACTCATGATTGCTCTCACGTTAGGCAGCCTTGCCTGCGCGAGCGCCGGTGGTCGCAGCGTACCGGCCAATGGTCGCCAGCACCTCAGGGCTTTCATCGACTCCAGCCTGGCGGATCCGCGCTTCCGGGCTGCACACTGGGGAGTTGTCATCGTCGATCCCGAGCGCGCGGAGACCTTGTACTCGCGCAATGCCGGCAAGCTGTTCATGCCGGCCTCCAATCAAAAGTTGTTGACGGGTGCCGTCGCGCTCGACGTGCTCGGCCCGAGCTATCGGTACGCCACGCACTTCGCCAGCGGTGGCGTGATCGCGGACAGCGTGATGCAGGGCGATCTCATCATCCGCGGGAATGGGGATCCGAGCATCAGCGACGCCATGCGCCGCGACGCGATGCTGCCACTGCGCGAGATGGCCGAGTCCTTGTACGCGCGGGGCATCCGACGCATCGCGGGGCGCCTAACGAGCGCCGGCGACGTGTTCCCGGGGCCTTCGTACGGCTTCGGCTGGTCCTGGGACGACCTCGACTTTCCGTATTCCGCAGGTGTGGACGAGCTGATGTTCAACGAGGGGTTCGCGCGCATTCGCGTACGGGGCGGCGCGACGCCGGATGACTCCGTGACCGCGACCGTTGCCCCGGCTCGCACGTATCCGCGGGTGCGGCTGCTGGCGCGCACACTCGCGCCTGGCGACAGCACCACGCGGAGCGGCCGCGGCATTCGCGTGCAGCATGACACGACCGCGTTAGGCACGATTCTCGTCGACGGCGCGATCATCGCGGGCGACTCGACGGAGCGGCGCATCGCGTTTCGCGACCAGCGCCACGCGTTTCTCGGCGCGCTGCGCGAGGCTCTCGGCGATCGCGGGATCGCGGTGGACAGCAGCGAGCCGGGATGGATCGCCAGCTCGGCGAACGGCGCGCGGGAACCGACCGGCCTGGCGCTCTTTTCTTGGCGGTCCGACTCGTTAGGTGCGATCCTCCCGGCTTTCGAGAAGCCGAGCCAGAACCAGATCGGCGAGATCCTCCTGCGAACCATCGGTCTCACGGCGGGAAAGATTGGATCGCCGGAAGAAGGTGCCCGGATCGTGACCGATGCATTGGTGGCATGGGGCGCCCAGCGCGACGGCTTTCGTGTGCGGGATGGGAGCGGCCTCTCGCGCCATAACGTCGTTTCCCCCGAGACGATCCTGCGCGTCCTCGACGCCATGCGGCGCTCTCCGCACTTCGCCGTGTTTCGTGATGCGCTGCCGATCGCCGGGGTGGACGGTACGCTAAGTAATCGGATGCGCAACACCGCAGCGGCCAACAATCTGCGCGCCAAAACCGGCACGCTCGACATGGTGCGGTCGCTCTCCGGATACGTGACGACCGCCGACGGCAGGTTGTTGATGTTCAGCATCATGTGCAACCACTGGATGACCGAAGTGCGCGACGTCGATCGCGTCGCCGATGCCATCGGCGTTAGGCTCGCCGAGCTGCGCCTTTCCGGACGCTGATGCATACTGTCGCGCAGGCGAGCGCCAGCATCCTGGCCGATATCGCGCGACTGGCGGAAGAGAAGGTTGCACTGCTCGATGCGGTGGGCCGCGTGCTGGCGCGGGATGCCGTCGCGCCACTTGCCATGCCTCCGTGGCGCAACTCCGCCATGGATGGATACGCGGTTCTGGCGGCCGACATCGGTTCGGCGACGGCGGACGCTCCCGTTAGGCTGCGGGTGCTGGAGACCGTCGCGGCCGGGGGATTTCCCACGAGACCGGTGGCGCGCGGGGAGGCCACGCGCATCATGACCGGTGCTCCGCTGCCCGATGCTGCCGACACCGTCGTTAGGGTCGAGGACACCGATGGCGGGACCGAACGCGTGGAAATACGTAACTCGCGTGATGCGCGGAAGAACATCCGCGCGCGCGGCGAGGATTACAACCAGGGGGACACCGTCCTCACGGCGGGCGATGCGTTAGGCGCTGCGCAGATCGGCGTGCTGGCGTCCATGGGGCTCGACACCGTGGCGGTTTACAGATCGCCGCGCGTCGCGCTCATCAGCTCCGGTGACGAGCTCGTGGACCTCGACCGTTTTGACGAAGTGCTGGCCGGCCAAAAAATCGTGACGAGCAACAGTTACACGCTCACCGCGCTGGTGCGCGCCGCCGGCGGCGACGCCATCAACCTGGGCATCGCACCCGACCAACCGGAAGCGCTGCGGGAGCGGGTCGAGACTGCACTCGACGGAAAAGCCGATCTCATCGTCACGTCGGCAGGCGCCAGCGTCGGCGAATACGATTACGTGCGCCAGGTGCTCGCCTCGTTAGGCGCCGAGCTCAAGTTCTGGCGCGTGCGCATGCGGCCGGGTGCGCCCCTCGGTTTTGGCACCGTTCGCGGCGTCCCCTGGATCGGCCTGCCGGGGAACCCCGTATCTGCAATGGTGACGTTCGAGTTATTCGTACGCCCGGCGCTTCGAAAAATGCTTGGCTTCAAGCGGCTGTTTCGTCGGCCGGTCCAGGCGATTCTGGAGGAGCCCGTCGCGATCCAGGCGAAACTGACCCATTTCCTCCGCGCCGTGCTCAGAGTCCGCGAGGATGGCCAAATGGGCGTACGCCTTACCGGCCCTCAGGGCTCGGCTATCCTCACGTCCATGGCCAAGGCTAATGCCCTCCTGGTGGTGCCTGAGGACTGTCAGTCGGCTATTCCGGGCGACCTTATGACAGCCCTGCCGTTGAGCGACGACGCCCAGTTGGGCGAGGAATTCTTCCTGCAACTCTAGTGGCACTCAAATGGCGCAATCATGTCGCCATCGTGACGCAGGAAATGCACGCGAAGTGGACACAAAGTTCCTATTTCGGGCGTAGTCGGCTGGCGACGAGCTCTGCGATGTCCACCACGGGGACGTAATCCTCCGAACCTCGCCCCGCATCGGCCAACATCGTCATGCAGAAGGGGCAAGCCACAGCCACCGTATCAGCGCCTGTGGCCGCAAGCTCCTGCTTTCGCTCGACGTTGATACGCTTCCCGATCCGCTCTTCCATGAACATCCGGCCGCCGCCTGCACCGCAGCAGAGCGACCGGTCCTTCGACCGCGCAGCCTCCACGACCTGCACCACGGGAAGAGCCTTTCGGATCACATCGCGCGGCTCCTCGTACACGCCATTGTAGCGGCCGAGGTAGCAGGCATCATGAAAGACGATACGCTCGGCGCCGTCGTGAGCGGCGCCTAACGGGACGCGTCCGGCTTCCAGCAGCGCTGCGATGTACGTCGAATGGTGGATGACATCGTAATGGCCGCCTAACGCCTCGTATTCCTTGCCCAGTTGGTGGAAGCAGTGGGGGCAATTCGTGATGATCGTCCGGACGTGATAACCGTCGAGCGTTTCGATGTTCTGCTTGGCGAGCATTTGATACAGGTACTCGTTACCCATGCGGCGCGCGGGATCGCCGTTGCAACTCTCTTCCTGACCGAGGATCGCGAAACGGACCCCAGCTGCCTGCAGGATGCGCGCGACCGCCACCGTGGTCTTCTTCGCCCGGTCGTCGAACGACCCCATGCAGCCTACCCAGTACAACAGCTCGGGCGTTTCGCCGCGTTCCGCCAGCTCGGCCATCGTGGGGATATCCAGCCCGGCTGCCCAGTCTGCACGGCTCGAGGGTGGAAATGCCCACGGCGCGCCGTTCCGCTCGAGCGATTCGAACGCTGGTTGCACTTCCTCGGGGAAGCGCGACTCGCTGAGCACGAGGTAACGGCGTAACTCGTTGATGATCTCCAGCTGATCGATGGAAACCGGACACTCGTACACGCACGCGCGACACGAGGTGCACGCCCACAGCTCATCCTCCGTGATGAACTGATCGAGGAGCCGATGCTCGCGCACATCGCCGTTAGGCGCCGCTTCACCAACGAGTAGCGGCGCCAGCTCCAGCGTCCGCTGGCGTGTGTCGATCATGATCTTGCGCGGCGACAGCGGTTTGCCCGTGATGTTGGCGGGGCACACTGCCGTGCAGCGCCCACATTCCGTGCAGGTATAACCGTCCAGGAGGTTCTTCCACGTCAGGTGCTGGACGTCCGAGGCTCCGAACTGTTCGGTCTCGGCCTCCAGGTCCATGAGGGGCATCGCTCCAACCCGACCGGGCCCGCTCGTGTTGGCGAGGAACGTGTTAGGCAGCGATACGATGACGTGCAGGTGTTTCGAGTATGGGAGGTAGTTGAGAAAAACGAGGATGAGCAGCGCGTGGGTCCACCAGCTGGTCGTTCCGATCGCACTGGCGACGCCAGGACTCATTCCAGCCGCGCTGAACATCGCAGCGACGGGCGCCGAGGCGGGTTGAACCGCGAGCGGATAAGGGGCGCCGCCGAGCCTGTGCGTGGCACTCACGAGCACGAGCGTGATCATGAGGCCGGCGATCATCGCGAGGATGAGGATCGCATCGCCGCTGTGCACGCGGTCGCCACGGAGGCGTTTGGGCCTAACGACGATTCGCCGGTACAGCAGCGCCGCGACGGCGACGAGCACGGCACCGGCCGTCAGTTCCTGCGAAAGCAGGAAGAGCCAGTGCACCGGGGCGGGCAGAATGTCGCCGTATGAAAAGGCTGGCGCCACACCCTGGATCAGGATCTCCAGGGCGCCGATCTGCAAGACGAGAAAGCCCCAGAAGACGAACGCGTGCAGCGGGCCAGCCACCGGGTCGCGCAGGATCTTGGTCTGCGCAAAGCCTATCGTGAGAAGGTTCCACAGCCGCCGCGGGATGTCATCGAGTCGTGACTCACCGCGTGCGATGCGGAGGTACCTAACGAGGCGTTGGGCGTTGTACGAGAAAAAGGCGCCGGCGACCGCGAGGCAGAGAAGAAATACCCCTTGCGCGAGTGTCATTCCGTCTAAGCGTAGCTCATCGCGCGATAACCAAAAAGCGGCGCCGCGGAATTACGCAGATATGAACCGCGATTTGCGCAGACACTGCTTTACGTTTGCATCTCACTCTGTATTTGTCGCTATACGTCTGCGCGAGAATCCGCGGCGGAGTTCTTAACTTTTTGAGCGAACATCTCGAATTGCGGCCGTGAGCGCGGGAACCACTTCGAACACGTCGCCCACGATGCCATAGTCGGCGACTTTGAAGATCGGTGCTTCGGCGTCCTTGTTGATCGCCACGATGCAACGCGACGCGCGCATGCCTGCGAGGTGCTGGATCGCCCCAGATATGCCAACGGCAACGTACAACTCGGGGCTTACTTGCCGTCCCGTTTGCCCAATCTGATCACTGTGGGGTCGCCAGCCGTCGTCCGTCACTGCGCGAGTCGCGCCCACGGCCGCGTTTCCAAATGCAGCTGCGAGGTCCTCGACCAACTTGAAGTTCTCTGGCGCCTTGAGGCCGCGTCCGCCGCTCACAATCACCGGTGCCTCGGCCAGATCCAATTTGCGGCCATCGCCGGAAGAGATCTCGCTCACGGCAACGCGTACATCAGCGGGATCGCCAACAGGCGGCACGGCTTCGACACGCGCACTGCGGCTCGCAGGCGTCGCGCCGAAGGCAGCGGGCCGCAGCGAAACCACCGCCACGTCATCGCCCCGCGTTAGGCGCAAAGTGACGGCGACCTTTCCGGTGTACACGGGATGTGTGGCGACCAACGCGCCACCGTCGAGCTTGAGCGAGGTGACGTCGCTCAGAAGCGCGGCGCCGAGACGGGCGGCCAGACGCGGCGCGAGGTCGCGGCCGCGCGCAGATCCGCCGATCAGAACGGCGGCATACCCGCTGCGCGCACGTTCCGCGATCAATGCCGTCAGCGCCTCCGGGTTGTAGACGGCAAATGCCCCGTGTTCCGTGTGAAAGACGACATCGGCGCCATGCTCGCCTAACGCCGCCGCATGCGCTCCCGAGCCGGTCGCGCCTGCCAGCACGGCATGCACTTCACCGCCTAACGTGTCAGCCAGAGACCGCGCCGCACTGACGGTCTCGAGAGCAATCTTGCGCAAATCACCGCCGCGCAGCTCGGCATATACCAGGACGTTAGGCATCAGAGAACCTTGGCTTCCGTTTGCAGCAGCCGCACCAACTCGGGCACGGCGGCCGCGCCTTCGCCAAGAATGCGGCCGGGCGCGCGCTCGGGTGGCAAGGCCATTCCATCAACGGTGACGCGCACCGCGCCTAACTGTGCCGGCTTGGTCTCCAGCGGCTTCTTCTTCGCCGCCATGATCCCCTTGAGCGATGGATAACGCGGGCGCGCGATCCCTTCGTCGATAGTCACCACGGCAGGGAGTGGAAAGGTTATCTGTTCCGCGCCCCCTTCGAGCTCGCGTCGCGCCGTTCCTTTGCCCGCGGCGATCTCGAGCCTGGAGCACGCATGCACCGTTGGAAGGCCTAACAACTCACCAACCATCACGCCCACGGCGCCAGCGGCGCTGTCGATCGCCATTTTGCCGAACATGATGAGATCGAACCCGCCAGCCTTGAGCTCTGCGGCCAGAGCGCTCGCGATGGCTGCCGAATCGAACGGCACCTGGTCCGATTTCAGATGGATCGCGCGGGTAGCGCCCATGGAAAGCGCTTTGCGCAGGACTTCTTGCACAGGATCCGGGCCCAGTGAGAGGACGACAACCTCACCGTTGCCAAGTTTTTCGATCATTTGGAGTGCTGCTTCGACCGCATAACCGTCAAAGTCACTCATATCCCACTTGAGTCCCGTCTCGTCGATTGCCTTGCTGGACGGTGCGACGCGAAACTTCACGTCCATCTCGGGGACTCGCTTGATGCAGACCGCGATTTTCACGAGCTGTTTGGACCTTGTGAAAAAGTTCACATCAAGGTAGCCGTTGGGGTCGGATCTTGAAATACGACATCGAAACCATGCAGCATGCCCCAGACTCACGCGATGAATTGGAGACACGCGGCAACGCTTCGATGTCGTATTTCAAGATCCGACCCCAACAGCAACGGCCGCATTCGCTCATCACAGGCGCAACAGCCGGCATCGGTCGGGAGTTCGCCATACAACTCGCGCGACGCGGACACGACCTCACGCTCGTGTCGCGTGATCGCGACCGGCTGACGCAACTGGCGACGGAGCTCGAGAGGTCGAGCGGCATCAGCGTCACGGTGCTGCCGGCCGACCTCGTCGATGACAACGATACGGCTCGCGTGGTGGGCTACCTCGGCGAGCATCCTGTCGACGTTCTCGTGAATAATGCCGGCATCGCGCACGCTGGACGCCTTGGAGTTATCGACCCCGGAACGCAGGACGCGATGGTACGCTTGCACGTCCTGGCTGTGCACCGGCTCACGCAAGCCGCGCTTCCCACCATGCTGCGGCGCGGTTCGGGCGCCGTCATCATTGTATCCTCGGTCGCTTCGTTCCTAACGAGCGCCGGAAACGTGAACTACTGTGCTACAAAAGCGTACGACCGGATCTTCGCTGAAGGGCTGGCGCTCGAAACCGCAGGCAAGGGCGTTTACGTGCAGGCCCTCTGTCCCGGCTTCACGCACACCGAGCTGCACCAGCGCGCGGGCCTCTCCAAACGCGCGCCTGCATGGATGTGGATGCGGACCGATCAAATCGTCGGAGCATCGCTCAACGCGCTGACGCGCCGAGGCCCGACGGTCGTGATTCCCGGTTGGCCGTACCGCTTGATTACACTCGTTCTGCGGTTCTCGCCGCGCTGGTTGCGCGCCGTCGAAGCGCGCGTGTATCGGCGCGATCGTTAGGCCTTACGGTATGACTTCGATGCCGCCTTGCATGACGCCATAGCGGTGCAGCCTGGGACCGGAGCTGTATTCCTGGGTCCGCGTCACGGCACGCCACGACAGTGTGATGCGCTTATAGCGCGCCCCGATCCCAACCGTATGCTCGCGGACAGCGGGCCGCCTCTCGACGGCCCGATCCGGATTCACCGTGTTGCCATCCAGTGAAAAGTTGTGCGCGACGACCTCCTGCCGGATGCCGCCTAACACATAGACCTCGAGCGCCGCTCGCTCGTGCCACTCGGGCACATGCCAAGGATGGGAAACCGCGATCCCGACGCGCGCCTGAGCTCCAGCCTCGGCGTTGGTGAGGATATTGCCCGCCGCGGCACCGATAAACGGTTGCAGCTCGATGGCCGGACCATGCCTCGTCGCCGCACGCGCCAGCCAGGAGCGCCGGTAGCGCGCGAGGAGGCCGGGCTCGAAGCCGATCTGCGTTTCCCAGCCGTGCGCTCGCCGCGTGTAGCGCTCGTTGATGTGGTGCGCGATCGTCTGGGCCAGCTCGCCTAACGCGGGCGCGCCGGTTACTCCAGCCGCCAACTCGATCTCATCCAACGAATGCGGTCGTGCGAAGCGAGCGGTGGAGCTTACGTAGAGCCACGCTGCGTACGGCCGCTCGCGCTCCCAGTCGGTCACGGTGTACGGCGCGCGATCGAGGTTGGGCGTATAGATCTCCTGCGCGAGCATGAGCTCGTGCGAGACACACGTGCTGCGCGATGCTGCTTCGCAGCTCGCATTGCGTGCGAGGCGTCGTGCCCACCACGGCGCGCGGTACGTTTCCGCCGAGAGGCGAACGCCGTTGGAATACTCCTCGTCCGTCCGCGCGGCCGGATGCTGCCAGAAGTTATACGCATCGTTGTCGAGACGCGCACGCCATGCCCACTGCGCGTTGGCCTGGCTCGCCGTGGCGGCGAGCAAAATTGCCGCTGTTCTGATCGCGTAAAGGAATGCGCGCGGCGCGCCTCGTGACGCGCCGCGGTTACTCGCTCCGGGGACCGTCCCCCGCGATGTATCAGTTAAATGCATTGATCCCCGTAATCGCCTGCCCCAGAATGAGCGAATGGACGTCGTGCGTCCCCTCATAGGTATACACGCTTTCCAAATTCGCCATGTGACGCATCGCACCATACTCGGCGAGAATCCCGACGGCGCCTAACAAGCGTCGCGCCTCACGCGCGATGTTCGTCGCCATGTTCACGTTGTTGCGCTTGGCCAGAGAGACTTGCTGCGGCGTGTACGTCCCCGCGTCCTTGAGTCGCCCCAAGTGCAGCGACACCAACTGCGCTTTGACAATCTCGCTGAGCATGTCGGCGAGCCGTTCCTGCTGGAGCTGAAAACTCGCGAGCGGGCGATCGAACATCACACGGTTCTTCGCGTACGACACGGCTTCTTCGAAGCACGCGATGGCCGCGCCAATCGCGCCCCACGAGATCCCATAACGAGCCTGCGTGAGGCACATGAGCGGGGACTTGAGCCCACCGGATTCTGGAAGCAGAGCGTCGGCCGCGAGCTGCACATGGTCGAAGACGAGCTCACTGGTGTCAGAGGCACGCAGCGACAGCTTCCCTTTTTGGTCCTTCGCCTTGAAGCCTTGGGCATCCGTGGGGACGATGAACCCACGGATGGAGCCGGGATCTTTGTCCCCGTTCGTTTTGGCCCACACGATCGCGATGTTTGCCGTTGAGCCGTTTGTGATCCACATCTTGCCGCCCGTCAGATCCCAGGTGCCGTCCTTCTGTTCACGCGCCATGGTGATCATGCCGGCTGGGTTGGATCCATAGTCGGGTTCGGTCAGTCCAAAGCAGCCGATGACGTCTCCCTTGGCCATCTGCGGCAGAAAGCGGCGTTTTTGCTCCTCGCTGCCGAACGCGTAGATGGGGTACATCGCCAAGGCCCCCTGCACCGATGCAAAGGAACGAACTCCGGAGTCTCCCCGCTCCAGCTCCTGCATTATCAGGCCGTACGCGACGTTATTGAGCCCGGCGCAGCCGTATTCCTCTGGGAGGTTGGCGCCGAAGACGCCTAACGCAGCCAGCTCCGGAATCAGTTCCTTCGGGAAGTGTCCCTCGTCGTAGCATTTCCCGATTATCGGGAGGACTCGCTCGTCCACGAAACGCCTGACGCTGTCTCGGACGGCTCGCTCCTCTTCGGAGAGCACAGTGTCGATCGCGAAGAAATCGGTCATAGGCGGGCAAATCTAGTACGTCGAGCCCAGACTTCCGTGGACTAGCAGCTCCGGTTAGGCGGGCGCGCCGCGCTTTTTCGATGGGGTCGCGAGGAGAGGATGACCGACCCCCTCCCCTGCGCGTCTGAGGTTGGGGGGCAAGCGCTTGAACTCTGATAAACACGAATCATCCGAGCCCGCGGACGACGCGAACCAAGGGCAAAACGGAGCAACCGCATCGCCTGCCGTTCAACTGACGCAGGCGGAGTCGGCGTCCGCCGTTGCCGCACAAGGAGTTAGCTCTACAACCCCCGCGAATAACGGTGGATCGGGGCCAACCGTGCACCCAAAAGGTGCGCGCATGGGACGTCGCGCCGTCACCCCCGCGATCATTATCGCGACAGCCGACCCCTCTCTCTCCCGCATGCTCGGCTTCGCCCTGAATCAACTGCGCTTGCAGTATCGTGTTCTGGACTCGGGGCCTGTGGCGTTACGCGAGCTGCTGAGCATGACGGTAGGCCCGCAGCCCCCGCTGGTGGTCCTGGACGTGGACCTGCCGGGCGTGGACGGCCATGCCATTCTGGAGCGCATAGCGGTGAGCCGGCCGGACTCCTTTCTCATTGTCGTCCTCTCCTCCCACGCCGACGAGTCCGTGCAGGTGCGCTCGCTGCTCGGCGGCGCGATCGATCACCTGGCGAAGCCGTTCAACGTCCGATTGCTAATGGCCAAGATCCAACGTTGGACTGCCGTTGCGTCGCACCTCGCGGGAAACGCTTAGGTGTTTAGCCTCGAAGCGCTGCAGTGGGCCATCTACGCGGGAGGGATGACCCTCACGCTGTCGTTCATCGCGCTCATCATCCTCCGGCGTGTTCTCGACGCACGGAATCGGGAGCTGGAAGCCGCCGTCGCCAGGCTCGAACCTGTGCTTCAGGAGTGGCTCGTGAACAACGGCGACGTCGATGGTATCCGTCGAGAGCTGCGCTCGATGCGTTCGATCACGGCGTTTCGCAGCGTGGCGCGCCTGGTCACCCAACAGGTGACGTTCGAGCGTCAACAAATTCTGGCCGCCGCCTTACGCGATGAGCCATGGGTTGGAGCCATCCTGAGTCATGCACAATCTCTGTTGTGGTGGAAGCGTTTCGATTGCGCGCGCCTCCTCTCCGTCGTGGGACACGAGAAAGACGCCGCGCTCATGGCGGCATTGATCGACGACCCGAGTCCGGCCGTGCGGCTCGTCGCCATGGACGCTGCGGCGCGCCTGAAATCGCGCCCGCTGCTCACGCACGAGCTGGACACCCTCCCACTGCGGCGGGATGCGGTGCAGCAGTATCAGTTCGCCGCGTTAGCACGCCATCCGAACCTCGTGGCCGATGCGCTCGTCGAACGCCTAACGCCGGATGCCCCACTGCATGCGCTGAATGCCTGGATCGACGCGGCCGGGGCACTGGCGCACCCCGTCGCGCTCGAACGCGTGCGCGAGCTGGCGACGCATCCTGAACCAGAAGTTCGCGTGCACGTGGCGCGCGCGTTACGACGGCATGCGCAACCCGAAACACCGTCGACGTTGTTGCGTCTCCTGGCCGATCCGGACTGGCGCGTGCGCGCACAGGCAGCCCGTGCGTTAGGCGCGCTCCGGTGCGGCGGTGCCATCACGGAGCTCATGCGCGCCGTGCGCGACCTCTCATGGTGGGTGCGGTACCGTTCGGCGCTCGCGTTGGCACAGATCGGCGGACCAGGGCGCGTCGCGCTGATCGAGCTCACGCGCTGTGACGACAAGATGGCGCGCGACATGTCGACGCTCGTTTCGGGGCTTTCGACAGCGGCGGTCATCGAAATGTCCGAGGTCTAGGCGATGGACTTCGGGACCTTGATAACGGACGTCGTCCGTACCGCGGACCTGACGGTGCTGTGGTACACATTCATGGTCAATTCGTTTTTCCTGCTGCTGCTGGTGTTGGCGGCCCCGCAGCTCTTTGCGCACTGGCGTTTCGGCAGTGAAGACGTGCTCATCAAAAGCCTAACGTCGTCGTCGGCGCCGCGCGTCAGCATCATAGTGCCAGCGTACAACGAGTCAGTCAGCATCGTGGACAGCGTGCGATCGCTCCTGACGTTGCGGTACCCGTATTACGAGGTCGTTCTGATCAACGACGGGTCGAAGGACGACACGCTGCAGCGCTTGATCGACGCCTATGACCTCTACGAGTGCCCTCCGGCGGTCATGCGGCGCTTGCGCACCGAGCGAGTACGCGCCTACTACAGATCGAAAACGTGGACCAAGCTCCTCGTCGTCGACAAGGCGAATGGAGGCAAGGCCGATTCGCTCAACGTAGGCCTGGACGCGTCGCGCTTCCCCTTCGTCCTCGCCTGCGACGCCGACACGCTCATCGAGCCCGACGCGCTGCTGCGCCTAACGCGGCCGTTCCTCTTCGATCGCAAGATCGCGGCAGTGGGCGGCACCATCCGCGTGGTGAACTCATGTACCGTGAAGGACGGCCGCATCGCCGACGCGCGCGTCGATTCCCGCTGGTTGCCCGGCGTGCAAACGGTGGAGTACCTCCGCGCCTTCCTCTTTG
>DATFBW010000251.1:0-14711 GCA_035253645.1 Gemmatimonadaceae bacterium | reverse complement strand
TTTTAAGTGGTTGTTTGAGAAAAACACCATAGAATAGGGGTTAGGGGTTGGGGGTTAGGGGTTAGGCGAGTCTGCCTAACAACTAACTAACCCCCAACCCCTAACCCCAAACCCCTAGCAGTAGTGGATATGCCTACGATTTATCCTCCATACGTCATCGAGCGCTCGCCACGCGGCGAGCGGACATACGACATCTTCAGCCGGCTGCTCATGGATCGCATCATTTTCCTGGGCACGCCGATCAATGACGACGTCGCGAACATCGTTATCGCGCAGCTCCTTTTCTTGGATGCGGATAACCCCGAGCGCGACATCCAGATCTACATCAACTCCCCGGGCGGGAGCGTGTACGCCGGCATGGCCATCTACGACACCATGCAGTACATGAAGGCACCGGTCAGCACGATTTGCGTCGGCATCGCCGCGAGCATGGGAGCCTTCTTGCTGAGCGCGGGCCGGGCCGGTAAGCGGCTCGCTCTACCGAATGCACGGATCCTCATCCATCAGCCGTCCCAAACTGGCGGCGGCGGTACCGCGTCGGACATCGAGATCCAGGCCAAGGAGATCATCTATCTCAAGGCGCGTATGAACAACTTGATGTCCAAACACACTGGCCGGCCCGTCGAGCAGATCGAGCGCGACACAGACCGCGATTTCTGGATGGGGGCGCAAGAGGCCAAGGATTATGGACTTATCGACAGCATCGTGACGACGAGGATCGAAATCCCCGAACCCGCGAAGGCAATCGCTTAGGGCCATAGGGCCCGTGAATTGCAGAGTTTGCTAGGTCGTGCCGTGGGTAGGTATTTCCCGCCGCTGCATGACAAACCGATGGGCAGCAACACGTTTAGTGCTCTGACACACATTCTCACTTTTGGGATCTGACCTACTTTGCTTGACCCGTTCGTGAACGCACTATTACCTATCGCGCCTCTCGACCGCCTCGATTTACGCCGCGGCGCATCCATCGCTTCTCGGTAGACCATGTCTCACGACAAGCACCTACGCTGCTCGTTCTGCGGTAAATCGAAGGATTCGGTCCGGAAGTTTATCTCCGGCCCGTCCGTCTACATTTGCAACGAGTGCATTGCGCTCTGTAACGAGATCCTGGCCGAGGACGAAGAGCGCGAAGTCGCTGAAGCGATAACCCAGGTCCCCACTCCGCAAGAAATCAAAGACGTGCTCGATCAGTATGTGATCGGGCAGGAGCAGGCAAAGAAAGCACTGTCGGTCGCGGTTTATAACCACTACAAGCGCATCAATTCCGGGGCGGCGCGCGAGAACGAAGTCGAGCTCGACAAGTCGAACATCCTGCTCATCGGCCCCACCGGCGTCGGCAAAACCCTCCTCGCGCAAACCCTCGCAAGACTGCTGGACGTCCCCTTCACGATCGCGGACGCCACGACCCTGACAGAAGCGGGCTACGTAGGCGAAGACGTCGAGAACATTCTCGTTAGGCTGCTGCAGGCCGGCGACTTCAACGTCGCCGAATGCGAGCGTGGGATCGTGTACATCGACGAAATCGACAAGATCGCGCGCAAGTCGGAGAATCCGAGCATCACGCGCGACGTGTCCGGTGAAGGAGTTCAGCAGGCGCTCCTCAAAATCCTCGAAGGCACCGTCGCATCCGTTCCGCCGCAGGGTGGACGCAAGCATCCGCAGCAGGAATACATCCAGATCAATACCAAGGACATCCTGTTCATTTGCGGTGGCGCGTTCGATGGTCTCGAGAAGATCATCGAGGCACGCATCGGCAAGAAGCAGATCGGCTTCTCGAACGCTGACAAAACTTCGGGCCAGGCCGGCGCCAAGCAGAAGGATGACATCTTCGCGCAGGTGGAGCCGGATGACCTGCTGCGCTACGGGCTCATCCCCGAGCTCGTGGGCCGTCTCCCGGTGAGCGTCCCGCTCGAAGCGCTGGATGAAGACGCGCTCGTTAGGATTCTCAAGGAGCCGAAGAACGCGATCACGAAGCAATACATCAAGCTCTTCGAGCTCGAAGACGTAAAGATCACGTTCGAGGACTCGGCACTGCGTGCGATCGCTCAGCGAGCACTGAAGCGCGGGACAGGAGCGCGCGGGTTACGGGCCATTGTCGAAGGTATTCTGATGGATACGATGTTCGACCTGCCCAGCCGCGAGGACGTCATCGAGGTGAAGGTGACTGAGGCATGCGTAGTGAATGCCCAGCCCCCGATGCTCGAAATCGCTGCCCAGAGGCGTAAGAAAGAAGCTTAGCTGGCAGCTGACGGCTTGCAGCTGACAGCTGTCAGCTGCTCACGTAACAATCGGCACGCGTCCGGGGTTAGACAGTGGTCGTTGAACCGAGGCGGCGTCGTGGTCTCCCATTCATGCCACCGTCTGCTCATCTGCGCGCTCGCGTGCGTTTCCCTCGCGAGCTGCGGCAGCCTGGTCGACTCGCTCGCGCACGACGAAAGACCGGTTCCTAACGAGGTCGACGACGCTCGCGTTCAGCGCGATGCGCTAGTTCCCGCGCTCCACGCTTCGATTGACAGCGCGACGGGACTGTTTCGATTTCCCGTGCCTAACGTGGCAGCGGACGAAATGCCGCTGGATACGGCTTCCGCCCAAGCCGCCGAGTACCTGTTCTATGTTCTCAATATTTCCGTGATTCGCGGCGCCGTCGAAGGCCAGCGCGGCGCCTTTATCGACCTGCCAACTCTCGTGCGGTGCAGCCGGCCTCACCTCATGCGCTCGGTATACGAACGGCCACCTGATTCCCTCCCCGCCGCCATACGATTCCAGTTAGGCAGCTACTGGACGATTCCGTTCTGCGGCAATCGGCGCACACCCGAAGTCGTCGTGTCGATCGTCACGCTCGGCAACAATGCGCGCTACAAAAACAGTCAGTCGGTAGGCGATACGACCGGCCAGACCCTGGCCTTTCGCATCGCCGGGGTTCCGTGGGAATGGAATGTCGAGCACGTCGTCACCGCCGAAGAAGCGGTGAATGAGACGTTCGCGGTTACTGGTGTGCGTGCAGCCCAGCTCCCGGAGGCTGTAATCGCCCTTCAGGTCAATGGGCGACAGGCTGGTTCCGTGTGGTGTCCCCTGTGGCGCGTGGCGCTCGAGAGGCCCGTCCGGATGGCGGCGGTATTCAGTCTGCGACGTCTCGATTTGAGAGAGGTCTATGTCGGAGACTCGAGTTGCCCGGGCGTGATTGGGCGCGTGATCCTGGCCACGCCGTTGGCCGAGCAGCCGGAGTCACGAGAAGTAGCTGTCGTGATACGAGACGCTTCGGATCCAACGGGTTTTCGGCGCGTTGTGCACGCGGCGCGTTACAAATCACCCGTGAATTTCGAGTCGGTGATTATCGAGAGGTAATCACGGGTTAGCTTTCGGCATGCCTCTGCTTTTCCGCGACAACGAAGTCTTCAACGTCCCCGAGCGCTTGCCGGTGCTGCCGCTGCGGGACGTCGTGCTTTTTCCGTATGCCGTCATGCCTCTCGTGGTCGGGCGCAATATGTCGGTCGCTGCCGTGGAGGCAGCCGCCACCACTGAAGAGCGCTGCGTCCTGGTGGTCTCGCAAAAGGACGGCGAGGTGCAGGACCCCGTCGCTACGGACCTCCACCGGGTAGGCGTAGTCGCCCGGCTCAATCAGGTTGTCCGGCTGCCCAACGGAACGCTGCGCGCGTTGGTGGAAGGGATCGGCCGCGTGCGGATCACACGCTACTCCACATACAAAGCGACGTTGCGTGGGACCATCGCCCCGGCTCCGCTCACCAAGGAGCTGGCGGCCGCCGATGCCGCTGAGCTGGACGCGCGCATGCGGCGTACGCTCGATCGCTTCGAAGAGTACGTCGGTCTGCAGCGGCGTGTCCCGCCCGAGGTTGTGACAATGGCGCAGGGGACCGGCGTGGCCGAGCGGGTTGCAAGCATCGTGGCCTCACACGTCGCCGTGCGCACCGACCTGCGCCAGCGGCTGCTCGAGTCGCGCTCGTTAGGCGACATGTTCGATGAGCTGACGAAACAGCTCTCGTCCGAGATCGACCTGCTGCGCCTCGAGCGCAAAATCGACGACGACGTCCGCGGCTCGCTCTTCCGCAATCAGCGCGAGTTCTACCTCCAGGAGCAATTGCGCGCGATCCACCGCGAGCTTGGGAGCGAAGACGGCGACGACCTCGACGACCTCGCGCAGAGCATCGAGCAAAAAGGGTTTCCGGAGCCGGTGCTGGAGCGTGCGCGCCGAGAGGTGCGCCGCCTGCGCCGCATGTCTCCGCTCGCCCCCGAGGCGACCGTCTCGCGCAACTACCTCGACTGGCTGCTCGCGCTGCCGTGGACAGAACGCACCGAGGACGTGCTCGACATCGCGCACGCGCGCCAGGTGCTCGAGGAGGATCACTACGGCCTCGAAGAGGTCAAAGACCGTATCCTCGATTTCATCGCTGTCATTCGGCAGGTCGGCAAGACCGAAGGGCCGATCCTCTGTCTCGTCGGGCCGCCGGGCGTCGGCAAAACGTCGTTAGGCCGTTCCATCGCTCGCGCGATCGGGCGGAAGTTCGTGCGCATGTCGTTAGGCGGGGTGCGCGACGAGGCAGAGATCCGCGGGCATCGCCGCACGTATATCGGGTCGCTGCCGGGGCGCATCGTACAGTCGATGCGCCGCGCAGGCGTCATCAACCCTGTCCTCCTCCTCGACGAAGTCGACAAGCTCGGCGCCGATTACCGCGGCGACCCCTCGGCCGCGCTGCTCGAAGTGCTCGATCCGGAGCAAAATCGCGCGTTCAACGACCACTACCTGGAGGTCGACTACGACCTCTCGCACGTCCTGTTCATTACGACGGCGAACACGCTTCCTGCAATTCCGGACGCGCTGCGGGACCGGATGGAAATCATCCGGTTGAGCGGGTACCTGGACCTCGAGAAGTTCGCCATCGCACAGCAGTTCCTGATCCCGAAACAGCTGGAACGTCATGGCGTCGTCAGCAGCTCGGTCGTGTTCGAGAATGACGTCGTGCCGGCGATCGTGCGCGGCTACACGAGGGAAGCCGGTGTGCGCGAGCTGGAGCGCCGGATCGCGCGCATCGCCCGCAAGGTAGCACGCCGGCGTGCGGAGAGACCCGTTCCGGCCGCGGAAGTGCCTAACGCCGAAGCTGAGCCCGACCGTATACGTGCCGATGAGCTCAAGGAGCTTCTCGGCATCGCGCCATACGACCCGGATGACACGTCGCTCGACGACAGAGTCGGCGTCGCGTCCGGACTTGCGTACACGAGCGTCGGGGGCGAAGTGCTCGAAGTGGAAGTCAGCATCGTCCCTGGCCGCGGCCGCCTCGTGCTCACTGGCACGTTAGGCGACGTCATGAAGGAGTCGGCCACAGCGGCGCTGAGCTACACACGCTCACGCGCCGGCGCGCTCAACATTCCAGCGGACTTTTACAAAACGCGCGATGTCCACGTACATATCCCGACCGGTGCGACGCCCAAAGATGGTCCCTCCGCCGGGGTCGCGATCGCGGTTGCGCTGGCGAGCGCGCTCACTGGCACGCCCATCAGGGGCGACGTGGCAATGACGGGCGAAGTGACCTTGCGCGGTCGCGTGCTCCCAATCGGCGGTCTCAAAGAGAAATCCGTGGCTGCGCTACGCAGCGGCATCCGGCACTTGATCATTCCGCGACAAAATGAGCGCGAGTTGGGAGAGTTCCCCGAAGATGTGCGCAACGGTTTGAGCTTCCATCCTGTCCGGACAATGGACGAAGCACTCGGCCTCGCCTTGCGGCAGTTGCCCGCCGAGAGCACCGGGGCGCTACCAGGTTCCAAGTCGCGCGGGCGACGCGGGACGGCGCCCGAAGTGACGCACGCCGACGTGGTGCAACCGCTGCCGGAGGCACCGCCGCCGATTCCGTCGTGAGCCAGGCGCCGCGGGCTGGTAGCGATCCCTTGCCCATCAAGCGCGTCGAGTTTCTCGGAGGGATGGCAGCGCTACCCGACAGCATGGGGAAGACGACGGAGATGCCTTGGCGGCCGGCGGTAGCGCTTCCGGAAGTTGCCTTCGCGGGACGTTCCAACGTCGGCAAGTCGTCGTTGCTCAATGCCCTCGTTAGGCGACGGGCCATCGCCCGCGTGAGCCGGACACCTGGCCGCACCCGCGAAATCAATTTCTTCGCGGTGAATGACGAGTTCGTCCTGGTCGACCTCCCCGGTTACGGCTACGCGCGCGTCGCGAAGAGCGCACGTGCGGCGTGGCGTCCGCTTATCGAGAACTACCTCCGAGAAACGCGCACGCTGCGCGGCCTGGTGTTGCTGCTCGACGTGCGGCGCGAGCCGACGACCGACGATTTGCAGATGCTCGAGTTCCTGGCCGAGCGGCGTCTGCCAGTGATGGTCGTCATCACGAAGATCGACAAGTTGAGCTCGAGCATGGCTGCGGAGCGCATCGCTGCGCTCACGAACACGTTAGGCTTGAACAAAGATCAAGTCGTGCCGTTTAGCGCCGTCACCGGCGAGGGACGCGACGAGCTCGCCGCGGCCGTCGTCGCGTTGGTGCGTCCGTAACAGATGCGTTTGGCGACCGCACTCGCCGCGGGAATTATCGGCTGTAGCGCGCCGCCGCCCGCGAATGTCGGTACTCCGGCGCCGGCTGTACCCACTGACACGTTGGTGGCGCTTCTTCCCGCCGGCTACGGGACGCTGCGACAGGACGATCTCTCTTTGCGCCTGGACGTGTTTTCCCTGCAAGTGCGCGCCCTGCCTCTCGACGAATCGGTGCTGCGCACCTTGGCGTCGGATTCATACCGTGCGCTGCACGAGCTTCGTGAAAGTCAGCGCGACCAGTTGACTGCCATCACCCGGCGCACCGGCGTTACGCGTTTCTCGTTATGGTACGTTTCGTTCTTCAGCGTCGAGCCCGGTGAAACGCGGTTCAACCCGATGGACCTCGTCATTACGAACGTTGGGCGCGACTTCAGGCCGCTTGCCGTGCTGCCGCTGACACCCGGGTTTGGTCAGAACCGTGTCCGGCAGCGGGAAACTCACAGCGCGGTTTACGTATTCGAAGGACAGTTGGACGCGAATCAGCCGCTGACCGTGACTTACGAGACTACGCGGAACGGCGACTGGAGCGCGACGTTGCAACGCATCGAGCGCGAGCGGCAGCTCATTCGATCGCGCGCGCGATCCTAGGGAGGTGTGACGGTATGTGGCTTCCACTGCGAACTCTGGCACCGCGGCCCGCCGCGCCGCTGAGCGACACTTGGCTCGGCAAGATCGAACAGGAACTGGCCGATCCCTCGTGCGATCGCGTTAGGCTGTGCCGCGATACGCTCGCGCAGCTCGCGTATCCGCAATACGCGGGCAACCTCGAGGAGGCGGAACGGGATGATCGCATACCGTTAGGCACTCGCGTGGCGCTGGCAGCGCTGGATCCGCGCAACATCACGCTCGAGCCGGAATACTATCAGGACTGCGATGACACCCGCTTCCAACGGGTAAAGCCGCTCCTCTGGCTCTGGTATTCGTTCGATCGCCTTCCCGTCGGCGGGCAGAATGTCGATCTGGGGGTCAAGCTGCGGCGTATTCTCGCGCCGCACATCTTCAAGCGATGCGGGAAGAACTTCAAAGCGTTTCAGCACGTGGAGTTCTCGTTCGGTTATAACATGGTGGTCGGCGACGACGTGGTCGTGCACCGCCACGTTCTCCTGGACGATCGCGGCGGGATCGTGTTAGGCAACCGCGTCTCCATCTCGGACTACGCGAACATCTACAGCCACACGCATAGTATCGTCGAACAGAAGGACGTCACGAACGCCGTGACTGTTCTGGAAGAGGGCGTGCGCATCACCTACCACGCGACGGTGCTCGCCGGTGTCCGCGTCGGTGAGAACGCTATGGTCGGCGCGTGCGCGGTGGCGACCAAAGATGTGCGGCCATACCACGTGAACGTCGGGATTCCGGCCAAGAGTGTGCGCGTCAAGCCTAACGCGCCCACCGGCTACGACATCCTGTCGACGACGCGCGAGCGTCGCACGTCGGACGGCAGCTAACGCCTAATCCAAGTCGACCAGCAGGACATCCTCCAGCGGCCCTGCGGTTCCATCGCGCAGAAGCTGTGTAATGTCGCGCAAAACGTCGCGCGCGCGCGGCCAGGAAAAGCGCTCGGTTGCCTCGGAAGGGGAGAGCCACTCGATCGCGTCATGCTCCGGTCCCGTGCGCACCGTGGCGTCACTCGAAACAAACGCCGCGAACGCGACGGCCACATTGACTCTTTGTTGCCGCGGCAGGTAGAACGCGTGACATCGCACGTTGTAGAGGCGCTCGACAGCCAGGCCCGTCTCCTCGGCGAGCTCTCGCGCGGCGCATTGCTCGGGCAGCTCCCCGGCTTCGATGCGGCCGTGGATGGCCTCCCACGCGCCTGGGCAGCGCACGCCCGAGGCGCGGCGCATCACGAGAACCTCCAGCTCCGCCCGCTGCCTAACGACATACACGTCCACCGTACCGACCGTGATCTGTATCATTGGTCTCACCGACGAAGAGAACGCGTCGGTGGAGGCGGCGCGCGGGTTTACTTTCGCGCGTTCGCCGACTCGCGGCGCGTCGAGAGTGCCTTGAGTCTCGCAATCAGCGCGCGCGGCCGAAACGGCTTCGTGAGAAAATCGTTGGCGCCGGCTTCGAAAACGCGAACCTCACTGTCTTCATCGCCCTTGGCTGTCAGCACCAGCACAGGCAGGGCCGAGGTCGATGCTCGCGTCCGCAAGTGTTGGAGCACTCCAAAGCCGTCCAGACGCGGGAGGTTCAGGTCGAGGATTATGAGGTCGGGCGCCGAGCGGTCGATGCCATCCAGAGCCTGAACGCCGTCAGCCGCTTCGATCACCACGTAACCCTCACGCTCGAGCAAGTCGCGCAGCACACCGCGCAACGGAGCTTCGTCCTCCACGAGGAGTACGCGCTCGCGGATCGCGCCGTCCGTTCTGCCTGGCTTGAGATCATCAACAAGCTCGAAGGCATGATCCAGCGCTGCCGCAGTGCGCGGCGTCTCGCCAGCGCGCCGTTGCCGCGACTTGTCGAAGCTCGGCACCTCGCCCGTGACGTCCGCACGCATTCCAGCGGATTGCGAGCGCGTCATCGGCGTGTGCGACGGCTGCATCGTTGCGCTCGAGCGCGGCGTGGCACGGCGCGGCGCGGTGACGGGGACCTCCAGCACGCGTCCCAGCTCCTCGAGATCCGTCAATCCATCGAGCACGTGGGTGATGCCCGACTCCCACAGCGACCGCATGCCGGCTGCGCGCGCGATTTCCGTTACTCGCTCGCTAGTCTCGCCTAACGAAATGGCGCGCTCGAGCTCGCTATCGGCGATGATGACTTCGGTGACGGCGACACGGCCGCGGTATCCCGAAGCGCCGCATTCGACGCATCCCACCGGCCGGTACAACTCCACACCGCTCGGAATCCACTGCCGAAATCGCTCGTCGACGGGCGTGGTGATCGGAGCGCGGCAGGCCGGGCACAACCGCCTAACGAGACGCTGCGCGATGATGCCTTTGAGCGCCGCCGCAATTTTGTATGGCTCCACGCCGATGTCGATGAGCCGGAAGACCGAGCTCGCCGCGTCAATCGTGTGCAGCGTCGAGAGCACCAGGTGGCCCGTGAGCGAAGCTTGTGTCGCGATTGCCGCGGTTTCGCGGTCGCGGATTTCCCCGATGAGCACCACGTCGGGGTCTTGCCGCAGGATCGACCGGAGCGCGTTAGCAAACGTTAGGCCCGCCTTCTCGTTCACCTGCACCTGTACGATGCCCGGGATCTTGTATTCGACTGGATCTTCGACGGTCACGGTGTTCACACCGCGCGCCTGAATCACGCGCAGCGCCGAATACAGTGTCGTTGTCTTGCCCGAACCCGTGGGCCCGGTGACCAGCACAATCCCTTCGCGCAGGTTCACGAGTTGCTGCACGCGCGCGAAGTCATGCGCGGTGAGACCTAAACCGTCCAGGGCGAGCGGCGTCGCGCGTCCGTCGAGTACGCGAACCACAACCTTTTCACCATTCGACGCGGGAAGCGTGGAGATGCGTAGGTCGACACGTGCGCCGTTCACCGAGACGCGCGCGCGACCGTCTTGTGGACGCAAACGGTCCGCGATATCGAGCCCCGAGATGATTTTCACCCGCGACACGAGCGGCGGCGCAACGGCGCGCGGGAGCGTCATCGTCTGCTTGAGAACGCCGTCTACCCGATAGCGGACGACGAGACCGCCTTCTTCGGTCTCGATGTGAATGTCGCTGGCACGTTGCGCGATCGCCTGCGCGATGATGTGATCGACGAGCCGGATGATCGGACGCTCGCCCGCCTTGTCTGTCGAGAGCGCGATATCGTCGTCGACTGCCGCTTCGGCGATCGACATGACGTCGTATTCCATGCCGACGCTGTCGAGGATTTTTTCGACGGCGTTTTCGGGGCGATACACTTCTTCGATGCGCTCGAGGATGCGTCCCGGCGCGGCGAGCCACATGCGCACCGACCGCCCGGTGGCGAAGCCTAACGTGCGCTCGCAATCGATGTCGTTAGGATCGGCGGTAGCGATGTCGATCGCCGAATCCGACACCGCCAGCGGCAGAATACGGTATTTGCGAGCGAGCGCTTCTGGAATCAGATCCCGCGCGGGCGCCGACGTGAGCTCCAGGTTGGCGAGCCCCATGCGATAACGCGCTGCAAGCGCTTCGAGCAGCCGGTCGTCCGTGACGAGCTGACGGCGAACCGCTGCCTCCCAGAGACTATCTCCACCCGCTTGACGTACAGCCTCGAGCCCGGACGGGCCGATGATCGACTCGAGCGTTGGCAGGAGCCATTCGTCGCGGTACGAGCGCATCTGCGGCCGTGCCTAACGAGCCGCCCGCGTGTGGGCGGGAGACAGGTGGGACGCGAGGCGGAAAGTCGCAAATCGGGGCATCGACACCGTGGGTGAAACGCTGGTCAGGCATAGGGTTAGACGATTGACGGCTGCGCGGCGTCGCATATCTCCGCCAGGTCGCACATTCGAATGCAGACTGCGTGGAGCGCGAAGCGAGGAGCACAGAGCTACGGAGGACGAATCGACTTTCGCGCTCTCCGCTCCCTGCTCCTCTGCTCCTCATAACAGCTTGCAATACATTGACTTAGCCTCCCCGTCCAGGCTATTTACCGGCGTGACGACGATCGCCGAGTTCATGGAGCTGGCGGCCCAGGGGGCCTTGGTCCCGGTCTGGAGAGACGTGCTCCTCGACACTCAGACCGCGGTTGCGGCCTACGCCAAAGTGCGGCGGGCGCCATTCTCGTTCCTCCTGGAGTCCGCTCCCGCGGGAGGAGAGCAGTGGTCGCGCTACACGTTCATCGGGACCGAGCCGCGCGCCGCCTGGCGCGTCACCGATGGCACGGTGGAAGACTGGGACCGCGCGCGCGGCTGGCACGGCGCGCGATCGCCGCGCGACCCTCTCGCGGACCTGGACGACAAGCTGGCGGCTGCGCGCGCGGCCCACGTGCCCGCGTTAGGCAGGTTTTGGAGTGGTGCCGTCGGCTACCTGGGCTACGATATGGTGCGCGCGATCGAGCGGCTGCCTAACGCGCCGCCACGTACCGTGGCGGTGCCGGACGCGCTGTTCGTGTTCACGGAAGCGCTGATTATCGTGGACAACTTGCGTGGCGAGGCACGGCTCGTCACCGGCGTCGAAACGCAGGCCAACCTCGGCCGGGAGGAGCTGGAGCGTCGTTATGCACAGGCGCTCGAGAAGCTGGAGGGCCTCGAGAAACGGCTGCGCGGCGACGTTACACTTCCACACATCGCCGTGCGGCCCGGCGCGCCGATCGCGACAGGCAAATCAGCATATTCGCGCGATGCCTACATGCGCGATGTAGAGCGAATCCGGGAGTACATCTTCGCCGGCGACGTCTTTCAAACGCTGCTCGCTCGACGGACTGTAGTCGCGCACGATTTCGACACGCTTTCGCTGTACCGCGCGCTGCGCGCCATCAATCCATCGCCGTACATGTTTCTGCTCGAGCTGGATGAGATGGCGCTCGTCGGGAGCTCGCCGGAGCTGCTCGTTCGCGTCGACGACGACGCCATCACACTGCGACCCATCGCGGGCACGCGTCCGCGCGGCCGGAGCGCCAGCGAAGACGAAGCGTTTGCGCGCGATCTACTCGCCGATGAGAAAGAACGCGCCGAACATGTGATGCTCGTCGATCTGGGACGGAACGACGTGGGGCGCGTGGCGGACTATGGAAGCGTCGCCGTTACCGACTTCATGCGAGTCGAGCGCTATTCGCACGTGGTGCACCTCGTCAGCGACGTCGAAGGCAAGCTGCGCACGGACGTCCGGGCAATCGATGCCTTACGAGCCACGTTCCCCGCCGGAACAATGACCGGCGCGCCAAAAGTGCGCGCGATGGAAATCATCGATGAGCTGGAGCCGGAACGTCGCGGTCCCTACGCCGGCGCTGTCGGCTACATCGCGGCTGATCGGCGTGCCATGGACCTCGCGATCGCAATCCGCGCGTGCGTCATCGCGCACGGTGACGTGTCTGTCAACGCGGGTGCGGGTATCGTCGCCGACTCGGTCCCCGAACGTGAATGGGAAGAGACGGAAAACAAGATGCGCGCGATGCTGTCGGCAATCGGCCTCGTGCGCGCGACCGCAGCCTCCCGCAGTGCATCGCAAGGCTAGGCGTCCCTCGTAGAGCGGGCCATATTCCCGAGCTAATGCCGTACCGAATGGTAAGTGCGGATGGAGACCTCTCTTTCGAGCTGCGCCCTGGCGTGCCGCTCGTGTTGGGGCGTGCTCTCAGCAGTGATCTCCCCGTTCTCGACCCGACAGTTTCGCGCCGTCACGCCGAGCTGCAGGTGGAGGGTGCGAGCGTGTCGCTGCGGGATCTGGGCTCGAGCAACGGTACGTTCGTAAACGGGATCGGAATTCCACGCGACCAGACGATGCGACTCACGCCTGGCGATCGCATCGTCTTCGGCCGCGTGCTCTTCGAGTTGCGTGAATTGAGCCCGGTGCTCGTCGACGATGCGTCGGCCGCGGGGATCCGGCGCGCAGCTCGTGCAGGCACCACGATCATCAGGCAGGTCCCAGTTCCAGACGCCGATCAAGCACTCGAGCGTGCGTTGCGCGCGAGTGGAGCTCAGCGCGCGATCGGAGAAACAGCGCCACTCCTCCCGCAATACGAGCGCGACCGGCTACGCCTGATGTTGCTGCTGGAAGTCTCGAAGGCCCTAACGAGACCTACGGATCGGGACTCGCTCCTGCAAAAGATCGTCGAGTTTGTGTTCCGCCTCGTCGATGTCGATCGCGCAGCCGTCCTGCTCGTGGATGACAAGGACGAGCTGCAATTGGCGTACGGGTCGCACCGTGACTCATCGCCGATCACGGGAGTGCTGCCCGTGGCGCTCGCGCGTGGGACGATGGAAGAGCGCGTGGCCGTGCTTTCGGATAACGTGGCCGGGGGGAATGCAGCGGGTCACAGCGGCCTCTCACGGTCTGCCGCGTGTGTACCGCTCATGGGCGGCGAAGGACGCGTGTTAGGCGTCCTCTATGTCGACAGCCCGGCAACGATGAGTCGCGTCACGAATGAGGACCTCGACTTTCTCGTCGCGTTTGCGGGTATCGGCGCCGTAGCGATTGACAACCTGCGGTTCGCGGAGCGCAGCCGGCAGGAATCACTCATCCGGTCGAACTTCGAGCGCTTCTTTGCACCGAGCCTGGCCGCGCGCATCGCGGCGACTCCAGAGGCGGTGCGTCCCGGTGGAGAGCGGCGCAACGTCGCCGTTCTGTTCGCTGACATTCGGAACTTCACGCCGCTGGCCGCCCGGATGTCGCCTGACGAGACGGCGAAGTTGTTGTCGGAGTTTTTCACCGAAATGGTGGACTGCGTGTTCAAGCACGCAGGCACGCTGGACAAGTTCGTCGGCGACGCCGTTATGGCGCAGTGGGGAGCGCCGATCAGCAACAGCGATGATGCCGATCGCGCGCTCGACGCGGCGCTCGACATGGTCGATGCAGTGGAACAGCTCAACACACAGTGGAGAGCCGAGGGGCGGGCCGAGCTTTCGATCGGGATCGGGTTGAACTACGGCGAAGCATTCGCAGGTCACATCGGGTCGGAGAAGCGGCTCGAATACACCGTGATCGGAGACGCCGTAAATACGGCGAGCCGCATATGCGCGTGGGCCGGAGGTGGGGAGGTGTTGCTGTCGGACTCCTTCAAGGACGCGCTCAAGCGCGCCCACAATCTGACGTCGCATACGCCACTTACGCTGCGAGGGAAGAGCGATCCGGTGACGGTTCACCGGGCGCTGCGGTGAGCTTTTCGCTCCCGGAAGGTTACGTTCACGTTAGGCAGCAGGGAGCGGATGCAGTCGTAATCGCACAATGCGCCGGAGCTGTCGAAGGCATCCTTGCCCGGAGCTCCCTGCACGATTGGGCGAGCACTCAGGCATATAAAAAGGAGTTGAGCGGGCGCGGTGCCGCGTACGCAGTCTCACTTCCAGACTGCGCCGTGCGCGTCGTCGTGCGTCGCGCGCGTCATGGCGGACTGCTTGCCGCGATCCGAGGCGATGTCTTCCTCGCGCCAACACGTGCCCCGCGCGAACTGGCGCTATCGCTCTTTTTGCAGCAAGTGGGTATCGCCACGCCACCCGTGATCTGTTACGCGACGTATCCTGTCGGGCCGCTCCTGAAGCGGACGTAGGGCCGGGAGAGACCGAAGTGGTAGAAGGTTTCGGG
>DATFBW010000250.1:0-16690 GCA_035253645.1 Gemmatimonadaceae bacterium | reverse complement strand
GTTCTACACCATGCGCATTTCCGACATCAGCGGATTGATCGGTGCCCGCGCAACGTTGCGCGCCGCCCGCCGTTTCTGCTGCATGTCGGCAAAGCGTGTCTGCGAGAGGAAGGTCTTCGTAGCCGCGATGCCGATGATTCCCATGACGACCATGCCCACGAGAAGCTCGGGTATGCCCATGCCGGCGCGAGGCCGGACGAGTGTACGCGTTGTCATGATGCCACCGGGTTGACAGTCGCTCCGAGCGTCCGCGTTAGGTAGAGCGTATCGGCCCGTACTCTCGTATTGACCGGCCGGATGATCAGGCGGAGCTGCTTGGCGCCCGATCCACCGGCGATCGCCTGCACCGCGATGCAGCGTGTGTGGGGAAACGGCTGGATACTCACCGTCACGCACCCGGCCTGACTATCGAGCGTGGCGTAGGGCGCCGCCGCAAGGCGGTTGAGCTGCTGCGAAGCGGCAGCCGAGCGTGCGTTGCGGATCGAAACCAGCGTTGCTGCACGCGCGGAGTGCAGGAGCATTCCAGCGAGACCGATCATCGCAATCGTTGTAATGACGACGGCGAAGAGGATCTCAACCAAACCAAAACCGCGTCGGCCGCGCGCAAGACGGCGTGCCGTTCGTGTCGATCGTGATGTGCGCATCATGGGACAATCACCCGTGTCAGGCCCGATCGTGCAACCTGGACCTGACGCTGATAGGTTCCATTCGTTAGGTGGACATTAAAAGCGGTCGTGCTGGCTCCAGTCGGAAAGACGTCCACGACTGGCGGTGTCATACTTATGGCATCCAGGTTGTATTCCGAATTCGTCCTGAGCGCCCGGCGTCGATACACCGTTCCGGTACTGCGGTCGGCCACACGGACTTCACCACTGCTTGCGTGGTATGTGAGCCGCACGGGCCGTCGCTGGCGCGCGGCGAGCGCGTACGCGGCCTCCACATCACTGGCCAGCGCGTTCGCCGCCGCAATAACACGGCGCTGCCGCATCGACTTATTCACGTTCGGTAGAGCAATCGCAGTAACGATTCCGAGAACCGTGATAACGATCATCAGCTCCACCATCGTGAAGCCGGGCCGCGAGCGCCGCCGATTTTGTTTGGTTTGAACCGCCATAATCTCCCCTTTGCCATCGAGACTTCGGCATGCCTTCGAGCAAGAACGCGGCCTAAACAGTGTGATACTTGACCAGACAAGACGTCCGCTGTGCGACGCATGGGAGGGTGGCGGGACGCGTTATGCAGCAAGCACTTGCGCTCCGCCTAACGGTTCGGTGTTTGCGAACCGTCAAAATGACCGCGGTGTGTAAGTTTCTTCGGTCAGGCTGACGCCGAAGCCATGCGGGACCGCGCTCGCAGCATGAGTGACGCAGCGCAACATGTTTTGAGCACGTTGGCCACACTCCCGTGATGTCACAGAATGTGAGGCTGTGCGTTGCCCGCGTGACATAATCGCCCGCGTGACAGAAGTGGTCTTCTGCACCGCCGCCTAGCGAGAGGTTGCGAGCCTTCGTCTCCGACAAGCTCAGACCGCGCCGCTCCCCGACATCATCCGCCTGCTCGTTAGGCGACTCGCCGCGCGCGGTCGGCATGCGACTTGAATCCCCGCCGCCGTGCCACTGCCGTAGCTCGCTTGCTTCGCTGCCCGAGAATAATGACCTCGAGTCCGACCAAAAGCCTGAAGACGTCCCCACGATCGTTCTTCCCCGTCGCGATCGCGGCAGCGGCAAGTTTTGCCCTGGCGGTCATCGGAACAGTCGCAGACGGGTGGCCGCTGCCACGATCACATGACGAGTTCAGTTACGTGCTTGCAGCCGAGACGTTCGCCAGCGGCCGTCTGACAAATCCAGCGTATCCGCTGCCGGCCGCGATCGAGACGATGCACGTGCTGCAGCAACCGTCCTATGCCTCGAAATACCTGCCTGGCCACAGTCTCTTCCTCGCGCTCGGCATTGCGTTAGGCGGCAGCGCACGTTTGGGACAGTGGCTGGCGTTCGCCTTCATGGGGGCAGCGATGTACTGGATGCTGACCGGTTGGCTGCCCCGGCGCGCTGCGGCTTTCACTGCGGGGATCATGATCCTCGTCCTTGCCGATACCGAGTGGGCTTCGGGGTACTGGGGATCATCGCTTGCGGTCGCGGGCAGCGCGCTGCTGTTCGGTAGCATCCGACGACTGGATACAGACCGGCCTTATTGGATCGGCGTGTTGCTGGGCCTGGGCGCCATGTCGCTCGCGCTGACACGACCCGCGGAAGGCTTGGCGGCCTCCCTTCTTCCAGCGTGTTACTTCGTTTGGTGGTTTTTCACGTCAAAAGAGCGGCAGCACGTCGCGCGCGTGACGTTAGGCGGTGCCGTTGTTGTCGCCTTTTGCGCCGTTCTGCTTGGCGCGCATAATAAGGCCGTAACGGGCAATGCGCTGCGCCTTCCGTACACCGTGTATGAACAAAACGCAGCCGGCGCGCCGCCCTTCACGTGGCAACCGGTCAAGGCTGTCAACACTGACTTGCGCGTGACTCAGAGCGAGCGGCTGCGCTTCGATCTTGGCGCGTATTCGCGCATCCGCGAACACTGGCTGTCGACGATGTGGTACCGGGCCAAATCCGAAACCCTCGGTTATTACCTGCCCGACCCGAAGTTCGCCATCGTACTTCTGCTGTTTCCGTTCGCAATGCGCGATCGCCGTTCGTGGATCCTTGTCGGGTCGGTGGCGGCAGTTGGTGTTGTTGTTAGCCTGTCCAGTTTCTTTCAGCCGCACTACCTCGGCCCCGCGTTGCCGCCTTTGATCATCCTGTACGCTCTCGGTTGCGGCGTGATCGCTCGTTTTCGCTGGTCACGACATCGGGTCGGACGTGGGTTTGTCGCCGCGGCGTCAATCTGGCTCGGCTCGTTAGGTGTGGTGCAGTTGGTCTCGCATGGTCCCATGGAGCGAGTGTCGACGTCGCCCGAATATTGGGCGCGCCAGCGGGAAGCCATTGCAGAGACCTTGCGGGCGAAGCCCGGGAAACACGTGGTCTTTGTTCGTTATGCACCTACGTATAAGTCGCAGAACGAATGGGTACAGAATGGCGCAGACTTGCTCCGCACGCAGGTCCTGTGGGCACACGACCTCGGTTCCACGGCAAATGATGCGCTGCTCTATTTCGAGGCCGATCGAACGGCGTGGCTCCTGACGGTCCACGGGCGCGGACGGCTCGCCGAGTTGACAGAATACGATCGTCCTGTGACCGACTGGCGGACGCTCGCGAATGGAGGGCCCTAAAGGCGCGTTAGGCCTCGTCCTCGGTAATCCGTTCGCGGCGCGCGACCTCGGTAATCCCTTTCACGCGGCGCGCCGCCTTCATGATTTTCTGAAGGTGAGCGAGGTTCTCCACCTCGACTAACGCCGCGCCACTCACGCGGCTGTCCGTGGTCTTGAGCTCGAGCCCGCGGATGTCTGTCCCGGTCGCTGAGATCGCGCCGGCGAGATCGGCGTACAGACCGCGACGATCGTACCCCGCGAGCGCGAGCCGAACCACAAAGCGTTCACCGGGTTGTTCCGTCCAATCGATTTCCAGACGGCGTTCTGGTTCGTGCACCAGGATCAAAAGGTTGGGACAGTCTGCACGGTGGATGCTCACGCCGCGGCCGCGCGTGACGTAGCCGACGACTGAATCGCCTGGCACCGGCTGACAGCACTGCGCATAACGCACCATCACCCCATCGACGCCCTGGATCTTCACGCCGCGCGAGGTCCCGCGCATGCGTTCGACGAGCCGCTCGATCGCCGTCGGTTTGGACGGCTGCTCGACGTCCTGCGCCAGATCCGGATAGAGCGCCTTGAGTACGTCGACGATCGCGATGTCGCCCTGCCCTAACGAGGCGATGAGATGGCGCGCATCGGTCAGGCGGAACTGCTCTCTGGCCACGCGATCCAGCGCCGCGTCGTCGGGCTTGGCGAGCTTGCGGCGGCGCACCTCGCGATCCAACATCTCGCGGCCGATTTTGGCCGCCGTCTGTTGCTCCTCGTGCCGCAAGAACTGGCGGATCTTGTGCCGCGCGCGGCCCGTGCGCACATGCGACAGCCAGTCCCGGCTCGGCTTCGCGTTAGGCGATGTGAGGATCTCGACGGTTTCCGAGTTCTTCAGCTCGCGCGAGAGCGGCGCGATCTTCCCGTTGACTTTCGCGCCCTGGCAGTGCGCGCCCACTTCGGTATGTACGGCGAACGCAAAGTCGATGGGCGTTGCGCCTTTGGGAAGCTGAATGACGTCCCCGGTTGGTGTGAAGACGAAGATCTCGTCCGCATACAGGTCGAGTTTGAGGAACTCCAGAAACTCGGCCGGCGTCTTGGCGTCGAGTTGCAGCTCCAGTACCTGGCGGAACCAGTGGAGCGCGCGATCGAGCTCCGTCGATTTGCCGTTCGACTCCTTGTAGAGCCAGTGGGCCGCGATGCCGAATTCCGCCGTGCGGTGCATGTCACGCGTACGGATCTGGATTTCGTACAGCTGCCGCCCCGGGCCGAAGACAGTGGTGTGCAGCGACTGATACGCGTTGGACTTGGGCTGCGCGATGTAATCCTTGATACGCTCCTGGAGCGGGGTCCACCCTTCGTGGATGATGCCTAACGCGTGATAGCAATCGGGTACGGAGTTGACGAGCACGCGGATGGCCAGCAGGTCGTAGATCTCTTCGTACGGCCGTTCGCGTTGCTGCATCTTCTTGAAGATGGACCACAGGTGCTTGGGACGTCCCGTGACCTCGACATCCTTGATGCCCGCTTCGCGCAACGTCCGCTCCAGCGGCTCCTTCATCGCGGCAATCAACGCTTCGCGTTCACTGCGCTTCCCCTGGACCATCTGCGCGAGGTTGCGATACTCCTCCTGCTCCAGATACTTGAATGCAAGATCCTCCAGCTCCCACCGCATCTTCGCCATACCGAACCGGTGCGCGAGTGGAGCATAGAGGTCGCGCGTTTCCTGCGCGATACGTTCGCGCTTTTCCTCGGGCAACCAATCCAGCGTCCGCATGTTGTGCAGCCGATCCGCCAGTTTGATCAGGATGACCCGCGCGTCTTTCGCGATCGACAGCAGCAGCTTGCGATAGTTCTCGACCTGACGATCCTGCGTCGAGTTGAGCGGAAGGTGCCCGATCTTCGTTAGGCCATCGACGATGATGGCCATGTCTTTGCCGAATTCGGCTTCGATATCGGCATAGGTGACCGGCGTGTCCTCGATGACGTCATGAATCAAGCCGCAGGCCACCGTCACCGAATCCAGCTGCAGATCCGCCAGGATCTTCGCCACTTCGATGCAGTGCGTCACGAACGGATCGCCGTTGCGACGGAACTGCCCTTCGTGCGCTTTTTCGCTAAAACGATACGCGCGCACGAGCAGGTCGGGATCGAGCCGCTCGACATGCGGCCCGGTCGCCGGCCAACCCGGAATGACGTCGCTAAGGACGAGAGTAGACACCGATTCCTTCAACTAGTTAGGGCACGTTAGGCTCGAGGCCAAGGGGCAGCCAGCCCCTCGGAAGCGCCCGCGCCGGGTCCGGCGGCCGTTGTTGTCATACCCAAGGGCATGGCGCCAGGTGCTCCGGGCGAGGGCATCAGCCCCGCCTCTACAAAACTGACATAGCGGCCTCGACCTATGACCACATGGTCTTGTACGGGAATATCGAGAACTCGCCCCGCAAGAACCAGTTGGTTCGTCACCATCCTATCGTCCAGGGACGGCGTGGGATCTCCGCTGGGATGATTATGCACAAGGATGATCGACGCGGCGCGTTCTGCGATGGCCTCGCGAAAAACCTCCCGTGGATGCACCAACGACCCGTTCAAAATCCCACGAGTAACGGTGATGTCGCGTTCGAACCGCTGCTGTGCGTCCAGCACTGCGACGTGGAATTCCTCGACAGGGAGATCCTCCAAACGGGCCGCGTAGGCGAGGTAAACGTCGCGCGGCACGCGGATTAGGGCTCCTTCGACTCGCGTTTCCTCGGTCAGGCGGCGTCCTAATTCGAGCGCCGCCGCCACCGCGGCTGCCCGCGCCAGCCCGAACCCGGGAATCTCGGTCAGGGCCCCTGGAGGAAGGGTGGCCAATCGCCGCAACGACCCATTGCACGTGGCGAGCAAGTGGTGCGCGAGCGCCAAGGCCGAGCGACGCGATCCAGTCCCCAGGACGAGGGCGAGAAGCTCGACGAGACTGAGGGCGCGTGGGCCGTAGCGACGGAGGCGTTCCCGCGGCCGATCATTCGGCAAGAGTTCGCGAATTCTCATTCCTTACCACGCGGTGCTAACGACATGCTGTCAGCCGGCAGCTGCGAGCGGACAGCTGACAGCTGCGATTACGGCGCATATGACACTCGTTAGGTTGACGGCGTGTTACGACAGCTTCTTCAGGAGTCCGCAAAGCATCCGCCGAATTTCCCGAACCTGAGTCCGCAGCGTTTGCGACTCGCCTGCAGTGACGAGCTTCCGCGCAACCATAAACTCAAGGTGGTACTCAACCTCACTTGTGGACCCGATAGCGATGCGAACGAATCGCGCAAAGTCTTTGTCGACCCGCGACCACAGCCTTCTGCGATGTTAGCAGGAATCGATAGCGCTGCGCGGCGAGCCTGGGTAGCTACGCCAGAACGGTCTGCGCGCTTGCCTTGTTGCACCAGTTCATCGATTCGGACCGCGAACGCATGCGCCTTTCGCCACACCAGGAGATTGCTGTAATGCTGCATTCATCAAGATGCGGCATCGCGACTGGCGAGCCTCATCATCTTGTGTAGCGGGCGATCAATTCACCGCACCTGATGCGGCTGTCAGCTATCCGCTGCCAGCAGACAGCTGACAGCTTTTGTTGTCGTTACGCGTTTGCTCCGTGGCATTTCTTAAACTTGCGACCGGAGCCGCACGGGCATGGATCGTTGCGACCCACGTTACTGAAGTCCGGCGCTGAACCGCCGCCCGCCCCCGCAATCCCGGTCGGCCCCGTTCGCGTCTCGGACAGACTACGGGCCCGCCCGGCCCCCACCACAGTGGCCTGGCCCCGCGCTGGCGTGGGCCGCGGCGCTTCGGGTACTTCCTCGGCAACTGCTCCGTCGCCGTCTACCATGCTCCCATCGCCCGATGCCGTGTTTTCCGCCAGTACTTCGTCCGGGCTCACCTCTTCAAGGATGCCTAACGCGTTGTAGCGACGCGTCGGCGCGCGCGGTGTTTCCGGGACCGCGGCGACTTGCGGCGGCGGCTGAAAGACAATCTGCGCGCGCAGAAAGCGCTCGGTGAACGTGTGGTGGATGTCGCTCATCAGATCCACGAACATCGTGTACGCTTCCTGCTTGTACTCGATGAGCGGGTCCTTCTGACCCCAGGAGCGGTAGTGGATGGCGTTCCTGAGCTGGTCGAGGTCGTAGAGATGATCCTTCCACTTCTCATCCAGCACATTGAGCATGACGAGCGAGAGCAAGCGGTCCGCGAACCCGTCACCCGTTACGTCGTCCTTCACCGAGTCGAGCGATTCGATCTTCGCGTAAAACGCCTTGCGTCCTGCCTCGACGACGGCGTCGCGCACGGCTTCTTCGTTGCGCGAAACGTCTTCACTCTCGAGCTGCGGAACCGTGAGCAGGTAGTGCATCAACAGGTCCTGCCTAACCAGCGCGAAATCCCAGTCGACAGGATCTTCGTATTCGGCAAGCTGCATCTCGACGCGCTTGGCGGTGGCCTTCTCCACCATCTTGAGCGCCTCGCCCTTGAGCTCCTCACCCCCCTCGAGCGCGAAGGACCGCAGCGAATACACGACCTCGCGCTGCTGATTCATCACGTCGTCGTACTCGAGCAGCCGCTTGCGCGCCTGGAAGTTCTGCAGCTCCACCCGCTTCTGCGCTTGTTCGATGGAACGCGTGATGAGCGGATGTGTCAGGACTTCACCTTCCTGCGCGCCTAACCGGTCCATGAGCCGCGCAATGCGGTCGGAACCGAAGAGGCGCATCAAATCATCTTCCAGCGACAGGAAGAACTGTGTTGCACCCGGGTCCCCCTGACGGGCGGATCGGCCGCGCAGCTGCCGATCGATGCGCCGTGATTCGTGCCGCTCCGAGCCGATGATGTGCAATCCACCACATTCAACGACGTCGACGAGCTTGTTGTCCGCGTCTTTGACCTGCGAGGGCTTCGACTCCGTCACGCCCGGGCCGAGTTTGATGTCGGTCCCGCGGCCGGCCATGTTCGTCGCGATCGTCGTCGTGCCGGCCTTTCCGGCCTCCGCCACGATCTCGGCTTCGCGCTGATGGTACTTCGCGTTGAGCACGTTATGCGGGAGTCCTGCGCGCTTGAACATGCGCGACAATGTCTCCGACACGTCGACGTTGACTGTACCCACGAGCACGGGATAGCCTAACGCGTGCAACCGCTGGACCTCTTCAACGATCGCGTTGTACTTCTCGCGCCGCGTCTTGTAGACCAGGTCCTGGCGATCGTCCCGGATATTGGGGCGATTCGTCGGAATCACCGCGACGTCGAGGCCGTAAATCGTGTGGAATTCGGTCTCTTCCGTCTCCGCGGTGCCGGTCATGCCCGCGAGCTTCTCGTACATGCGGAAGTAGTTCTGGATCGTGATCGTCGCGAGCGTCTGCGTCTCGCCTTTGACCACCACCCCCTCCTTGGCTTCCACCGCTTGGTGCAGCCCTTCTGACCAGCGCCGGCCCGGGAGCGTGCGTCCGGTGAACTCGTCGACGATGAGCACCTGCCCTTCCTGCACGACGTAGTTCACGTCCTTCTCGTACAGCGTGTGCGCGCGCAGTAACTGATGCACGATGTTGAGACGCTCGCTCTTCTGCGCGTAGTCCAGCTCCAGGCTGCGTCGCGCCTCGAGCTTTTCCTGTGGCGAAAGCGCGCCGTCATGGTCGACACGATGAATTGCCTGCGAGATGTCGGGCATGATGAACGCTTCCGGATCGCTGGGCGACATTTCATCCGCGCCGCGATCGGTCAGGTGCACCGAGTGTCCGCGCTCGTCCAACACATACAGCAGATCGTCTTCACTCTGACGATACTGCTGCTTGTTAGGCGGGAGCTTGCGGTCGGCGATGTGGGCCAGCTCCATCTTCTGCACGAGCTGCTTGACGCCGGACTCCAGCACTGCCTTCATGAGCCGCTTGTTCTTGGGACTTCCCATCTGCGCCTTGTACAACGCGAGCGCGGCGGCGTCCGTATCCCCCTTCTCCAGCGCTGCCTCTCCCTGCGCCACGAGGTTGTTCACGAGCTCCGTCTGTCGGCGCGCGAGCCGCGAGACGGCACTATTGAACTGGGCATACAACGCATCGTTCTCGTTCCCGACCGGACCCGAGATGATGAGCGGCGTTCGCGCCTCGTCGATCAAGATCGAGTCGACTTCGTCGATGATCGCATACCAGTGCGGTCGCTGGACGCGTTGCTCCAGCGACACGACCATGTTGTCACGCAGGTAGTCGAATCCGAATTCGTTGTTCGTGCCGTACGTGATGTCCCGCAGATATGCGTCGCGCCGTTCCTGTGTGCCCGGCTGCGTGTCGTCGATGCAACCGACCGTTAGGCCCAGGTATTTGTATAGGTGACCCATCCACTGCGAGTCTCGGCGCGCCAGATACGAGTTGACGGTCACAAGGTGTGCACCGCGCCCCGCTAGCGCGTTGAGATAGAGCGGTAATGTGGCGACAAGCGTTTTGCCTTCCCCCGTCGCCATTTCGGCGATGCGGCCGAGGTGTAGCTGAATGCCGCCTATGAGCTGCACATCGTAGTGCACCATGTCCCACACCATGTCGTGACCGGTGACCGTCACGGTGCTGCCTAACAAGCGCCGCGCCGCCTCGCGCACGGTCGCAAAGGCTTCGGGGAGCTGCTCGTCCAATGTGTCGCGGATGATCGCTCGCAGCTCGCCCTCGAGACCGCCGCGCCCATCTTTGCCGCCTAACTGCTCGTCGATGGCTTCGCGCTCGGATGCCCCGGGAGTGTGCTTCTTGAGCTCCTTCAGCTGGGCGATTTTCTCGTCGTGGCTGCGGGTCCGCTCCTGCACGATGCTGCGGAACTTCTCCGTCTGCCGCTGCAGCTCCGCCTCGGAGACGCCCTTCAGGCGCTCTCCGTGCTCGTGAATCTCGGCGATGATCGGTGCAACGCGACGACGTTCACGGTCGTGACGCGTGCCAAAAACTTTTGCTAGAGCCTTCTTCATCATTTCCTGTTCTTACCCATACAGCCTGCGGTCGGCGATGTATTGCGCCACGCCGTCAGGCACAAATCCACGAATAGGTTTTCCGGTCGCGACGCGCTGGCGCACCTCTGTAGACGAAACATCGACACGACGCGACGCGAGAAAAACCGGCTGGTGAGCCAGGGCACCTCCGTGCACGGCGCGCCATTGAGCACGGAAATCGTCCCATAAGTTCCGCGCATCGCTCGCCCCGCTCACCGTCCGCGTGAAAACCGCCAGGGTTGCGAGCTCGAGTATCCTCTCTGGCTGCCGCCATTTTGCAAACGTGGCCAGGACATCAGCGCCTACCAACAAATACCTCGTATCGCTTGGGTGTCGCGCGGCCAACTCGCTGAGCGTGTCGACCGTGAAAGATAACCCTGCCCGATCGATTTCGATCGCCGACACCTCAAATCGATCGTCTCCGGCGACCGCTCGACGAACCATCTCCAGTCGATCGGCCGGCGCGGCGCGGCTCCCATTGCCAGTGACCGGCTCGTGGGATCCGTCGCCTGCCTTGAGCGGCTGCTGCGCAGCGGGGATGAACGTGACCCGGTCCAGCTCGAGCATCTCGTAAGCGTCTGAAGCCGCGAGGATGTGTCCGACATGTGGTGGATCGAACGTGCCGCCGAGTATTCCGACGCGCACCGGCCTATCGCGTCGTGTCGCGCTTTGCCGCTTCGGTCACCGTGCGGGGGCCGCAGACTCCGATTACATCGCGATCGCGCGGATACTGATTGTGCAACGTGGTGCACACGTCGTTCTTGTCCTCACGATAGCGGATGATGTCGTACGCCTCGGCGAGCCGCAGGTAAGCATCTCGAGCTTTCTGCGATTGCGGGTACAGACGCACGACGTCCTTGAAATAAATGATCGCCGAGTCGAAGGCTTTGCGCCTGAAGTAGTGCAGACCCGTCTCGTAATCTTTCGTCGCAAACCACTCGTTAAGCACCTTCAGCTCACGCTCTGCTTCGTCTTTGAGATCTGAATCAGGGTACAGCGCAAGCAATTCCTGAAATGTTGCCAGCGCGAGCTCTCCGTGAACCGGGTCCAAATCCGGCTTGCGCCAGAGCTTTTGATAGGAGCGGGCTGCCTCGAACTTGGCATTGTCTGCGAGCGTGTCCGTCGCGAATGACTCGGCGAGTCTGTTGAAGCTTTGCGCGGCTAGCAGATATTCGCGGCGGCCGACGTGCGACTGCGCGAGGAAGAAGTGAGCCAGTGGAAGCAGTGTATCACGGGCAGGAAGCTCGAGCGTGAGTTTTTCGAACGCCTGCACGGCATTATCCCAACGTCGCGCCTGATACTCGCGAATGGCGGCTTGGTACAGGGCTTCGGATGTTGGGTAACTCGAAAGCCGGAAGCGCTGCCCGCACGCCAGCGACAGACCGATCAATACTGCCGCGCTCAACCGCATGACTTGATGGATGTTAGACATCGCGTGGCTGGTACCCTGCGAACCCTGCGGACGGTCCGGATCTAACCCGATCCGCAGCTCACGTTTAGCCATGCAAAATAGTGGCTCGAGTGCGTTTCGGCGCCTCGTTAGTCACCCTGGAGCGCCTATACGGCGGCTAGCTGGTTACGGAAGTACTCGATCGTCCGATTAACGCCGTCGCGCAACGACACCTCGGGCTCCCATTCCAGGAGGCGTCGGGCCCGGGAGATGTCGGGCTGACGAACCTTGGGATCGTCCTGCGGGAGGGGACGGTAGACGACCTCCGACTTCGTCCCGGTAAGCTCCACCACGAGCTCGGCGAGCTGCGTGATCGTGAACTCGTTGGGATTCCCGATGTTTGTCGGCTCGCTGTCGCCTCGCATGAAAAGCCGGTAGATCCCTTCGATCTCGTCATCGACATAGCAAAACGAGCGCGTTTGCAATCCGTCGCCGTAGATGGTGATGGGTTCCCCGGCCAACGCCTGCACAATGAAGTTCGAGACCACCCGCCCGTCGCGCGGTCGCATGCGCGGACCGTACGTGTTGAAAATACGGACGATCCTCGTATCCACGTTATGCGCGCGGTGATACGCCATGGTCATCGCTTCGGCGAAGCGCTTCGCCTCGTCGTACACGCCCCGCGGTCCGATCGGGTTCACATTCCCCCAATACGATTCCGTTTGCGGGTGCTCGAGTGGGTCGCCGTACACTTCCGACGTCGACGCAAGGAAGAACCGCGACCCTTTGGCCTTGGCCAACCCGAGTGCATTGTGCGTGCCTAACGCGCCGACCTTGAGTGTGGCGATCGGGTGTTCGAGGTAGTCGATTGGGCTGGCGGGCGAAGCAAAGTGCAGCACGCCATCCAGGTCGCCGGCAACATACGTGTAGGTCGAGATGTTGTGGCGCATGAACTCGAACCGCGGTTCATTCGCCAGGTGCGCGATGTTATCCGGATTTCCCGTAATGAAGTTGTCCAATCCGACGACATGATGCCCGTCGGCGAGAAACCGATCGGCCAGGTGCGAGCCCAGGAACCCGGCCGCGCCAGTGATCAGAACTCGCACTAGTCGCCTGTCCTCACGCGATCTCTCCCTATGGAGCGGTAATTGAAGCCTAACGCGCGCATCTTGCCGGGATCGTACAGGTTGCGGCCATCGATCACGATGGGACGCCGCAACGAAGTTCGTAGCCGTTCGAAGTCCGGGTTCCGGTACAGATTCCAGTCTGTGACCACCACCAATGCGTCAGCTCCATCGAGAGCGTCGTAGTTCGTTTCGGTGAACGTTACGCCGTCACCCAGACGACGCTGCGCTTCGGTCATGGCCGCAGGGTCGTGCGCAGCGACCGTCGCGCCTTCCTGCAGCAGCTGCTCGATCAGCGCGAGTGCAGGCGCTTCGCGCATGTCGTCCGTGTTGGGCTTGAACGCGAGCCCCCAAATGGCGATGCGCTTCCCGCGTACGTCGCTTCCCAGCACCTCTCGCAGCATCTCGTAGAGCCGCCGCTTCTGCCGATCGTTCGCGCGCTCGACAGCTTCGAGCACGCCTAACGGTGACTCGACCTCGCGCGCCGTTTTTACGAGGGCTTTTACGTCCTTGGGAAAGCAAGAGCCTCCATAGCCGGGACCGGGGAACAGGAATGAAGAGCCGATGCGGGAATCGCTCCCGATTCCTTTCCGCACGAGATCCACATTCGCTCCCACGCGCTCACACAAGTTCGCAATCTCGTTCATGAACGAGATGCGCGTCGCCAGCATGGCGTTGGCCGCGTACTTCGTCATCTCCGCGGACGGAATGTCCATGAAGATGATAGGCTTGCCGGTCCGCACGAACGGCGCGTAGAGCTCGGCCATGACGCTCCGCGCGTGATCGCTTTCCACGCCTAACACAACGCGGTCAGGCTTGAGGAAGTCGTCGACGGCGGCTCCTTCCTTGAGAAACTCGGGGTTGGAGCACATGTGGAAAGGGTATTTCGCGCATTTGCTCACAACCGCGGCAACCTTGGCGGCGGTGCCAACAGGGACGGTCGACTTTGTGACGATCACAACTTCACGCGCCATGTGAGTCCCAATTTGCGCCGCGACATCTAACACATGCCGCAAATCGGCCGAGCCGTCCTCGTCAGGCGGCGTGCCGACTGCGATGAAAATCACCTCGGCGCTGGCAATCGACTGCGGGATCTCGGTCGTGAACGTGAGACGGCGATCCTTCTGGTTGCGGCTGACAAGATCCTCGAGGCCAGGCTCATATATGGGGAGCACATTGCGCTGGAGGCCTTCGATCTTGTGCGGATCCACGTCGGCGCACGTAACATCGTTCCCTGTCTCGGCGAGACATGCCCCCACGACGAGCCCAACGTACCCCGTTCCAACGACAGTGATCTGCATGACCTAACGATTGTCTAACGTGCGATGAAGGGCGTCACGCCGACGCCAGCGCGACCAACCGTGCCTTGGAGGGCTTGAGCCCCTGCGTTGCGTTCCGAGTGTCCACGACGAGCTCGGCATGATCCACGACTTCCTGATAGTCGACGGTCGAGTGATCCGTGATGATAACCACCGCATCGGCCGCGGCCAGCCGTTCCGGCGTCAAATCGACACCTTGGAAGCGGTGCCCGTTCTCGGTGAATGACGGAACGAACGGATCATGATATTCGACGTCTGCGCCGCGGTCCTCTAACAGACGGATAACATCGAGCGCGGGGCTCTCGCGCATGTCGTCGATGTCCTTCTTGTAGGCGACGCCTAACACCAGGATACGGCTACCGTTGACCGCCTTACGATGCTCGTTCAGCACACGTGCGATCTTGCGCACGACGTATTCAGGCATCTCGGAGTTGATCTCGCTCGCGAGATCGATGAAACGCGTCTTGTAATTGAGCGTGCGCATCTTCCACGCGAGGTAGTGCGGATCGAGGGGGATGCAATGACCGCCAATGCCCGGACCCGGAGTGAACTTCATGAAGCCGAACGGCTTCGTCCCGGCCGCGTTGATCACTTCCCAAACGTTGACGCCTAACTTGTCGCAGATAATCGCCATCTCATTCACCATGGCGATGTTCACCGCACGGAATGTGTTCTCCAGCAGCTTGACGAGTTCGGCCGATTCAGTGCTCGCGACCGGAACGACCGTATCGATGCACGCCGCGTAGAGAGCGGTGGCTACTTCAGTGCACGCGGGTGTGACGCCGCCAACGACTTTGGGCGTGTTCTTCGTGTGCCAGATGGGGTTCCCAGGATCCACGCGCTCTGGACTGAAAGCGAGGAAGACATCCTTGCCGACCGTTAGCCCTCGTTCTTCGAGGCGCGGCTGCAACACCTCCCGCGTCGTACCGGGATAGGTCGTGCTCTCCAACACCACGAGTAAGCCGGCATGCGCCTGACGCGCGATGGTTTCAGTCGCTGATTGGACATAGCTCATGTCCGGGTCACGAGTCTTCGAGAGAGGCGTCGGGACGGCGATCGAGATCGAGTCGCACAGCGCCAACTGCGATTCGTCCGTCGTGGCGACGAAGCGCCCGGCACGCACTTGTTCTCGTACATCATTGCTGGGGACGTCCTGGATATGCGACTCGCCTTTCATCAGGCGATCCACGGTCCGCTTGCTGACGTCGAACCCGATCACCTTGAATCCGGCCTTGGCGAACTCCATGGAGAGCGGGAGTCCGACGTAGCCCAAGCCCACCACGCCGACCACGGCTTCGCGGTTGGCGATTTTGCGTAAGAGCTGATCTTTCATGAAGTTGGCGTTACTTGGGGGATGCTTTCAGGACGATTGGCGGCCGTAGAAAGCACGAATCGCGCCAATTACCCGATCTAATTGTTGCTGCGTCAGCTCAGGGAAAATAGGCAGGGAAAGGACCTGTTTGGCGGCCCGTTCGGACTCGGGGAGTGACCCCTCCTTGTACCCTAGGTAACCGAAGCACGTCTGCAGGTGCAGCGGGAGTGGATAGTAGATGGCCGTACCGATCCCGCGCTCTTTGAGATAGGCCTGCAGCTCGTCGCGCCGCTCCACGCGGATCGTGTACTGGTTGAAGATGCAGTTATTCGCGGGCTCGATGTACGGGGTCCCGATCTCCGCGATTTCGCCTAACGCGGCCGTGTAATAGGCGGCGTTCTCAGCGCGTTTTGCGCTCCAGCGCTCGAGGTGCGGAAGCTTGGCCTGCAAGACAGCCGCTTGAATCGCATCCAGGCGCGAATTGAAGCCAACCATATCGTGATAATACGTGCGCAGGCCGCCGTGCGTGCGCAGCTTGCGCAGTATGCTCGCGAGGCGCTCGTTCTGCGTCACCAACATCCCTCCGTCCCCATACGCACCGAGGTTTTTGGAAGGGTAGAACGAGAAAGTACCGATCGTTGCCACCTCGCCCGCCATGCGCTTTTCACCGTCGATGCGGCGCGACGCGCCGATCGTCTGCGCCGCGTCCTCGATGACCGGCACGTTAGGCATGAGCCGCGCGATGTCTTCGATCGCGGCCATCTGTCCGAACAGGTCCACCGGGATGCACGCTTTTGTCCTGGGCGTCACCGCTGCCGCCATCGCATCGGGGACGACGTTGTACGTGCGCGGGTCGATGTCGACGAAGACTGGCGTTGCGCCGACGTTGTGAATCGTGCCGGCCGTCGCGAAGAACGTGAATGGCGTCGTGATGACTTCATCGCCGGGGCCGACGTCGAGTGCTTTTAGCGCGAGGAGGAGCGCGTCGGTCCCGCTCGCGCACGCGATTGCATAACGAGTCTGCGACAGCTCGCCGATCGACTTCTCCAATCGCTCCACGGCGGGGCCCAGGATGAACGTCTGGCTCTCGACGACTTCACGGATGGCGCTGTCGATCTCGTCCTTGATTGTGGCGTATTGCGCCTTGAGGTCGAGGAGCGGGACGGGAACAGCGGTCGGCGGAGCTGCTGTGGTCATGCTATTTCAGGAGGCGATGCAATAGAGAGTGCCGAAACATCGCCGCCCCGCGCAGCGGGGGTCAACTCGTAGAAGGCGTATCTGGCACAGGCAAGCGACCATCGACGAGAAAGGTCTCGCGCGAGAATGCCAAGACCTCAGGCCCGAAGTAGTCGCGC
>DATFBW010000249.1:0-26848 GCA_035253645.1 Gemmatimonadaceae bacterium | reverse complement strand
GTGCGCGATCTGCAAGCGTACAGCGACATTTGGCAAAAATCCTGGCTGCTATTGGTCACAATTGTCACTTTCAGTGCAGTTGAGGCACAAATCTGGGCTCATCAATACAAGTAGTATGCCCAGCGGCTAGGCAAAGGCTGGCACACGTTTGGGTAGCAGGTGGTGCGTAGGTCGCTACTTTTGGCGCCCATGCTAGATCGCCGCCGATTCCTTGGTTCCGTCGCGGCAGCCGCGGTCGCTCCTGCGGTCGGAGCTTGGGCGAGCCAGAGTCGGGGTGTTGTCATCGATGCCCTGGGGGAAATCCACCTCGACTACCCGCCGGCCCTGTTGGACGACATGCGCGCGACTGGGATGCGGGCATGCGTCGTCACCGTCGGCAATCCGGCGCTCCAGGGCGCGAGCGCCTTCGACGACATGCGGCAGGAGTTACAGGCGTACGATGCGCATGTCGGCACGATGGCGGGCCGGCTGTCGCGCGCGAATAACACCGCCGACATCGACCGCGCGGTCAAAGACGGCAGCATCGCCCTCATCTATTACACGCAGAACGCTACGCCCATCGGGGATGACGTCACGCGGCTCGATGCGCTGCACGCGTTAGGTGTGCGCATCGTGCAGCTCACGTACAATACGCGCAACTTGTTAGGCGATGGGTGTCTCGAGCGCACCAATGCCGGTCTGTCCACCTTCGGCCTTGCGGTGATGGAAGGGATGAAGACGCGCCGGATGCTGGTCGACGCATCGCACTGCGGCGAAGCCACGACACTCGATGCGATCCGTCACGCAGGGGCCCCCATCGCGATTACGCACGCCGGATGCAAAAGCGTGTTCGAGCATCCGCGCAACAAGTCGGACATGATATTACGCGCGCTTGCCGAACGTGGTGGGGTGATCGGCATTTATCAGATCAATCCTTATCTCGGACCTAACGAGCGCAATACGCTCGCAACGTATATCGCGCATATCGAGCATGCGATCAACGTCGCCGGCGTCGAGCACGTGGGGATCGGGAGCGACCGCGAGCACCGCACGATTCCAGACACGCCGGAAGAAAAGCAGAAGCTCATCGACGAGCTGTCACGGCTGCGGCCGGTCACAGCCGCAACGTTCCGATGGCCGTTCTTCATATCGGAGCTGAACCACCCGCGCCGGATGGAAACAATTCGCCGCGCGTTGGAATCGCGCCGACGATCCGCGGCCGACATCGACCGGATCATGGGTGGCAACTTTTATCGTCTCTTTCGCGATACGATTGGATAACCTGCGGCGCTTCTTCGCCGTCGGAACGGGGTAGTCACCAGCGTGCGATCACGCGACGAATGGATCGGTCTTGCTGAACGGCTTGCCTGGGTCGCGGCTGCGGTCATCGCGCTCGCGTTTGTCGGCCGATTGATCTTCAGTAACGGCAGCGACGACGAGCTGCTGTCGCCCGATAGCGCATGGCCGGCGGCCGACGGACTTCCCGTCATCGCAGACTCCGCGAAATCGGTAGTCATCGCGGATTCGTTGTTCGGCTTGAGCGGTGCGCTGCGCTTTCGTGCCCTGACGGCTGCCGAAGCGCTCGCGGTTCCGGGATTTGTCGAACGGTACGGGGAGCGCGCGATCCATACACCGGGCGTGATCGAGGTGCCGACACGTGGCGGCAACTTTGCGTTGCTCGTTATGCGGCCCTTCGGCGCCAAGCGCGGTGAATCGCTGAACGGTTATCGCCTCGGCCGCTGGCCGGCGGAGCGCTGGCTGATGGCGCGCAACTATTTCAATCCGGATGGATTCGTCGAGGTGACGCCTGCGAACGAACGGCTCCAGCTCTCCCAACACTTCGTGTTAGGCGACTTCCTTACACACGACCAGATGACGAAATGGCCGAAGTACGTCGTGCTGGAGGAAAAACTGATCGACAAGCTCGAACTCGTTATGCAGGCGCTCAACAGGGCAGGTGTGCGAGCGACCGGAGCGGTCGTGCTCTCCGGTTTTCGCGCGCCGTACTACAACGACCGTGGCGTAGGTGAGGGCATGGCGCGGGCCAGCAGGCATCAATACGGCGATGCGGCCGACGTGATCATCGACAGCAACGGCGACAGACGTATGGACGATTTATCAGGCGACGGAACTGTGGACTTGCGCGATACCGAAGTAGTGAACCGGGCGGTCAACGAGGTCGAGGCGCGCTATCCGATGCTGGCGGGTGGATTGGGTCGGTATCACGCGATGGGGCCGCGCGGGCCGTTTGCGCATATCGATGTGCGGGGGACCAGTGCGAGGTGGGAGAATAGAGGTCGGAGGTCAGAAGTCACAGGTCAAAGGTCAAAGTGAGGTCTGAGCTAGAGCAGGGACTTCAGGCGTTCGCGGTCGATGTTTCCGCCGCAGATGATCACGGCGACGTTGATGTCCGAATCGATTTTAAGCTCACCAGTGAGAAGTGGGGCGAGCGCGGCGGCGCCGGCGGGCTCGGGTACAACCTTACACCGCTCGAGCAGCGTACCTAACGCGGCGATGATCTCCCGATCGGAGACGATGAGCATCGCATCGACGAATGCCTGCACGTGCGCGAGGTTGAGGCGTCCAGCGAAAGGTGCCGCCAGTCCGTCAGCGATGGTATCGAGCTTGGTCAAGCGAACGGGCTCGCCTTTCTGCACGCTCTGAGACATTGCGCTGGCGCCTTCCGGCTCGACGCCGATCACACGTGCCGACGGTCGCGTCAACTTGACAGCAGCGGCAACGCCCGACAGCAGCCCACCACCGCCGCAAGCGACAAGCACCAGATCCACGTTAGGCACGTCCTCCAGCAGCTCGAGGCCGACAGTTCCCTGTCCTGCGATGACGCGCCGGTCGTCGAACGGGTGGATCAAAGTCAGGCCGCGCTCTCGCTGGATCGACAGGCATGTCTCGAGCAGATCGCCCTCGGTGAGAACTACCTCACCGCCGTAGCCGCGGGTCGCCTCGAGCTTACTCCGCTGCGCGCTCTGCGGCATAACGATTGTTGAGCGGATGCCAAGCGACGTCGCCCCCCAGGCAAGTGCCTGAGCGTGATTGCCTGCCGATAGAGAGATGACACCACGCTCGCGCGCCGCTTTCTCCAATGACGTCAGCGCATTGAGCACCCCGCGTGGTTTGAAGGAGCCGGTCTTCTGAAACAACTCCAGTTTGAGCGTGACATTGGCGCCGCACTGCTTACTCAAGTAGCTCGAGCTCGCGGTTGGTGTGCGATGTAAACGTCCCGCGATGACTTCACGCGCGCGGGAGATTTCACGTAGCGTGACCAATTGGTCGGTCATATGTCAGGGCGAGGAGCGGGGAACGGGGAGCAAGGGGTACTAATATGAGTATCATTCCCTTGCTGGATTCGTCGGCTCAGTGCGAGCTTTCGCCGTCCGGCGCGGTAGCCAAGTGGTAAGGCAGCGGTCTGCAAAACCGCTATTCGCGGGTTCGATTCCCGCCCGCGCCTCTTACACCACTGATTACACGGATTGGTACCGCGACTTACCGCGGAACCCTGCCCACCTCGGCTGCGCTTACGGTGCCGATTCGATTGTTGCGAGGACTCTGGTTTCTTTTGGTGGCGACGAGTGCTGCCGCGCAGAACATCGCGCCGAGGCCGAATCCACGTGAATGGTCAACAGGTGGGCCCCTGTCGCCTGAGCAGGCGGCGTACGACGTCACATTCTACGACCTAACGCTTCGCGTATCGCCGGCAGACTCGAGCATTGCAGGGACTCTTGCGGCGCATGTCGTTGTCCGTGCCCCGCTGCAACACTTCGTGCTCGACCTCGATACCGCTTTCACCGTGGACGCTGTCGAGGAGATCACGACAACGTCGCGGCGCCGTCTTGACGTAGAGCGACGTGGCGGCAAGCTATGGATTCGACTGACCGGTGGACGCGCGGCAGGTCCGTTAGGCGTTGCGGTTACATATCATGGACGGCCCCGCATCGCACCTCGCCCGCCATGGATTGGCGGCTTTCAATGGGCGCGCACGCCTAGTGGCGCGCCATGGATCGCGACGACGTGTGTGAACGAGGGCGCCGACATCTGGTGGCCGGTCAAGGACCATCCGTCGGACAAGCCCGATTCGATGTCCCTGCACATCACGGTGCCTAACGGGCTCGTCGTCGCGGCGAACGGCCGTTCACGCGGTGAGCGCCGGAACGCCGATTCGACGACGACGTTCGACTGGCACATCTCGACGCCGATCTCGATGTACAACGTGGCGCTCAACATCGCCCCCTATCGCACGATCACGCGCGAGTACACGAGCGTAACCGGTGAGCGTTTTCCGGTGACGTATTGGGTGCTGCCCGAGAATTACGAGAAGGGACAGGTCCTGGTGCCGGAGATGCTCGAGCACCTGCGATTTTACGAACACTTGTTAGGCCCGTATCCGTTTCGCGCCGACAAGTACGGCGTCGCCGAGACGCCGCACCTCGGCATGGAGCACCAGACGATCATCGCGTACGGCAATCAGTATCGAAAGAATGAAGCCGGCTTCGACGAGCTGCATCAGCACGAACTGGCCCATGAGTGGTTCGCGAATCTGATCACAGCCAAAGACTGGAGCGACTACTGGCTCCACGAGGGATTCGGGAGCTACATGCAGCCGCTGTACGTCGAGCGCCTGCATGGCAAGGACGCGTACTTCCGATGGGTCGAGCGGCAAAAGCGTGGCAGTGTGAACAAGCGTCCAATCGCCGAAGCGTGTTGCCTAACGGCGGGCGAAGTGTACTTCAACCCGCCGGACTACCTGCGTGGTGACGGCGATATCTACGGCAAGGGCTCGGTCGTCCTGCATACGTTGCGTTATCTGCTTGGTGACTCGGTGTTCTTCACCGTGCTTCGGCGCTTCCTCTACCCCACGCCCGAATCGGAGCGGGTCACGGACGGCTCACAGGTACGGCTCGTGACGACGGACGACTTCATTCGGACGGCGGAGCGGTATGCGAAACGCCCGTTAGGCTGGTTCTTCGACGTCTACGTGAGACAGGCGCAGCTGCCGCGTCTCGTGATTCAGCGCACGGACGATCAAGCGATCTTTACGTGGGAAGCCCCGGGGGGTCGCCCGTTCCCGATGCCGATCGACGTTGAAGGGGACGGGCGCGTCACGCGCGTCGAGTTCACGGGCAACTCCGGGGTCCTTCGCGTCCCGCGGCATGTGATCCTGCGAGTCGATCCGCGAGGCTGGGTCTTCCGCGAACCGTGAGCACAAAACCAACAAATGCACTGGCGCAGACAGTCGACGTCGAGACGCCGGAGCTGGTGGTTCTCACATATACGATCGCCGGAGTCGGTTCGCGCGTTGCCGCCGCGCTGATCGATTACAGCATCTGCCTCCTGGCGTACTTCGCCGTGCTGCTCGGGGTCAGCTCGTTAGGCGGCACCGGCTTGTTCGGCGCGCGCAGCGCCGCCTGGGGCGCAGCGGTGCTCTACCTGCTTCTGTTTGCGATCCTGTGGGGGTACTACGTGTTCTTCGAGGGGCTCGCGGACGGGCAGACGCCGGGTAAACGCCTGCTGCGCCTCCGCGCCGTGCGTGATGGCGGGTACTCAGTGACGTTCGGCGCGTCCGCGGTCCGCAATCTCGTGCGTTTGCTCGACATGCAGCCCGTCTTCACGTACGGTGTCGCGATCGCGAGCGTCTTGTTCACAAAGCGCGGGAAGCGCCTGGGCGACCTCGCGGCGGGGACTATTGTCGTTCGCGAGAGCTTTGCTCCGCGCGTTGCCGCGGCCACGCGCAAACTCGAGGCTCAGGATGCCACCGCAGCGCAAGCACGCCTAACGAGCGACGAGTTCGCCGTCCTGGAGCGCTTCGTGGAACGACGAGCGGATCTGACCTCGGACCGTCGCGCCGCGCTCGCCGAGCAGATTGCCACGAGGCTCGCCCCCGCCATCGCGGATATCCCGGGGAGCAACGCACTCACGCGCCTGCTCACCCTGTACGAAACGGAGCGGCGAGCACGCGCAAGCGGCGCGGTGGCCGTGCGCGAGAGCGGTGCGGCGCGCGAGCGACATGCAATAGTCGCGGCAGGCTCGGAGGCGTGGAGCTCCTTCGCGTCGCGTTTACGATCTGCCCAAGCGTCAGGGCTCAAACGGATGGGCGAGAACGAGCTGCGCGAATTCGTTGCGCAATATCGTGACGCCGCCAACGACCTCGCGCGCCTGCAAACTGCGACGCGCGGGAAGCAGGATGCCGAAGTCTTCTACTTGTCGCGTCTGGTTGCCGCGGCCCACAACCTCATCTATCGCGGCCGGACGCTCACGTTAGGCGCCGCGCTTCAATCGCTTGCTGTCGAAGGCCCGCGCGAAGTGCGGCACTCCTGGCGCCCGATCCTGCTCGCGGCGCTCGTGTTTTTCGGTCCTGCTATCATCGCGCACATTGCGGTGGTGAGGAATCCTGCGGTCGCGGAGACTTTCCTTCCTCCCGGCATGTTGGATCGCGCCGAGGAAGGCGTGCAACGCGCGCGCCAAGGAACGGGCTACATCCAGGATCCAGAGCTATTCCGCCCGGTGATGGCAAGCCGCATCATCGCGAACAATGTACAAGTGACATTCGCCGCGTTCGCGTTCGGCCTAACGGCCGGGATCGGGACGTTGGTGTTGCTACTTACGAATGGCGTCGCGATCGGTGGTGTGATGGGTCTATACGCATCGAAGGGGATCGCACCGCTCTTGATCAAGTTCGTGGCACCGCACGGTGTGCTGGAGCTCACGGCGATCTGTATCGCAGGTGGGGCAGGGCTGCTGCTGGCCGCCGCTTTGCTGTTGCCGGGGGAACGTACACGTCGCCGAGCGCTCGTGGACAATGGACGTCGCGCCATTCATCTCATCGGAGTGTCATCGGTACTGCTCGTGGTCGCGGGGACACTCGAAGGGTTTGTATCGCCGATCCCTTCATGGTCGTTAGGCGCCAAGCTCGCGGTATCCGGAGCGTCGGCGCTGCTGCTTGTCCTGTATCTCAACGCCGGCCGGAGGATGCCACCGAAACCGGCGCCGCTCCCGGATGACACGGCGGATTTGTTGGAGCTGCAAGCCGTTCCTACAGCGCCCCGCGCGCCTTGATTTCGAGGTAACGGTTGATGACCGCGGCTGTCATTGTCTGCGGTGACACATCCAGCACGGTCACGCCAGCTCGCCGCATGCGCTCGAGGGCTTCCCGGCGGGCGGAGATAAGCTCTTCTGCCGCGGCGCTCTCAAAGAGCGGAAGCTCGCGTTCGCGCGCCGGTGGTCTGTCTTCGAGGTTTGCGGCCGCGAAGAGCGCGTCATTGCGCAGCGCGACGACAACCACCAGGTGCCGCGCGGCGCTGCGCGTTACGTAGGCGATCAGAGCCCGTGATGCACGCACGTCGATCGCATCCGTGAAAAATACGATCAGCGCGCGGCGCCGCTGGTGTGTCGCGAGGTGACGAAAGGCGCCGGCGTAGTCGGGCTCCGTCATCGTCGGCCTAACGGGAATCAGCGCCGTGCGGATTGCCGCGAGTGCGCCCTTTCCCCGTTGTGCCGCCACGAAAGCGCGGACGCGGTCGTCGAAAACGAGCGTGCCGACACGATCCCCTGTCGTTGCCGCAACGTCTGTGAGCACTAACGCGGCGGACAGTGCGTGCTCGAACCGGGGAAAATCTCCCGCGAGCTGCGTCATCGAGCGACCGGCTTCGATCAACGCGAAGACGCTCTGTGACTGCTCCACCGAATACTCGCGTACGATATGCTTGGCGCGGCGCCCCGTCGCCTTCCAATCCATATGTCGCGGGTCGTCGCCGGGCACGTAATCACGGAGGCCCGCGAACGCTCGCCCATCTCCTCGGCGCTTGAGCACGCGCACGCCAGCCGTTTGTAGTCGGTGTTGCACGGCAAGTAGACGAAAACGGCGCACGTTCGCGATGGAGGGAATGACGAGCATGCGGTCGTCAGGCGCAAAAACATCGCGGGTGCCTAACAAGCCGATGCGGGAATGCGCGAGCAGCGCCACGCGCCCCAGCTCATGTTCCCCGCGCGCCATGGGTGTGAGCGTCGTGGAGATCGCGTGCTGGCTGCCTGCCGCGACCGGTAAGGAGATGCCCGACCGGGTTTGCGCGATTGCACCGGGCAGCTCATCGCGCAACGTGATTTCGACGGGCCAGCGCCAGCGTGATGCGAGCTCGTACGAGCCTGCGATTGATTCACCCAACCCGGCGCGCGACGGGAACTCGCGGCGCAAAGACAGCGCGCGCCGCGTGGGAAGTATCAGAAAGTCCGCGAGTACCGCGATAAGGAGCAGTAGTACCGCGGCCCCGACTGCGTATGTCGCGATGCGATATGGAAGAAACCACAGGACGGCCAGCGCCGCCGCGATGTAGGCGAGGCGCGCGCGGGGAGCGACGCGCAGCCGGGGACCGCGCGCGTGTATCGCGTCGTCACTCACTGCGGTGCTGTGACGCGAGTGAGGATCGCGTTCAGTACTTCGTCGACAGAGCGCCCTTCAACTTCCACTTCGGGGGCCAGGGTTATGCGGTGGCGCAGCGCCGCCGGCGCCCGGCTCTTGGCGTCGTCGGGTACCGCGTAGTCGCGTCCGTCGAGGACGGCGGCCGCTCGTGCGGCGCGCATGAGAGCCACGGTCGCCCGGGGCGAGGCACCTAACGAGATTGCGGGATCGGACCGGGTGGCGGCCGTGATGCTCGCGATATACGAGCGCAGCTCGGGGGCAACGCGGACGCTATCCACGAGGCTGCGAAGTGCGAGCGCCTCCGCCGCATCGACAACCGGCGCGATACCTAACGAAGGATCCCGCTCCGGGTCGAAGCCCTGCTCGTGCAGGGTGAGCATCTCCAGCTCCGCTTCCGGGGCAGGGTAGGGCACGACCGCTTTGAGGAGAAAGCGATCGAGCTGGGCTTCGGGAAGCGGGTACGTCCCTTCGTGCTCGACGGGGTTTTGGGTTGCGTAAACGGTAAACAGGGGATCGAGCTGCCGGGTTACTCCATCGACAGTGACCTGCCGCTCGGCCATCGCCTCGAGGAGGGCAGCTTGTGTCTTGGCGGGAGCTCGATTGATCTCGTCGGCGACGAGGATCGCCGTGAAGATCGGGCCGGGCTGAAATTCGAAGCCACGCGCGGGATCGCGCAGAAGGCTTACGCCAGTCACATCCGACGGCATGAGATCGGGAGTGAACTGGATGCGCGCGGCGCGGATGCCTAACGCGGCGCTCAGAGCGCGTACCAGGAGAGTCTTGGCGGTTCCCGGAACGCCCTCGATCAGGAGGTGCCCGCGCGCGAGAAACGCGACCAGCGCGTCATCGATAGCTGCCGGTTGGCCAATCACTCGGGACGAGACTGCCTGCTGGATGCGGCGGAGGGTCTCCGCACCGGCTTCGATTGTGAGCCCGCGGCCGGGCCCGGATTCATGCTGGGGTGCGCTAAGTGAAGTCATGCGCGGAAAGTGAGAAGATCATGCTCAATGCGGGCGAGTGCTTCGCCGACGCGCGTGAACTCTTTGCGAGGCATCGCGGTTGTGAGCGCGCGGCGCACAAAGGCGATGTCCGCGTGGCGCTGCGGAAGGCGCTGCTCGATCCAGTCGAGGAATAACTCATCGGCCACATCACGACGTGCACTGCCGAAACGATGTTCCGTGCGACGCCGCACGCCGCGCAACAACCGCCGGGTTGCGGTGCGCGTAGCATCGACATGCCAATACGCTCGGGCGAGCGCCTCGACGTGTTCCAGAGGAGACCGTCGTTCTATACGCTCGGTCTCCCGCGGTGGCAATGCACGCGGACCTAACGCGACCACGAGTATGAGTCCAGCAATGCCGAGGTGTGCCAGTGCCTTACCCGACGCGGTGTTGCGCAGGTATTGCAAGATGGCGCGCGTCGTTCCCGGCCTAACGCCGCGGCCCTGATGGTACTCGTCGAAGAGTAGCAGCGAGCGGCGCGCCTCATCGGTGCCGCCACTCAGGTATTCGAAAATGCGGACCGCCTGGACGGCCGCATTCCACGCGCAAACGCGCAGGTTGTCGTTGCGAAAGATGTCGACATCGGCCACCGCGACGATGCGTCCGAGCCCAAAGCGGAAGCCGATGACGGCCGCACGCAGTTGGGGTGCGCTATCAGCTTCGATCGGCGGCGTCATGAAGGAAGAAGAGTCGCGATCGTCGTCGACTCGCGTCTCGATACGCAGCAGTGTATCCACCGGCGTTCGAATGGCGCCGGAGTCCTCCAGCGCCAGCAGGAAGAGCCTGCGGCCGCGGAACATCGTGATCACGCGGTCCGATAGCTCCGAGGGTGGCTCACAATCGGGAGACACCGGGGCGAGCGAATCCACGTGAACTTCGTAACCAGGCTGACCGACGCGGAGGTTGAGCGAATCGCTGAGAACGTCGTCTCCCATGGCATACACGAGCGCACCGCCACGCCTAACGCCGTTGAGAAGTGCGTGGACTTCTTTCGCCCGATACGGGAACCGTGGGTTCAAAACAACCGCGATCGTACTGCGATCGGGGACTATTGTATCCGCAAAGCTCCGGGCGACGCGCCAGCCGAGTCTATCTGCCAACTCATAGAGGACGCGCCCGCCAGGCGGTTCGGCATTCAGCGTAGAAACTGTCCAGTCCCCGGTTAACGACCGCTGCGGCGTGAAGATCGCGACAACGATGAAGAAGAGCAGGACCGACGCGAGGATAATGAGCTCGCGCTTCCGGCGGTTCTGTTTGTTCGAGGGCTTCATCGTGCCGGCGTTTGCGCGACGCTCAGCACTCGCTCAGCCTGACCCCAGAGCGCATCAAAGGCCGCGGCGTCGCAAGGGTCATGGCCATAAAACAGTCGATCGAATCGTCGCACGAACGATTTGAAGGCGTCGTGCGCAGGATGTCCGCGCAAATACAACTCGCGCGCGAAATCGCCGCTCGTCTTGGATGGATGCAAACGGACAAGACGTCGCTGCGCGAGTGTATCGAGAATTGCGGCGTACAGGACATGGATGCCATCTGCATAACGACCTTCGCGGGCGAGGCGCCGAGCCTCTTCCAGCGTTGGAAGGTGCTTCTGCGCGCGGAAACCGCCGGCGCCAACGGCGCGTGGAGCGCGACGTTCGTTACGTGCTGCGAAGCCGATGCGCACGATCACTGCCGCGACGATCAGCGCCGCGACAGTCAATGTGACTGCGCGCGCGGCTGGCGTTCCCGCGACGGCGTTGAACAGCGAGCCGAGTTGTTCCCAGAACCAGGCCCAGAAGCGTTCCGCGAGCGAACGGCCCAGGCGCCGCTGGTAGATGGATTGCTGAACGATGGCGCTGACTGTGTCGTGGATGGCGCCGGCGGGCCAGCGTGAGAGCGAATCAGCCGCCTGGGTCCACACGATCGCTACGGCGTAGCCGCGCCTAACGAGCTGGCCATGAGCTCCACGTCGTACCCTTCCGCGCGGATGCGCGCGTCGTAGTACAAGACCATCTCCATGATACCGATAACTGGATAGATGAGGACTGTCGCTATCGTCGTGATGAGGGTGAAGAGCACGCCGCCCCCAACGAGCGCCGCGACCAGGCCGAACGCGAGGGTGACAACGTAGAAAATGAGATAAGCCAGGAAGTAGCAGCCGAGGATCGCGCCTTTGCGGCCCTCGGACAGCTTGGCGGAACGGTTCAGCGCCTCGGCCACTCCGGCGCGCTCGAGGATGATGATCGGCGTGAGGGCAAACGTGCGAGCGAAAAACCACAACCCCGGGATCACGAGCAGAAGAATTCCGACGAAGATGAGCACAATGCGGATGAACGTCGCGCCGAGAATCGCGGGGACACGCGGCAGCACCTCGGCCAGCGCCGTGCCGATCTCCATGTCGCGTCCCAGGTAAGCTTCCGCCGAGAGCCTAACGAGCGCCGCCGACATGAGCGCAAACGCGATGAAACCCGCGACGTAGCTCGCCAAACCAAACGCTCCGCCGGTGAGCGTAACCCCCGCCGGGTCCAGGAACACCAGCTCGAAGATCATCAGCGGGGCATACGCGATCGCCGTGATCAGGATGTAGCGCAACGCGTCGGCTCGGTACAGCTGAAAGGCCGCGTCTAGTATCTCCGTGACCGAGCGGGGTCGGTACTGCAGATCAGACATTGTACCCTGGGACCGAGGAGCGAGAAGGAAGGAAACGGGGGAATGTTGCGTGGGGTAGCCGCTGCCCGAAAGGCTCCCTCAGAAAGAAAACGGCCCGCGCCGGCGAGGGCGCGGGCCGCGTCGATCGTACCGCCGCCTAACGTGCCGAGGACGTTGCCGGCGAGGCGATGCCGGCGCGGACTTCAGCCTCTTCGAGCGTCTTCAGCACGTCTTTCCATTGAAACTTGGGTTTGCCGCGGATCCAATGGTCCATCCACATCATCTCCGAAACACTCTTGAGCAGCTGGTTGCGCGGGTCAGGGATGCCGTGCGTCATGCCCGGGTACACGTAGTACTCCGTCGGCACGCCGAGCTTCTTGAGCGCCATGTGCAATTCGTCGCTCTGTGGGCGCGGAACACGCGGGTCGCCATCCACGACGTGAATCATGGTTGGCGTCTTGGCGTTTTTGATGTAGCGGAGCGGCGACTGCTTCCAGTACGCCTCGAAGTCGTCGTAGGGGAGTTTGCCGCCGAGGTAGTTCTGGCGGTTCCGCTGTACGTCGCTTTGCGCGTACATGGATATCCAGTTCGATGTTCCCGCGCCGGTCGAGATCGCCTTGAAGCGCGTCGTGTTGACGAGGATCCAGTTGGACCAGTGCCCTCCGGCGCTCCAGCCTAACGCGCCCATGCTATCCGGATGCACCAACCCGCTCGCGATCAGGTGATCGACGCCGGTGATGATGTCCTCATAGCCTTTTTTGAAGTAGTCGCCGACGATGCCAAGCTTGTGCGCCTCGCCGTAGTTGGTCGAGCCGCGATAGTTAGGCATCAGGACGGCGTAGCCCGCTCCGGCATAGATCTGGGATCCGTAACCGCCATTGAAACCGAGGACGTCAGCGCCTGCCGGTCCCCCGTGAATCGCCACGATCAGCGGATAGCGACGACCGAGCTGGTAGTCAGCGGGTTTGACGAGCACACCACCGACCATCTTCCCGTCTTTCGATTTCCAGGTGATCTCTTCGGCGTCGCCTAACAACCAGTCGGCTGCTTGTGGATTGGGGTTCGTGACCTGCGTCCACTTGCTCTTATCGCGGAGCTCGTCAACGCTGCGCGCGACGTACGCACTCGGCGGATGCCGCGGATCGGAGTGCGCGATGAGATACAGCTTCGCATCCTCGTCGTACTGAACGTTCGTGACCGCTTTTTCCTGCGTGATTTGCGTGACTTTGTCATTTGCGATGTCGAGCGCCATCAGCTGCTGCGTCGCGCGCACACCGTCGCTGAAGTAGATCGTCTTGCCGTCGTCACTCCACCAGCCGACCGTAACGTCGCCATCGTACGACATTCCGAGTTTCTTCCACTGTCCCCCTTTATCGGCAACACGACGCAAGTACACCTTGGCATCGCGGAAATACGAGAAGTCGTTCGCTGCCGAGAAGGCGATCCACTGACCATCCGGTGAGAAGGAGGGAACACTCTCGCCGATGTCCACGTTGTTCGTCAGACGCTCGATCGCGGCACTCGCCACGTCAACGAGGTACAGGTCTGCGTTGATGCCTTCCTCCGTGATGTTGCGCGCGTAGCGATCGTTCTTCGTACCGGAGAACGCCAGCCACTTCCCGTCATCCGAGAGCGCGAAACCGCGGACGCTGTACGCGGCGTCAGACGTTAGGCGCTTTGTCGTCTTCGTCGCGAGATCGATGGACCAGATATGCTCGGCCGGCAGCGGCTCGTTGCGGACGCGCACGTCGAACTTCTTCTCCATGCGCAGCTTGTTGTCCTTGTCGACAGTGTCGGGCGAAACGAAGAAGAGCGTCTGCCCATCCCGCGCGACCTGCCACGAGCGGACCGGCGTCGGGTGTTTGGTGAGCTGAACGGGCGTCGCACTTTCGAGTGCCGTGACAGGAAGCATCCACAGTTGTTGCTCGTCGGTCTTACCGGCCGCGTAGATCAACCAGCGGCCATCGTACGTAAAGGCGAATTGGCCGACGCCATCCGTGACGCTTGTGATCTTGCGCGCCTCACCGCCATCAGGTCGCATGACGTACAGCTGTTGCTGGCTGGCGTTATTCGGGGTGTCCCGGTTGGAGCTGAAGACGAAGAACGAGCCATCGCGCGCCCAACGCGGCGATCCTTCGTTCTTGTCGGCCGTGAAGGTGAGTTGCCGCGCGGACGCCGCGCCGCGGTCCGTTGCGACGACCCAGATGTCGGTCGACCGGCGCGCGTCCTTCCAGTTCATGGTGGACAGCGTGTAGAGGAGCCACCGACCGTTGGGGCTCAGCGTCGGCGATCCAGCCTGCTTCATGAGCTGGACGTCGAGGAAGGTCATGGCGCGTTTCCCGCCGCTTTGCGCCGCCGACTGTTGCGCGAGTGGAAGGGCTACGGTTAGGCAGGCGCACAACGAAACGGCGCGCAGCAGGTGGGGGTTTACGACGGGCAGGTGGATCACGGCGGCCTCCAGGACAGGCGCAAGACAGTCGAAGTTAGGGTGGCGGATTCGGTCTCAGCAAGCGTACTACTGAGGTCTGAGGTCTGAGGTCTGAGGTCTGAGGTCTGAGGTCTGAGGTCTGAGGTCTGAGGTCTGAGGTCTGAGGTCTGAGCCCGGGGTGCAGGGCGGCCAGACCAAGGGGTAGAGTACAGCCCACATGCCCGCACGATCAGGTAAAGCGCGTTCACGTATCCCGCGGCTCGTTAGGCTCACTGTCCTGTGCGCGGGGCTGCTAGCCCTGGCCGGGGACGTTGCAGCCCAGGGCTGGGATGCTCCTCCGGCGACCGACCTCGTGCGCCGGGCGATAGCGCGACGGAACGTCCAGATCGCAGAAAGCGCCTTGGCGGGCTATCAATCGCGCGCCATTGGGCGGCTCCTGTTCCTCGCACAGCTTGGCGACACGTCGCTCATTAAGCCGCGCGTCGTGAAGGCGGACCAGATCGCGGTGGACGTCTACTGGAAGGCGCCAGGGTTCAGCAAACAGATGATTGTGGGGATGCGCGACACGCTCCTGCTCCCGGGCGACATCGGCTACTACCAGGACCGTTACGGGATCGTGCAAAGCAACTTCCCCAACCTCATCAGGCTGGGGGAAGGGCGTGACGTACGGGATGTGCCTCATCCGCTCGCGCCTAACGCGCAGACGATTTACGAATACGCGCTGCGGGACTCCCTGGCGATCACGCTGCCGGACCGTCGGATCGACGTCTACGAGATCGCCGTGCGGCCGCGCGACCCACGCGCGCCGCGCGTCGTGGGCTCGCTCTACCTCGATCAGACGAATGCGGACGTCGTGCGCATGTCACTCACGTTTACAGACGCGGCGATCCTCGATCGGCGCATCGAGCGGCTCAGCGTGGTGCTCGAGAATGCGCTGATCGAAGGAAAGTTTTGGCTGCCCAGACGCCAGGAGCTGGAGGTCGCCCGTGCCGGGACGTGGCTCGACCTGCCGGTCCGCGGGATCATCCGCGGCTCATGGCAGATCTGCTGCTATCAGATCAATGTGCGGCTCGATTCCGCTGTCTTTGTGGGCGCGCCGATCGTCCGTGCACCGCTCTCGCGCCGCCAGGGCTTCACGTGGGATGAGCCGATCGCGGATGTCCTGCCCACCGACATCGCGACTGTAACTCAGGAAGACGTGGCACGCGTACAGACGATTGCTCAGGGACTCGTTTCGCGCGCCGCGTTGGCGCGAGCGAAGAGCTCGGCGGTCTCGGCACGCTCGCTCGGCGATTTCGTACGCTTCAATCGCGTGGAAGGTCTCGCGTTAGGCATCGGCGGACGGTCGCAGCGTGACCGGTGGACCTTGGCGTGGCGCGCTCGCTACGGGCGTGACGACTATAAGCTCAAAGCCGCGGGCCGCCTTGGAGTCACGTTCGGAGCGACCACATTCTCGGCGTTCGCGGAAGATGACTACGTCGACGCGGGAGACATTTCGGAAGGGAGCTCGCTCAAGAACAGTCTGGCCGCGCAGGAGTTCGCCAGTGATTACACGCAGCCCTACAAGGTTTCGTCAGTCGGGGGGGCACTGGCGTTCACGTTAGGCGCCCGGTGGACGGCGGCGCTTTCGTACGCCCGGCACGAGCCCGCGGAGGTGAATGCAACAGCTGCGCGCCGGTCGTTTGCGGCGACAATTCCGGCCTTGGCGCGAGAAGGCCTGCAGCTCGATCTGACTGCGGATCGTGGCGTTTCCGTTGGAGGGGGCGATCTGCAACTGCGCACAACGTTCAAAGGGGCAGATCTCGAGCTACCGCGCACGGACGCAGAGAGCCGATTTGCGCGTGCGACTGTGCTTCTCCGATACACGCGCGAGCGCGGCGATCACGTATTGCGTTTGGCAGCGTTCGGCGGTGCACTGGGTGTCGCAGGCAACGACAGCATTCCTGCACAAGCCTTGGTGTACTTGGGCGGTCCCGTGAGTGGACCCGGTTACGGCTATCATGCGTTCCGAGCGCGACAAGCCGCGTTTCTGCACGCAGAATATGGCGTGCGGATTCCATTCCCATCTGTTCCATTGGCGCGCTATGGACGCTCCCCGGCAAACGCACGATTGCTGCCTTACGCGCACGCAATCGGTGTTCGCATGCCGATCAACGACGTGACCGCGGGTATCTACCCATCCCTGGGCGTGGCGCTCGAGTTTTTTTTCGATCTCGTTCGTGTGGAGACTGCGCGCGGATTGCGAGACGGGCGGTGGACGTTCTCGATCGACATCAGCGAAGCGTTTCGCGCCGTGTTTTGATGCTCGCACGAACCGTTGCCGCGATCCTGACGACGAGCTTCTCCTTTGCGCTCGCTGCACAAGCGCCAATTCTCACACAGCTCTCGGGTCAGCAGCACGCGCCCGGGTTGCGCTGGTATCAAATCGTTACGCCTCACTTCACCGTCATCTTTCGCGACTCGCTCGCCGACGAGGCGCGGCGCGCGGCGACATTGCTGGAGCGGGCGTACCAGCCGCTCACGCGCACGTTAGGCAAGAAGCCGGAGCGCATTCCCGTGCTCCTGGCCGGCCAGTCTCTCATACCAAACGCGTTTGTCGCCTGGTTTCCGAAGCGGACCATCTGGCATCCGTTGCCGAAGACGTCGACGCAGTTCGCGGGACCGATCGAGTGGTACACCATGCTCGCTGTGCACGAAGGGCGGCACATCGCGCAGGAGCGGCAGATGCGCAGCGGCATCGTGGGCTTTTTTTCCAGGTTGTTCGGTGACGAGGCGAGCGCGATTCTGGCGGGCCGCATGTATTTCCCCGACTGGCTCTGGGAGGGCGATGCCGTGGCATTGGAAACCGCGCTCACTCCGGGGGGTCGTGGACGCCAGCCCTCGTTCATGAACCGGGTGCGCGCGATGCGCCTAACGGGGCAAGAGTATCCTTATTATCCGGCCTGGCTGCGCTCGTATCGCACCTATTATCCCGGCCCCTACGAGCTGGGCTACTTGCTCACCGCACACGCGCGGCGGAAATACGGGGCCGACGTCTGGGGCAAAGCGATCCGGCGCGCCACGCGCAATCCGCTGACGCCGTACGCGCTTTCGATGGCATTGGCCAAGGAGACCGGGCGCTCGTTAGGCGCCCTGCATCGCGACGCGCTGGCGGGCGCCGATTCGCTCTGGAGAGCTCAGGCGGCGGCCGTTCAGGAGACGCCGGCGACGCTCCGCACCCAGCCGCGTCAGGGCTTTCACATCTGGCACGCGCCACAATACGCGCGCGACGGCTCCATTATCACGGCGTACACAGATCTCGATAACGTGACGCCGCTCGTGCGGATCGACAGCGCCGGGCGCATCGACATACTGCTGCGGCACTTCCCCGGGCGGGGCGAATTCGGATTTCACGTGGGAGCGGATCGCGTGGTGTGGCCGGAGTACGACGTACACCCACGATGGGGCGAGGTGGACTACCTAACGATTAAGGAGCTCGATCTCGCGACCCGGCGCGTGCGAACTGTGCTTGCGGGGACACGGATCTATGGCGCTGCACTGTCGCCCGCCGGGGATCGCATTGCCGGGCTCGAGATGACACCCGCACGCCGGTCGCGTCTGTTGCTGCTGGACGCCCGCACGGGTCGAACATTGCGCGACTATCCGAATGCGGAGAACCACTTTCTGACGCAACCGGCATGGAGCGAGGATGGTCGTCATCTCGTACTCGTGGCGACACACAAATCGCGCGGCAACGCACTGATCCGGGTGGATGTCGCTTCCGCGCTGGCGGATACCCTGCTCCCATGGACGTTCGAGGCACTATCACGTCCCGTGGAGCACAACGCCCGCGTGTACTTCGGCTCACCGTTGAGCGGGTTGGATCAGATTCACGTGTTCGACCTAACGAGTCGGCGACGATATCAGGTGACATCACGCCGCTTTGGGGCATACGACGCCGATGTCACAACGCGGGGAGGGAAAGACGTCCTTGTATTCCGCGACTATGGCGGCGAGGGCGACGACGTCGCCGAAATCACCGTCGACTCCAGCAGCTGGCTGGTTGCGAGCAACGGATCGACAACCGACGCCCTGCCGGAGCTGCTGACGCGCCAGGAAAACGCGCAGATCACCGCGGACAGTGGCAACACGTGGAAGGTCGAGCCGTATCGCGGTCTGGGGCGCTTGTTCTCCGTGCACAGTCGGGCGCTCGTGCCGGGAGACGACGTCGACCCATGGATCCTCCAGGTCTTTTCGCGCAACGTGCTCAATACGTTAGGCGCGACCGCGGCATACCGCTTCAACCCGGTGCGTGAGACGCACGGCGTGGATCTTGGTCTGAGCTACGCAGGTCTCTTTCCGATCTTCGATCTGGGCTTGCGTCTCGGCACCGACGCCTCGACATATGAAGACTCCACCGGGAGCGTCCCCTACACCTGGCGCGAAACGTCGGCTACGCTCGGCGCTCGCATTCCACTTACACTGGTCCATGGGCTGTCTGTAACGCAGCTCAGTGCGGCCGCATCGTTAGGCCACACGCGCATCACGGATCAACCTGTTCAGTTTCCGCTCGACAACAACAACGGCGTGTTGCAGACGGCGTCTTATACGTTCATCGCGGCGCATGCGCAGCCGCGGGCCTATCGGGATCTGATCGGTAGCGAGATCTATGCGCTGGGCCGGTATAGACACACCCCATTTGGCGGGGATTACAAAGGACATACCTATCTTTTGCAGGCCGGCGCTTCGTTCCGAGGGCCTATCTCACATCACGGACTATCCGCGATCGCGGCGTTGGAAGAGCAGCGGCCCACGAACTACGCGTACTCCAGCCAACTGCCGTTCGCGCGTGGCTATCCCGCACGCGCGCGCTACCGCATCTGGCGCGTCGGCGGCTCGTACTCGTTGCCCCTCTGGTATCCGGATCTGAGCGCCGGTCCGCTCCTGTTCGTTAGGCGCCTGCAGGCGGAAGGGTTCGGCGACTATAGTATCGGTTACTCCGCCGGGGGTGCGAACAAGACGTTCTACCGTTCGGCCGGCGTCGACCTGACGGCAGACGTCGTTCCGCTGGCGATGAATCAGACCTGGCGCGTCGGTGTACGCTACAGCTACCGCGTGGACGCCGCCGAACCCTGGCGCACGCAGTTCATCGTCCGAATTCCGTGAGTCTTGTTCGCAGCGCGACGCATTACGATCGCGCGTACTTCGACAAGTGGTACCGGCACCCCAGACATCGGGTGAAATCGGCGCATTATGTCGCGCGGCAAGCGGCGTTCGTGCTCGGCGCGGCCGAATACTTGTTGGAGCGGCCCATAACGAGCGTATTGGACGTGGGTGCAGGGGAAGGGCACTGGCGCGCCGCGCTGCGACGACGCCGGCCAGGCCTGCGGTATTATGGCGTGGATCCCAGTGACTACGTGGTGCGGCGCTTTGGCCGCCGGCGCAACATCCAACTGGGCTCGTTAGGCACGCTGCACAAGGTCAAGCTGCCCCGGAGCTTCGACCTCATTATTTGCTGTGGCGTGTTGAACTATGTGGCGGACGACGAGATCACCGCCGGGCTGCGCACGCTCCGCAATTTGGCCCGCGGACCCTTGTACCTGGAGATTTTCGCCCGGGAGGATGACGCCGAAGGCGACTTTCGACGCCGGGCGGCGAAGCCGGCGGCGTGGTATCGCCGCATGACGCGCACTGCCGGCCTGATCGCGTGCGGGATGCAGTTCTACGTCCCACGGAATTTGAAGTACCTAACGTCAGCCCTCGAGCGGGCACAGATTGGCGGGAATGACTAGTCCGGCAATCGTCGATCGCCGGCACGCGATGAGTGCTGTCGTGTTCACACTCGCGATCTTCGTGAACGCGACCCTCCTTTTCGCCGTGCAGCCGATGTTCACGAAACTCGTGCTGCCGCGGCTCGGCGGGACCCCTGCGGTCTGGAACACGTGCCTCCTGTTCTTTCAAGGGGCGCTGCTTGCCGGATACCTGTATGCGCACCTGGGGGCAAAAGTCCTCACTGCGCGCACGCAGGCGCTCGTGCATCTCGCCTTGCTCTTCGTCGCCATGGTGAGTTTGCCGATCGGCATCCCCGCCGGGTTCGAGCGGCCGGTGCAAGGCGTTGTGCCGATCGCATGGCTGATCGCGCTCCTGGTCGTCGCGTTAGGCGCGCCCGTCACGCTCGTCGCTGCCGGTGCGCCGATCCTGCAACGCTGGTTTGCGGCCACGGATCACCCTCGCGCGCACAACCCGTATTTCCTGTATGCAGCGAGCAACCTCGGGAGCTTTGTCGCGCTCCTCAGCTACCCGTTCCTCATCGAGCCGAACATGCGGCTCGTCGAGCAGCGTCGCTGGTGGAGCATCGGCTACCTCACGCTGCTCACGCTGATTGCGCTCTGTGCCTTCCTGGTATGGCGCAGCGGCCGACGCGCGGCCTCCACAGTCGTGGCGGCCACCCCCGAGGATGCCGAAGACGCGCCGGCGCTGCCGACGATCGTGCCTAACGCGCACTGGCGGCTGCGGTGGGTGCTCCTTTCGTTCGTGCCGTCCAGTCTTCTCGTTGGCGTCACCACCTTCATCAGCACGGACATCGCATCAGTACCTCTGCTGTGGGTCATCCCGCTCGCGCTCTATTTGCTGAGCTTCGTTCTTGTCTTTGCGCAGCGACCCGTGTTGCACCGCGGTCTCATGCTGTGGCTGCAGCTCCCGCTGGTCCTCATGCTGCTTGTGGCGCTGGCGATCGGCGGCACGCCGCGCATAACGATGGTCGCCGGGCTGCACCTGCTCGCGTTTTTTGTAACGGCGATGGTGTGTCACCGCGAGCTCGCGGATTCGCGGCCGCGGGCAGAATACCTGACCGGCTTCTATCTCTGGATCGCGGTAGGCGGGTTGTTAGGCGGAACGTTCAACGTCTTGCTCGCACCCGCCCTGTACGACACGGTGCGTGAATACCCCTACGCGCTGATCGTCGCGCTCGGGCTGCGTCCAGCTCTGGGGATGGGCCGCATCACGACACGCCGCTCGCTTGCGCTCGATATTGTACTCCCGGCGCTGCTGTTTGCGGTCGTGCTCGCGACGTTCAAGCTTCCCAGTCCGCCAAGCGCATGGGGGTCGTGGGGAACGTACATCGCGCTGGGGGTCGGGTCACTGATCGCCGCGACATTCGTGCGACGTCCTCTCAGGCTCGCGTTAGGCGCGGCGGCCGTGTTTGCCGCCTATCAGTCGTCGCTGGCGCGCGACGAGGACGTGCTCGTGCAGGCGCGCTCGTTCTTCGGCGTGTATCGCGTAAAGAATTCGTTTCAATACAACGTCCTGACGAGCGGCACCACGACCCACGGCGGACAAAACCTCGTGCGTGAGAAGCGCACAGAGCCGCTCACCTACTACCATCGGGGCGGCCCGTTAGGCCAGTTCTTCAGCAGCACGCTGACGGATGTCCCGCTGCGACGTGTTGCAGCCGTCGGACTCGGTGCCGGAACCGTCGCCTGTTACGGCCGAGCGGAGGAGGCGTGGACGTTCTACGAGATCGACCCCGTCATGCTCCGCATAGCCAGCTCGCCGAGGTTGTTCACGTATCTGCAGGATTGTCCGCCCGAGACAGACGTCGTCATCGGCGACGCGCGGTTATCCCTAGCTACGACCCCCGATTCAACGTTCGACCTCATCCTATTGGATGCTTTCAGCTCCGACGCGATACCCGTGCACCTGCTGACGCGCGAAGCGCTCGCGATGTACATGCGCAAGTTGCGTCCGGCGGGAGTGGTGCTCCTGCACATCAGTAATCGCTATTTGGAATTGCGGCCTGTCGTCGTCGAGCTTGCGCGCGACGCGCGGTTGGCGGGTGCGATCGGAGACTACGACGTGACGCCGCAAGAACGGCTGGAGCTCAAACACGGCTCGCGCTGGGTGGCGCTCGCGCGCTCGCCGCAAACGCTGGCCGTGCTGGTTAGGCAGTCGCTCTGGCGTCCCCTGGACCCGCGGGCTGACGTGGCTGTGTGGACTGATGACTTTTCGGATATCCTTGGTGTTTTGCGCTGGCGTCGCTGATCAAAGCTGAGCTCGGTGTGACGCATAACGAGCCAAAGGGTTGCAAGGCGCATGGGACTTGCACCTCTGGCGTGAGGATGGGGGATGTGAATTGTTCGGCTCGGTGAAGTGGCGGCTCCCCCCACCGTTACTTCAATCTTTTTGCAAGGAGAAATGAATGCCGCGCGTACTACACTCGTTATGCTGGGGAACTCTTGCTGCCGCCCTATGGGCAAGCACGGCGCAGAGTCAGGTGGCGTTCCGCTCCGCGGCCGGTAAGACTCCGGCGGCGGCAGTTCAAAACGGATCCGGAAGCCCGCGCCTAACGCTTTATGGGGGTCTGGCGACGGGGGACAACGCCTTCGAGCTGGGACCGGCTCTGGGTGCGTCGTTCAACTGGAGCATCTCCGGGGCACCCTTCAATCTCAGGATCGACCCGTATTTCTCGTATCACGAAGCCGAAGGCGACTTCGACGGAAGCGTGTGGTTCCTCGGCACCACGGGGAACCTCGAGCTGGCGTTTCGTGCCTCGGGTACGGACGCTGAGCCGTATCTCTTCGGCGGAGGCGGCTTCTATTTCCGCAACGTCAGCATCGACGACGAGAGTGAGTCTGACCTCACAGGCGCGTTCGGGTTGGGTGGCGGCGTGCGCTTCGGTGGATTCACGCTGGAAGCCAAGATGCAGGACATCGACGAGTTTACAAACGTAGCCTTCCTCATCGGCTTCATGCTCGGAGGGCGTTAGGCGCGTTACGACTCGTGTCAGGCCGGCGCGGTCGATCTGGCCGCGCCGCTTTGTCTCACAACATCTCGTACGCGCAGCCGCGTTCCTGTGCCAACCCGAGCACCATCGTGTGCGCCGGAATGAGCTTCACGTGCGGCAAGAGCCCGCGCTCCAGCAGTGCGAGCGTGGCAGTTGAATCCGCCTTCACATCGCTGGCGATGCGCATCGCAGCGCCACGCAGTCCGTTGTAGCACTGCCAGAAAACGGTCCCACCGGCGACCAGCGCAGGGACAGCATCCTCAACCGGCAGGGCGGGCATGACTCTGGAATCGGCGTCGGTTACGTCCGCGTAGATGTTTCGCACGGCATGTTCTCCAGTGCGCGGATCCTTCACGTCCCATAATCGCCCAATCGGATACTTGCGATACAGCTCATCGCTGGCATTTATCGGGAAACAACGCATCGCGATTCCCACGACAGTCGTGAGATCCTTTGGCGCCAGATTGTAGACCTCTTTGTGGGCGCGTAGATAATTGCCGACGACGTTGAGCGGGAAGCCAGCGAGGTTCTGACAGTCGAACACCTGACGGTGCTTCCCTTTCAGGGAGTCGAGCCACGCGAGGTCCCACCGTCTGCCTTGCGCCGTCGCTGCCAGCACATCGGTGAGTGGCGTGAGCGAGACTCCACCAACCGAAGCCGCCAGCGAAGTGATAAACGACCGGCGCGATCCGCGAGGCGACATGTGCGTTCTCCAGAAGGCGCGGGAAGTCGCGCGCCCTCAAACTGCGCTGCAGGACCGATTGTCGGTAGTCGCGATCGGGCCTAACGCCGATTCATGCCGGTGCGCGTCTTGGACCAGATGACGATCGAAGCACAATTCGACGCACCCGGTGCCTGGAATTGCATCGGTGTGCTGGCGCCGTTGTAAACCTCGATGGCCGCGATCTCCCACGCCGGGAGGAGACGATCCACGTCACCGGGGAAGAGTGCTTCCCAGGGCGAGCCGTCGATGTAGTACTTCACGCAGCCGTTCATCGGATTGCGCGCGTTTTCGATGACGTAATCCGTGCCGCTGGGGACGACGCGTAAACTAGGCACCGTGCGGAAGACGTCGGTCAAGACGTTGGGCGAGCGCTTCGCGATATCATCGGCGGTGATGAAGTATCCGCCCGCGCCGCGGCGTCGCTGGTTGAAGCCGACCTTATCGAGACCAGCGTCGGCGCTGGCTGTGATGGCAACTGGCGCGAGAACCTGAGCGGCGCGAGTGAGCGCGACTGTCACGCGTTGCGGCGCACGCGTCGATAGCTCCACCGCTTGCTCGACGGGGGCGAAGCCGATCTGCCTAACGACTACGGTTTGCGTGCCCGATGGGAGCTCGTTCAGGCTGAATTCACCGTTATCGCGGGTCAGCGTAGCGCCGGGCGTTCCCACGACGTCTACACGCGCGCCGACGATGGGCTGTCCGGCGCCGTTGACCACGCGCCCAGTCAGCACAGCCTGTCCCTTCCGTACCGTCGTGGCAGAGAAACGTGGACCGGTCGCGTTCGCTTTCGCGCGCGCCAACGCGGCGCTGTCAGTCGTTGCGACGACCGTCTCGGCGCTACCGATCTTGAGCCCCTGGATCACGAGAGGCTGGCCTTCGAACGTGACTTTGACTTCAGCCGTCGAGACGCCGCTATGAAATGCCTGCACGGTGCCCGTCAGCTCCGGCGGCAATCCGCAGATGCGATACACGCCGTCGCTCCCGGTGGTCGCGTCACGCACCCGGGCGAGCCGCCGCAAGTTGTCACGCAGCGAAATCTCGCTCCACGCAAATGACACACGTGCCTTGGCGACCGGCTTGTCCGTCTCGGCCTCGAGGACCCGGCCGATCAATGCGGAGGGGCCTAACGCGCGCTGCCCCGCTGTGCAGGATGCGGCGACGAGCGTCTCCTGCGCAGGAATCCCCAGCGCCACCGGGACCACCGCGCCGTCGCTCACCGGGACCGAATCGGTCACGAGCACCATGCCTAACGAGTCGAGCAGGTCGCTCGTCACGCGGAGGACGTATTTCCCCGGAGTGATCGAGTCGACCTTGAAGGCACCCTTGTCTGTCGTGACGGCGAATCGGTTCGTGCCATCCACGGTCACCATTGCGCCAGCGAGCGGTGCATTGTGCACGCTGTCAAAGACGGTACCAAAGACCGAGCCAAATGGCTGCGACGGTACGACCGGTTTAGCCGTGTCCTTTGCAGCGGTGTCTTTGGTCGCGGCCGGCCGGCGTGCAGGAGGCCGGCGCTGCTGCGCCAGGAGATCCGATGCAACAGCGAGCGAGAGGATGAGCGGGAAGACGACGGAACGGCGCATACGGCTCACAAACTAGAGTGAACAACCCGTTGTGGAAATTGCCCGCAACCAACCGGGCAAGCTCGGCAGTCGGGGCGTGTTGCTGCCCGGAGCCTCGTATGCTACCTCTAGCCCCCCGCAGTGTGCCCTCAACGGTCTAGAACTACAGGGAGAGCATCAATGCCCGTCGCAAAAGTCACCGAAATCAGCGCCTCATCCGCCAAGAGCTTCGACGACGCGATCAAGACCGGGATCGCTCGTGCCAATGAAACGCTCGAGAACGTACGTGGTGCGTGGATTTCAGGGATGAAAGTGAAGTGTCAGAAAGGGAAGATCACCGAATATCGAGTCCTGATGAAGGTGAGCTTCGTCCTTCGTACCTAGCGCCGAGGAGGGCGCGGCAAGCGCTGCAGAAGCTGGAGAAACCCGTGACGTTCTGCGCGGTTGCGAAGTTGTTCGACCGTTTGCTGAACCGCGGTCACACCCTCTTGTAGGAGGGCCGGTCCGACTTCGGCTGCAAGCCAGCTTGCGGCGTAGACGTCACGCCGTTCGAGCGTTTGTGCAGCGCGGACGAACGTGTCGCAGGCTATCCCGGCGTGACCGCCTAACAATGCGAGGCGGATATTCAAGGCGTCCACATATTCGCGACCGGGGAACCAGTGCCCGTCCGCCAGCTGCGCGAGGACCTCGTTGGCGCGCTCGGCGTAGCCTTCTGCCCCTGCGTGCCGCAGCGAGATGCGCACCAACGCGGCGGCGCTGAGTGCTGCCGCTTCGAGCCAAGGTCGTCCGATTTCGCGGGCGGTGACCGCCACATTCTCGAGGGTAGTTGCGGCGCCTTCGAGGTCGCCCGAGTCGCGCAAGAGCTCACCTTCGACGAACGCGGCCTGAGCGCGCAAAGGTTGGTGGCGCACCGAGGCGAAGAGCCGCGTTGCCTCTTCAAGCTGTTCGCTCGCGCGGGCGAGTCCACCGGTGCGCTGGAGCAGCTGCGCGATACGCAATGCGCTGTTCCCGCAGCTCACCGCGGAATGCGCGACGCGGCCCAGGTCTGCGGCCTTGAGGAATCCCGCGCGCGCCTCGGCGATGTAGCCCGAGCGTAGATGTGCTGCCCCCTGCTCGAGCGCGCAACGCGACTGCGCGCGACGGTCGCCGCTGTGGGCGAAGAGTGCTTGCGCATCACGGAATAGGGCGAATGCTTCGGCACCCGCGGTCGCTACCCGGGCGACGCCTAACGCCAACGAAGCACGTGCCGTGACCTTCCCGTCGTGCGTCCTGGCTGCAGCGTCTACCGCGCGGAGGGCCATCGCCTCCGCCGCGGGCCACGCCGCGAGCTCGGCGTG
>DATFBW010000248.1:0-12893 GCA_035253645.1 Gemmatimonadaceae bacterium | reverse complement strand
ACAGGAAAGACATACCTCTTCATCGGTGACGAGGAGATGAGCCGGCAAGGCCGCGTATGGGAAGGGACGAATTACTTCAATGCGATGACGACACCCGGTGGTATCGCGCAGACGTCAGGCGGCTACACGCACATCGTCGATTTCACGGATCCGATGAACCCCAAGAAGGTTGGTCGCTACCATCTGGAGGATTACGGGTCGCACGACATCATCGTCGAGGATGACGTGTTGTATCAGGCGTATTACGACGGTGGCGTGCGGGTGGTGGATGTTTCGGGCGAGTTGTTAGGCAACATCGCCGAACAGCGGCGGGAAATCGCGGTGTTCAAGCCCTACGACCCGAAAGGGTTCACGGCGAACGCGCCGTTTGTGATGAACGCGATGCCGTGGAAAGGCCAGGTGCTTTTCACCGATTTCAACTCCGGGCTTTGGGCCGCCAAGCTCGAACCGAAGCGAGTGACACCCTAAATAGTCTTTAGTCGTTAGCTCTTAGGCTTTAGGGCCTGAGAGCTAAGAGCTAAAGGCTAACCACACGGGCCGTGCGTTGCCCTCTTGCGCCTATGACCGTCTGGCTTTATGGTACAAAGTACTTTGGTGTTGAGCGTTTTATGACTGCCTTGAGTCGGATTTTCTTTCGGCACGAAATGGTGCCCTCGCGCGCGGGCGCTGTGATCGATTGGTGGGAATCCAGACGGGGGGTTTACAACATCGGCGTCGGAGCGGCCGGACTTTTTACTCTCGCGGTCGTGAACATTTTCGCAGCCCTTCCGCCCATGGGTTCGCCACTGGGCCTAATTCCGAACATCGGTCTAACGGTGATCTACGGCACCATGGCGAACGTTTGCTACACTGGCGGGTGGCTCGCGGAGCTGGGGCTGCGGCGGTGGATGCCGTATGAGTCGGATACCATTGGCGCAGCGCTCTTTCGTTATGGCTTCGCCTTTTCCGTGGGCCTAACGCTGTTCCCCGCAGCTCTCATGGCGCTGCACTGGATAGGGCGCTCGATTGCGACAATTCTCGCTTGAAACTAGCGGTTGGGGGTTCGGGGTTGGGGGTTAGCCCAGCCCGCCCTTTCGTCGACGCCGGGCCGCACGCACCCATACGAAACGGCGCCGCTAGATGGCGACGCCGTTTACTCGCGTTAGGCTAACCCTAACCCCTAACCCCTAACCCCTAGAAATTAGTTATTAGCGCGGATCTGCGGCTTTCCGTTCTTCCCCATCGCCGGGCCGTAGTAGATCCCGTTGAACAGGAACTTGAACGTCCCGTGCGGCTGCGCCCTGTTCGTCACTTCCGGTCCCAGGAGGAACAGGTACCCATTCCCGACCTTGGCCTCGGCTGCAGCGACGCCGTCCTTGAGATACCCTTGCCCCCACGCCCAGCCGCTGCGCAACGGCTTATCCGAATCAAACCACGCGATCGGCTTCACACCCTTGAGCGCCGCGTTAGGCTCCAGACGGAACACCGGGCTATTGTCGAAGAAAACGTCCAGCTTGGCCGGTAGACCGTGCGCCAGCGGATGGGTGTTGTCCACGGTCGCCTGCAAGACGGAGCCGGGGATGAACAGCTTCTCGCGCGGTAGCGGGCGCTCCGTACCGTTTTGCAGCCGCTCGACCAGATGATTGCCGACAGGAAGCTTGAGGTGATGCGCGAGCGCCGTGGAGCCCCCAATCGTGATCACCGTTCCACCATTCTCGAGGAACTCCTTCAGCTGCGGAACCGTTTTCGCCACGGTTACTCTGCCTAACCGTTCGCGGTACTCCGCCGGAACGGCTTCCGGACTTGGCTGACCGCCACCAAAGCCGCCGCCGCCACCACCACCACTTTGGCCGTCGCCTTCGGGAATTCCGCCATCCACGAACACAATCACGTCGTATTTGCTGTTCAGGTTCCCGGCATCCAACTCGGCGGGATACACCACATCGAAGTCGAAACCGTACTGCTCGAAGATCCAGCGCGTCCAGCCAGAAGGCATCGAGCCACCATAGTTGTCCCAAAGCGCGACGCGCGTGGGCTGCAGCCGGATCAGTTCGACGTTAGGCCTGCCGGCGCCTTCGAACGAGAGCCCATGGTCCTGGGCCATTTTCTGCAGCGCTGCGCGCGTGGCTCCACGGCCCGTTAGGTAGAACGTGCCTGCGGGATACGTTTTGCCATTGGCCTGGAACGAGGTCCTGGCCCACAGCACCTCTCCTCCGTTCTTGAGCACGGCGTTCACGGCCCGGAAGGCGTCGTTCTGCTGGTGGCTCAGGAGGTAGCCTGCGCCAGCCCCCGCTACGGAACCGTTAGGCACCTCGGCCATCCCCTGAATTTTCTCGCAGGGGCAATCGAAAGCATCGAGGATACGATCGAATTGCACCCCCATTTGGAACGCGAGGGTGTACCCCGCGTTGTCGTACGGTGCCTTCGGCGGACCACCCGGATACTGCAGATCGTTGGGATAGTCCTGCGGCTCGAACATATCCATGACGTGTGCGCGGAACGCCTGTGCGGTTTTGACGACATAGGAGCCGGCGGGATATGACTTGCCAGCTACGTTGAACGCTTGCGTCGCGCGATGCACGTCGACGCCGTTCTTGCGCAGCGCGTTGACGAAGTGCGTTGCCGTGAGGAAGTCAGTCTGGGTCGATGGAATGATGAACCCGCGCGGATCACGCAGCTCAGGTTTGCGCAGCTCCTCGAAATACTTCGCGGGTTGCGTTCCCGAAAAACCGCCCATCTCGGCGAGACGCTGGTTCCCCTCTGCCTGTTGCGCGCGATCGCGCTGAATCTGGCTCATGACTGCGGCGATGCGACGCGGATAATCCGTCCAGGTGTCCTTACTCCCCTTCTCGATCGCGTTACGGCCCATCTTATAGATGTTGTACAGGAACTGCTCGCGATGACGCGATGCGACGTCAAACACAGCGCGGTTACCCGTGACCGAATAGTCCACCGAGGACCGGAAGTGCCACGTCTGCGGCGTAATCGGGAAGACGTAGTTCTCCTGCGGGATGAGCTTCTCGGGCGTGAAGGGGATCTGCATCGGCGTCGGATTGCCGATCGTCTCGGTCAGTAATCCGATCATGTTGTGGAAGTACACCGTGGTGCGGAGACCGCCATTCCACCACGTCTGATATCCAGCTTGATCGCGCCTAACGGCACCAGGTTTTCCCTCGAATGCATAACGTGTGTGCATCGACGTACCGACCAGGTCGACGCCATAGATCACCAGTGGATCGAAATTGTGGTTGTGCGGGGCGCGGAACGGGGGTGCAAACAGCACGGCGCCTGCGGGTCCTGTCTGGTGGTGGTTGTACACGATCTGCGGGAACCATTCGTGGTACTGGATGCGCAGCATGTTCTGCGTCTCGGCCTGCGCTCCCATGTAGAAGTCGCGGTTGTTGTCGTGGCCGATGTATTTCTGATACAACCGTGGAATGCCGCCGGTGCTGCGTTTCTTCTCGTCGGGCTCGCGCATGTACCAGTTCGAAACGAGCTCCATCCCATCAGGATTGGCGTGCACAAAGAGGATGATCACGTCGTCCAGGAATCGCATCGTCTCAGGGTCGGTGCGACTGACCATTTGATACGACGTCTCGATGAGCTGCGCGGCGCCTAACACTTCCGTCGCGTGCAAGCCACCATCGATCCAGACGACGGCCTTCCCCTCGGCTGCCAGTCGCTGTGCTTCTTCGTTGCTGATCTCCGCCCGGGCCAACTTTTGCGCGATGTCCTTGTACTTGGCGAGGTTTCTGTGATTCTCAGGCGACGTGACGATCGCCATGAGCTGCGGCCGGCCTTCGGCCGTTTTCCCCATCTCCTCCACGATCATCCGGTCGCTTTCGGCGTCGATTTTCTTCCAATACTCGACGAACTGGGTGTAGTTGGCGAGCCGATAGTCGTCACCCATGTTGAACCCAAAGTGTTCCTTTGGAGACGTGATACGAGTCTGGGCGAGCAACGTGGGAGCAAACGCCGCGACGATTACAAGCGCGCTCACGAGCCGGCGTAACTGTCGCCAGCCTGTATGCTGCACGTGCATAACGAACCTCACGGGATAGGAGGGGAACGGGAACGTTGAGGAGCCGTAGCTGAGCTTAGGGCACGTGCCATCGCACGTCCACCCATCGGCACGTTGGGTCTACGCCGTCCCAGGCGGTGTCGTTGGGGGCAAACCACATGGCGAGTCGCACTACAACGTGAGCATGCACTTCTTACCTTTGTCGGCATGCCGACCCCCACCCGCGCGCGGCGCCGGACCGTCGCGATCCACAAGTTTGGCGGAGCGTCGGTTTCTAATGGTGCCGCGCTCAAACACGCCGCGGGCATTGTTGCGGGTGAGCGTAAAGGCGGCCCACTTGTAGTCGTGGTGTCGGCTATGGCGGGCGTGACGGATGCACTCATCGCCGCCGCCGAAAGTGCCGCTTCAGGGGATCGGAAGCAGGTCCAGGCGCTTGCCCGAAAGCTGCAAACGGCACACGTGGCCGCGGCCCGCATTGTGGCGCCGAATAGTCGAGTGCGCGCGGAGCTCCACAGCGCGATCGCCGAGTCTTTCGGTGAATTGCGGGAAATGGCGGTAGGTGTGGCCGCGGTGCGAGAGCTTACGCCGCGCATGCTGGCTCACATCGTCTCTCGCGGCGAAAGGCTTAGCGCACGGCTCATGGTTGCCGCGCTCCGTGCGTTGAAAGTTCGGAGCGAGTTGGTGGACGCAACTGAGCTGATCGTGACGCATGATGATGCCGCTGCCGGCACGCCGGACATCGCAATGACGGTTCAGGCAATCCGGCGCAAGCTCGAGCCGCTACTCCGCCGCGGGGTTACGCCCGTTGTACCGGGATACTTTGGTAGATCGCCCCGAGGTGACGTGGTGACTTTGGGACGCGGAGGATCGGATCTCACCGCGACGCTGCTCGCACGTGCGCTTGGCGCAGCGCAGGTCTCGTTGTGGAAAGATGTTCCTGGATTGCTGACGGCCGATCCGCGCACCGTGCCTAACGCGCGCGTCCTGCCGTACGTCACTCCGCGCGAAGTCGCCGAGCTGGCGTACTATGGAGCGAAGGTCCTCCATCCGCGCGCGCTGATCCCCCTGAACGAGCGTCGTACGCGGCTCCGTGTCCGACCGTTCGCGCAGCCGGATGCGCCGGGGACGGAGGTCGCCCCGCACAAAGTCTCGACGGCGTACCCGGTGACTGCAGTATCGGCGATCCCGGCGCTCGCGCTGGTGACTGTCGAAGGCAACGGGATGCTGGGCGTGCCGGGCATCGCCGCGCGGACATTCACGACGCTGCAGCGCGAAGGCGTATCCGTGTCCCTCATCTCGCAGGCGTCATCGGAACATTCGATATGCCTAACGGTGCCTGACGACGCCGCGGTCACGGCGCGGAACGCTCTGCGCGCGGCGTTCGCGGAGGATATCGCGCAAGGGAACATCGACGGCGTGCAGCTGCGGCGCGACGTCGGCGCACTGGCGTTGGTCGGTCGAGGCATGTCCGGGACGCCGGGCATCGCTGCGCGCGCATTCGAGGCGCTCGCCTCGGCCGACATCAACGTCGTCGCCATCGCGCAAGGCGCGTCAGAGCTCAACATCTCGATCATCGTCGAGCGGAAGGACCTGGACGCCGCGATTCGGCGCATCCACGCTGCGTTTCAGCTCGATCGCATCGGCGGTGGTGCCGTCAGCCGCGATGCCCGCACCGACGTCGTGCTGTTGGGCTTTGGTACGGTTGCGCGTACGTTGGCCGATATCTGGCCGAGGCGCGCCCGCGGCGGCGTTCAGTTGCGCATCGTCGGAGCAATCGATCGGAGTGGGTACGTGTTCGACGCCAGGGGCCTAACGAGGAGCGGGCTACTGCGCCTCGTCAAGTCGAAAGACACCGGGACTTCTCTCGCCAAGGTCCCCGGCGGGCGTGCCGCGGCGCCCCGAGCGGCGGTGGCGGCGATCGCGTCGCACGCGCTTTCACATCCGGTGCTCGTGGACTTGACGGCGGATGACACCGCCCCGGTTTTGCACGAAGCGATTCTGTCGGGGATGGAGCTGGTGCTCGCCAACAAGCGCCCGCTCGCGGGTCCCATCGATGAAATGCGCAACCTTTTCGAGACCGCGCGCGTCCACAGCCGCCGTATCCGCCATGAGACTACCGTGGGCGCCGGTCTGCCCGTCATCGACACGTTTCACAAGTTCATCGAAGCCGGTGACAAGGTATCGCGGATCGAAGGCGCGACGTCTGGTACGTTAGGCTTTCTCATGACGGAGCTGGAGCGCGGACGCGCGTTCTCCGAAGCCTTGCACAAGGCGATGTCGTTAGGCTACACCGAGCCGGACCCGCGTGACGACCTCTCGGGCATGGATGTCGCGCGCAAGGCGCTCATCCTCGGACGGCTCATGGGCTTCGCCGGAGAGCTGCGCGACGTCGAGGTCGAGTCGCTGCTCCCCGAGTGGACACGCGCGATCCCCCGCCCTGCCTTCCTGCGTCGTGTGCGGGAGCTGGATCGTGAATGGGCCGAGCGTGTTGAGCGCGCGCGCCAGGCGGGAGGTGTGCTGCGATACCTCTCCACCGTTACCGCGCGGCGCGTTCACGTTGGCCTGCGCGAAGTACCTCTCGGTACTCCTTTCGCCACGTTGCACGGCACGGACAATCAGCTGGTCTTCACGACGGCGCGGTACCGTACAAATCCACTTGTGATCAAGGGGCCTGGCGCAGGTCCCAGTGTCACCGCGGCCGGTGTTTTGAATGACATCTTGCATCTGGCCGGCGCACGGTGAACCCGCCTAACGCGGTCACCGTACAGGCGCCGGGCTCGATCGGAAACCTTGGTCCTGGTCTCGATGTGCTTGGCTGCGCGGTCACCGGTGCGGGCGACACTGTTACCGTGAGCGTGAGCGACGGCGCCGGCATTACGATTACGGAGCCCGGCGGCCCCGAGCTCCCCACTGAGCCTACGCGCCACGCCGCCGCGCTCGCAGCGGCTGCTGTGTTACGACGCGCGGCCGCTCGCATTGGGCTCACGATTTCCTGTCGCAAGGGACTTCCACTCGCTGGCGGGCAGGGCGGAAGTGCGGCATCTGCCGTCGCAGCAGCCGTTGCGTGCAACGAGCTCCTCGGCCGCCCCCTGCAAACCTCCGATCTCTTGCAGAGCTGCCTCGAAGCCGAGGAGATCGTCGCCGGAAAACATCTGGACAACATTGCGCCAAGCTTGTTAGGCGGAATCGTTCTCGTCCGCTCGCTGCAGCCGATCGATGTGCGTGCTTTACCCGTCCCGCGTGATTTGCGCATCGTGCTCGTCCTGCCGCAACAGCGCCTCGCGACAGCCGATGCGCGTGCAGCGCTCCCCCTGGCCATTGCGCGAGAAACGACGGTGCACCAGCTGGCGCAGGTCGCAGCGATCGTGCACGCCTTGCACACCGATGACCTGGCACTGTTAGGCGCCGCGCTGGACGATCGCATCGCCGAGCCGGCGCGCGGGCCACTGATTCCAGGGTTTGCCGAGGCAAAGCGGGCAGCGCTCGAAGCCGGAGCGTTGGGTGCCTCTATTTCAGGAGCCGGCCCGACGACCTTCGCATTCTGTCGCGATGACCTTTCGGCGCGACGCGTCGCGTTGGCCATGCACGCGGCATTCGATGCGTGCGGCGTGCCCAGCGCCGCGCGCGTGGCGCAAGTCGATCGCGACGGAGCGCGCGTCCTCCCAACGGAGCACGCGTGACCGCGTCCGGCACGAGCGTGCTACGCTGCGAGCGGTGTGGTACAAAGTATCCGGAGCTGGATGCGCGAACGGAATGCGACTGCGGCGGGCTTCTCGCTCTGGAGCATCGTCAACCGGACGCCCTCGGCCCCGCGCTGCGCGGACGGTTTGCGCAGCGGCGCGAAGTGTGGAATGCCGAACCCGCCGAGGCTTCGGGGGTGTGGCGCTACAAGGAGCTCGTTATGCCGGGCGCCGACCGAGTGGTCTCTCATCCCGAGGGGAATACACCGCTCGTTCGGGCACCGCGCGTCAGTACCTGGACCGGCGTTAGGCAGCTGTACCTCAAACACGAAGGTCACAACCCCAGCGGCTCGTTCAAGGACCGCGGAATGACCGTTGCGATAACGCAGGCGACGCGTGTCGGGGCGCGTGCCGTTGGTTGTGCGTCGACCGGCAACACGTCGGCATCGCTTGCCGCGTACGCGGCCCTGGGTGGCTTGACCGCGATCGTGCTCGTCCCCGAGGGACACGTGGCGTTAGGCAAGCTCGCCCAGACGATCGCATACGGCGCGCGGACGCTTGCCGTGCGCGGCGACTTCGATGCGTGTCTGCAACTGATCCGCGAGGCTCAGAAAACGCTGGGGGTCTACCTCGTAAACTCGGTCAATCCGTGGCGTATCGAGGGGCAGAAAACGATCGTCATCGAGTTGCTCGAGCAGCTCAACTGGGATGCGCCTGACTGGATCGTGCTGCCTGCCGGCAACCTCGGCAACACCGCGGCGTTCGGAAAGGCGTTGGCTGAGCTGCACGCCCTCGAGCTCATCGACCGCGTTCCGCGGCTCGCAGCGATACAAGCGGCTGGTGCTGCGCCTTTCGCACTGAGTTTTGCGCGTGGCTTCGCCGAGCGCGTGAAGGTTGAGCCACGTACTGTCGCGTCCGCGATCCGCATCGGCGATCCGGCCTCTTTCGATCGCGCCGTCAAAGCCATCCGCACGACGAATGGTGTTGTGCTCGCCCTGCCTGACGAGGAGCTGCTTGAAGCCAAGGCAATCGTTGATGCGTCAGGTATCGGCTGCGAACCTGCGAGCGCCGCGAGCGTCGCGGGCGTACGGCAACTTGTCAGGCAGGGTGTCATGAGCGCCGATGCGCGCGTGGTTGCAGTTCTGACCGGCCATGTGCTCAAGGACCCCGAGGCGGTTCTCGAGTACCATCGCTCGCAGCGCGCGCATGCCAATCCCCCAGTCACAATTGATCCGACAGTCGGCGCGCTGGAGGCAGCCGCGTTTGCGCGCAAACGCTAGAGGACGAATCGTCGTGGGGGTTTGTGGTTGAGACCGGTCATGCTAGTTTAGCCCACAACTGTAGCCCTGTCGTTATGAACCTGGGCTGCGGGACTGTCTCTCGCATTCCTAACGGGGGCTCAATGAGACACCGATTGCTCGGTCTCCTTGCACTGGCGGTGTTGGCGCCAACCGCGAGCGCACAGAATCCAGGCACGTTCGAGTTAGGCGGCTTTGCGCAGTACACGATGTTCGACGACGAGCTCAATTTCGACAACGCCTTCGGTGTCGGCGGGCGTCTCGGCTTCTTCATCATCAGATATCTGTCGGTCGAAGCCGATATTTCAATTCAAAAAACGGAGTCGGACGTACCGGAAGACATCACGTACCGGCCGTGGCGGTTCATGGTGTTGACGCACATTCCCATTGGCGAAAAGGCGCGTCTTCATCTTGGGGGCGGCTATGTGCAGTCCATCTATGATGGCCGCGAATCGCCTAACGTGTACGAAGATGGCATTACCGCCATAGCCGGCCTGCGCATCTGTACCGGGCAGCGCTGGGGGCTGCGCTTCGACGCGGTTCCGACATATCACCCGTCGCCCAATCAGCAGCCACTCACCGGTACTTCGTTGCACTGGAGTGTTCGCGCCGGCGTGTCGTTCTATACGCGCGGCGGCTGCCTGGGCGAAAGGTTCGACTGGTCGCTGACGCTCGCGCCGTCGTCGGTGACGCTGCGGCGCGGGGCATCGCAGAACCTCGCCCTCACGGGAACGGACATGAAGGGGCGTCCCGTCACAGCGACGCGGTTCCGCAATCAGACATGCACCTCGAGTGACCCAGCGGTAGCGACAGTGGATAACGCCGGCCGCGTCACGGCCGTGCGCGCCGGTACGGCGACGGTCACGTGCACCGTGACGGTCAGTGGCCTTACACGCACGGCGACGTCCACGGTTACAGTCCCCTTCCCATCGTGGACCATCTCGGTCAATCCGGCGACTGCGACACGCGATACGGGTCAGACGGTGCAACTCACCGTCACGGCGCGCGATGAAGATCAGGTCGACGTGTCGGCCGGCGCGACGTGGAGCTCTTCCAACCCGTCAGTCGCGACGGTGAGCAACGCTGGCCTCGTTAGGTGTGTGGGAGCCGGCACCGCGACGATCACGGTGACAAAGACGCAGTACAATGAGACGAAGAGCGCGACGGCGACGGTGACGTGTAATGCGCCGCAGCCCGAGCCACAGGATCGGATGATCATCTCGCTCGATACGATCTTCTTCGAGTTCGACCGTTATGACATTCGCCCGGAAGGGCGCGAAGTGCTCAACCGGGTCATCCAGCTCCTGACCGACAGCGCAAGCTGGCGGATCTCGATCGAAGGACACACCGACAATTACGGAAGCGACGAATACAATCAGCGTCTGTCCGATCGTCGCGCGAATACCGTGTTGAACTACCTCACGCGACGCCCTGGACGGATTGACCCGAGCCGCGTTCAGTGGAGAGGCTATGGAGAACGCTGCTTGATTGTTCCGGAAGGTGATAAGCAGCAGCAGGCGATCAACCGTCGCGTGGAGATCTGGCAGTTGGTGGTGACAACAGCTCCGCCGGAGCAGTGTAGGCCACAACGCCCACGACCGTAACAGCAGCGCACGAATCCCCCGGCTCCGGCCGGGGGATTTGTATTTCCAGACGCGCCAGTTTGCCGTACGTTGTTGCCGCGTTTGACCTTTGACCTTCGACCATTTCCCCTGGCTTATGCGCGCCTATTTGACTGAATTCATCGGGGCGTTCTTTCTCGTGCTGACGATCGGCCTAACGTCGGTCAGCGGGCTGGATATCGCGCCACTCGCCATAGGTTCGGCGCTCATGGTCATGGTGTACATGGGCGGGCACATTTCCGGCGCGCATTACAACCCGGCTGTTTCCTTGGCGTGCTGCATCCGTGGTGCGTTACCGTGGTCGCAATTCGCGCCGTACGTATTGAGCCAGATCCTCGGCGCGATCGTGGCAGGCTTCGCTGTCTACATGATTACGGGGATGCCTTTCGGACCAGCGCCGGCCATCGATGCGTCGACGACAGCAACTTTGCTCGTTGAGATCCTCTTCACTTTTGCTCTCGCGCTTGTGGTTCTCAATGTCGCCACGGCAAGCAAAACGGCCGGCAACTCGTTCTACGGCTTGGCCATAGGATTCACGGTCATGGTCGGCGCGTTTGCCGGCGGTGGTATTTCGGGCGGCGCCTTCAACCCTGCCGTGGGACTGGGACCGAACATTTCGCAGGCGTTCCTGGGCGCCGGCGCGTTAGGCCATACGTGGATTTACGTCGTGGGGCCCACGTTAGGCGCCGCTCTCGCGGCTCTCGTGTTCAGGGCGCAGGGCGGCGAGACGACGCCCTAGGACCGCTCCCGAGAGTGGACGGGCAGCCGCGTGCTCCGCGCAACGAACACGGCAAACGTGAAGATGACGAGCGCGTTGAGCGGGTGGAGCGCCGCCAACATATGGTCCCTCCTTGGACCTAACTCTCGCGGAGCGCCGAGCTTGGGTGCAAGCGCGCTGCGCGGACCGCTGGTGCCAGACTGGCGATGACCGCAATCGCCATCAACGCCAGCGTGACGACGGTCAGGGTTAACGGATCTATGGGCCGCACGCCATAGAGCACGCTCTCGAGCAGGTTCGTTAGGCCCATCGCGCCCGCGATGCCTAACGCGCCACCGAGGAGCGCCAAGCGTACTCCATCACGGAGCACCAGCCCCAGCACGCGATCGCGCGATGCCCCCAGCGCGAGGCGCACACCGAGCTCGCGGCGACGCTGTTCTACGCCGTAGGCAACGACGCCGTAAATCCCGATCGCGGAGAGGACGACAGCAAGCACCGAGAAGAGGGATAGAATGCGCACGAGGAATCGCTCCTCGCCGATCGACGCGGACACGACCTGCGTCAGCGGCCGCGCGTCGAAAATGGGCAGCGACGCATCGATGGACCGCATCGCATCGCGCACCGCTGTTGCGACGTCGGTCGCCGACGATGCAGTTCGCAGCACAAACGTCGGCTCGTCGAACGGCCATTGCGCTTCAGGCACATAAAGCACGGGTTCCACCGGCTGGTCGAGCCCCTCGTATTTCACATCGCCAACGACGCCCACAATCGTACCGCCAAAGCGCAGACTATCCCGGCCCCATCCCGTCTCGACGTACTTGCCGAGCGGATCTTCGTTGGGGAAGTATCGCCGCGCGAACTCTTCGCTGATCACAGCCACCTGAGGCGTGTTCAGCTGATCGGTGGCGTTCAGATGCCGGCCGCGCCTAACGGGCATTTTGAGCACGCTGAAGTATGACGGACTGGCCACACGCATCTGCGCGGTCGGCTCCGCTTCCGGCGGTGGCTCTGGACGGCCGCGCACAGTGAAGCTCAGGGAGAAGCGCTGGTCCGTGAGCGGCAGTCCAAACGACAGGCCGACATCAATCACGCCAGGAATCGCGCGCAAGCGCTCTTCTGCGTTTACGGCGAACTGATGCTGCGCCGCGAGCGTGGCATAGGAGGTCGCCGGCAACGTCGCGGTGAAGATCTGAACGTTGGTCGGATCGAACCCCGGATCGACACGCCGTAACGCGCCTAACGTGCGTACCATGAGTCCCGCACCGGTGAGCAACATGACTGCCAGGGCGACTTCGCCGATGACGAGCGCCTGGCGGCGTCGCTGCACGCCACCACGTACCACACCGCGCGCGCCGTCGCGCAATCGCTGTGCGACGTTGACTGCGCCAACGTGCAGGGCCGGCACGAGGCCGATGGCGAGGCCGCCCCCAGCCGCGAGGAGAATAGCGAAGACGTAAATGCGGGCGTCGATTCGCACAGCGTCCAGGCGCGGCAGATCGGCAGGCGCGATAGCGAGGAGGGCGCCGAGGCTCACATGCGCAACCAGCAGTCCCGCCAGCGTGCCGGCGATGCCCA
>DATFBW010000247.1:0-4219 GCA_035253645.1 Gemmatimonadaceae bacterium | reverse complement strand
GGGCAACAATCGGTTGCTCATGGCGCCCTTCGGCGGACAATCGATTGCGTACATCACTCAATCGAACACGCAGCCGATCCCGATCGCCGGCGGCCAAGGCGGCTATGACGGGATTGAAGTGCTCCCCGACGGACGCATCATCGTCACGAGCTGGCAGGACTCGACTGTGAACGTCGTGCTCGAAGGCGCACTCAAGAAGGTGATTACGGGCGTACCAGAGCCGGCCGATATCGGCATCGATACGAAGCGTATGGTGTTGGCGCTGCCACGGTTCAGCCTCAATCGGGTGGAGTACTACCACATACCGTCAGCGACACCGGCGACGACGCCGAAATAACAGCTGGAGCGAGGAGCGGGGAGCGAGGAGTGGGTGTCGAATTCCTCGCTCCTCGAACGACTACTCCACGGAGTGGGAGTGCCCCACTCCGTCGATCGGACGTCGCTGCCACCGCTCGAGGCTGCATCGACACTACCCCCAAGCGTAGCCGGAGGGCTTGATGAGGTACATCTGCTTGATCTACGAGAACGAAGCGCAGTTTGCGAACATGTCGCAGAGCGAGAAGGAAGCGATCTACCGGGACTACTACAATTTTCAGGACGGAATCAAGAAGTCCGGGCACTACGTCGCGGGCAATCCGTTAGAGCCGACGCACACCGCGACGACGGTACGAGTACGCCATGGCAAAGCGCAGACGACGGACGGACCGTTCGCCGAAACGAGGGAGCAGTTAGGCGGCTACTACATCGTTGACGCGAAAGACCTGGACGAAGCGGTCGCGATCGCAGGGCGGATTCCCGGGGCGCGGTTCGGATCGATCGAAGTAAGGCCCATCATGGTGGTGCCTGCAACGCTGGACGACTGGCGCCAGCAAGTGGCCGCTGGCCGTGCCTAACCGCACACTACGGATAACACTCCTATGAAAACACACGGAACATTCACGTGGAACGAGCTCGCCACCGCTGACGTCGAGGGCGCAAAAGAGTTCTACAGCAGCGCCCTTGGCTGGGTGTTCGAGCAATTCCCGATGCCGGAAGGTGAGTATTGGGTCGCAAAGGTCGGGGATCAGTACGTGGCCGGCCTTACCTCACTCGATCAGGGATCGCTCGACGGCGCGCAGAGTCCTTACTGGTTCCCCTGGATCGAAGTGGACGACGTCGACGCGCGCCTCGCGGCGGCGAGTAAGCGCGGCGCCACGATATTACGGCCCTCGATTGACGTGCCTAACGTGGGACGCGTGGCCGTCGTCCGTGACCCGAGTGGCGCAGCGGTCGGATGGATGACGAGCGTCAAGGCAGCGGTACCGGCGTAGGTCTGAGGTCTGAGGTCTGAGCATGCGATACATGTGTCTCATCTACGATGATGAAAACGCGTTCTGGCAGCTCTCGGACGCAGAGCGGAGCGCCGTGTACTTGCGGTACCGAGCGCTCCGCGAGGAACTGGTGCAAACGGGACGATTCGTAGACGGATCACAGCTCGCGCCGACGCACAAAAGCACCACGGTTCGTGTGCGCAACGGCGCGACGCAAGCGACGGACGGCCCGTTCGCGGAGACACGTGAGCAGTTAGGCGGATATATCCTCATCGAAGCGAAAGATCTGAATGAGGCGATCGCAGTGGCCGCGCGGATCCCGACCGCGAGTAATGGAGCAATTGAAGTAAGGGAGCTGATCTAAGAGCCCGGATCAAGGATCGAGGAGCGAGTGGAGGGCATCGGTGGGTTGGTTGAGCGCGTCTACCGTGAGGAATCTCGGCGCGTGCTCGCGACGCTCATCCGCCTAACGGGTGATTTCGACGCCGCCGAGGAGGCCTTGCACGATGCGTTCGCGGCGGCGCTGGAGCAGTGGCCGACGAGCGGTGTCCCGGCGAACCCCCGCGCGTGGCTGGTCAGCACGGGGCGCTTCAAGGCGATCGATCGCGTACGGCGCTCGGCGCGACTCGAGCGTAACGCGGAGGCGTTGCAGAACGTGCCTGTGCAGCCCGTGGAAACGGATGTCGACCATCCCGACGATCGCCTGCGGCTGATTTTTACATGCTGCCACCCTGCGCTCGCCATGGAAGCACAGGTGGCGCTCACGTTGCGGACAGTTTGTGGTCTTACGACCGAGGAGATTGCGCGAGCATTCCTTGTTCCATTGGAGACGATGGCGCAGCGTCTGGTGCGCGCCAAGAACAAGATCCGCACCGCGAAGATCCCGTATGAGGTTCCACCGCCTTCGGTGTGGACCGAGCGCATCGATGCCGTCCTGGCGGTGATCTATCTCGTCTTCAACGAAGGGTACGCGGCGACAGCGGGGGAGGAGCTCGTTAGGCGCGAGCTCTGTCGTGAAGCCATTCGCCTGGGGCGTCTGATCGTGGAGCTGATGCCCAGCGAGACCGAGGCAGCAGGTCTGCTCGCTCTGATGTTGCTGCACGACTCGCGGCGCGACACGAGGCAAAGTCCCGACGGGGATCTCGTGCTGCTCGATGAGCAGGACCGTGAGCGCTGGGACCGGCCGGCGATCGACGAGGGGCTGGCGATCGTGGACCGCGTGTTTCGGGACGGCCGCGTCGGAGCCTATAGCGTGCAGGCGGCGATCGCGGCGGTGCACGGACGCGCGCCTAACGCGGCCGCCACGAACTGGCGCGAGGTAGCGGCGCTGTACGACCTCTTGTTGCGCATCAGGCCATCGCCGGTTATCGAGTTGAATCGCGCGGCGGCGATCGCGATGGCGGACGGATACGAGAAAGGTCTCGCGTTGATCGATGAGCTGCGCGCCCGGGGCGTTCTCAAAGGCTACACGCCGCTCCACTCCGCGCGCGCAGAATTGTTGCGACGTTTGGGCCGGCGCGATGAAGCGGCCGACGCTTTCGAAACAGCGCTTCGTCTCGCAGGCACAGAACCCGAGCGGCGCTTTCTTCGTCGCAGGTTGAGTGAATTGAAGAGCTCCACCGCGGACCAACGCTGACTGGTACGGACGAACGCGGACACTGCTGTCAATAGAAAAACAAAGTCTCCGTGTTTGTCATTAGTGTCCGCGCGTGTCCGCGGTGAAGCTTTTGATCAAATCAACCAGGTGTGACAGTCTGGGCACGGAACGTGATAGAGGTGCGCGCGACCACCTAACACGGACACTCGCTTGCGCTCCCCCAATTCCCAGACGACGCGCCTTTTTTCCGTCGTTCTGACCTTTATCGTCGCCGCTTGCGGCACGGACCCGGCAGGAATTACCGCTCCGACCCTCGCATCTCCGTTGAGATCCGAAGCGATCGCCCTTGCCAGTGGCGTCTGCGACTACGACCAGGCCGATGCAAGCCTGACATCCGCCGGTTGGTCCAAGGTATTCGACGAGCCGTTTGCAACAGACCTGTCGCAGTGGTCCATCTGGACGGCGGGTGCGTTCAACGAAGAGCTGCAGTTCTATCAAGCGGCCAACATGCAGGTGGCCGGCGGCATCCTCAGCATCGAGGCGCGCCGGGAAACGGTGGTCGGTCCGACGACGCCATTCGATCCGACGCCAAAGCAGTTCGATTATACGTCGGGACGTATCGAATCGCACACGCACTTCTCATCGTCCCGCGCCACGCCTAACGTGCGGATGTCGGCCCGTATCAAGCTGCCTAACGGCTATGGCATGTGGCCCGCATTCTGGAGCTACGGCGATCCCTGGCCGACGCAAGGTGAGATCGACATCGTAGAGGCACGCGGTCAGGATCCGTTCACCTATCACACCGCGTATTGGTATGGACGGCGTGCCGGCGTGAATCTCGTGCAGAACTCAGCGGCAACGATCACCTCGAGCGTCAGTCTCACGTCTTGCTGGCATGTGTATGAGGTGATCTGGGGGAAAGACCAGCTGACGTATCTGTTCGACGGGCAGGTCGTGGACGTGAAGACTGGCGGCTACATCCCCAACATGCACCGCAAACTGCAGCGGGTTACGCTCAACCTCGCGGTCGGCGGGCTCTTCTTCGGCCCGGAATTCGATCCATCACAGATCCAGACGGGCACGCTGCAGGTAGACTGGGTAAAAGTTTTCGCGCGATAAGTAGATCAACAGCGGCTCCGCGGATTACCGCGAACAAAAACAAAGACAACCCGCAGACTTTGTTCTTAATCGAGTCTCCGTGGTCGTCGCTGTTCCGGTTCGCGTCGGTCCGCGGTGGAGTAGTTCATTGAGTAAGATCAACAGCTGCACCACGGACGTACACTGACGCCAAAGCAACAACACGGTCTTTTTG
>DATFBW010000246.1:0-3746 GCA_035253645.1 Gemmatimonadaceae bacterium | reverse complement strand
GACATATTGCACCGGCAAGCCCGACCTCTCGCCTAACGAATCACCCAGCCGGCGGGCTTCGTGGCTGCGGGGCGTTTCGTCTCCGGTCTCGTCGAGCGGCAAGCCGATCACGAACCCCTGAACCTCGAGCTCGTGCGCCCGTTCAAGCAAACGTTTGACAGGAAGCCGCTTCCCCGCGCGTCGCGTGAGGTAGCCGGCAGGCGTCGCAATGGTCCCAGTCGGGTCACTCACGGCGAGACCGATCCTGCGATCACCGAGATCGATAGCGAGTAGCCGCGTCCTGTCCCCCGCTAGCCCCCAGCTCCCCCGGACGCCATTTGGATGAAAAACTCCCGGTTGGTTCGCGAGCGGGACATCTGCTTGGAGAGGAACACGATTGCTTCGTCGGGCGGCATGTCGCCCAGGAAGGACCGCAAAAGAAAGACCCGATTCGTTTCTTCAGTCGCCAGAAGCAGCTCCTCGCGACGGGTTCCGGACCGGTTGATGTCGATCGCCGGATAAATGCGCTTGTTCGCGATGTCGCGATCGAGGACGAGCTCCATGTTGCCTGTCCCCTTGAACTCCTCGAAGATCACTTCGTCCATCCGGGAGCCGGTCTCGACAAGCGCCGTCGCGACAATCGTTAGGCTTCCGCCGCTGTCGATCTTGCGTGCCGAGCCGAAGAAGCGCTTCGGTTTGTGCAAAGCGTTCGCGTCCACCCCGCCCGAGAGGATCTTCCCGGAATTGGGGATGACTGCGTTATGCGCCCGCGCGAGTCGCGTGATCGAATCCAGCAGGATGACGACATCGCGGCCGTGCTCGACGAGGCGCTTCGACTTCTCGATCACCATATCGGAGACCTGCGTATGCCGATCGGGCGGCTCATCGAAGGTCGACGCGATGACTTCGGCCTCCGGAACTTGCTCCATCATGTCGGTGACTTCTTCCGGCCGCTCGTCGATCAGCAACACGATCAACGCAATCTCCGGATGATTCTGCACGATGGCATTGGCCATCTTTTGCAAAAGGATCGTCTTTCCAGCGCGCGGCGGTGCGACGATCAAGCCACGTTGTCCTTTGCCGATTGGTGCGATGAGATCGACGATCCGCATCGCGAGGTCGCCGTTCTCCAGTCTGATGCGCTGATCAGGATAGCGCGGCCGCAAATTGTCGAAGACAGGCCGGAGTCGCGTCGTGTCGGCGACGTCTCCGTTGATCGTCTCGACCTTGAGCAGCGCGAGGTAACGCTCGCGTTCCTTCGGTGGACGCACCTGACCAGCAACAGTGTCTCCAGTCCGCAGATCGAAGCGCTTGATCTGCGAAGGAGAGACGTAGACGTCATCCGGTCCATAGAGGTAGCTGAAATCCTGACTGCGAAGGAATCCATATCCTTCGGGCAAGACCTCGAGCACACCCTCGGCGCGCAACACTTCTTCGCGGTCGAGCAGTCGCTGCTCGATACGAAAGATGATGTCCTGTTTTCGCAGGCCCGATGTGTTCGAAATGTTCAATCCTTCGGCGAGGTCGATTAGCTCGCCGACCGATTTCTTCTTGAGATCAGAGATGTCCACTACGTAAGGCTCCGACAGCTAACAGATGTGGCGCCGATGGCCGAGCATGCGGCCAGCCGTGCGCATGAGAAGGAAGCGAGTGGACAGGAAGCTCGGCCGGAAGGCCAAGCTATCTGGTGAGGGAATCCCGGGCAAGGCGCGCACAGCGCCGCATTGTTTCCACGAGACCTGTGGCCTCTGACCCCAGACCTCAGACCCCAGACCTCAGACCTCAGACCTCAGACCTCAGACCTCAGACCTATTATATGAATGCGCGAGGCGGGATTCGAACCCACGACCTTCGGCTCCGGAGGCCGACGCTCTATCCAGCTGAGCTACTCGCGCGACGTCGTCGTCGCACGACCGTAGCCCAACTCTAACAAACCTGCGCTCGTGGCGTCAGGGCTGATTCGCTAGTGCATCTCCCAGCAGCGCGCGGTTTCCGTGCAATTCCGCGTCAATCAGTTGGGACGATTCGCGTAGACCATTCCACGCGTCGAGCAGCTCGGGCGAGGGATCGAGGCCAAGGGACTCCACCACCTCGGCCAGGGGCACGTTGGACGGTCCCCCAAGCTGCGAGGTGATCATCCGTGATCTGCGTCCCGCCTCGTTCAGCGTTTGCAGCACGCGCTGCATGCCGAAGGTGGCGTCGTCGAGCGAGGCATGATCCGCAGCCGCGACGGCTTCGCGTTGCAGCTGAGTGAGACGGCGTAGCTCATCGAGCAAGCGCTTTTCGGTGCACATCGCATCGATGAGGTGCGCGACGAGCCAGCGGTGCTCTGCCGGGCGCGCATCAGCTCGGGGAAGAGTGTCGTTAGGTGTCATGAGAACAGGAGCCAGGGGCGTGAAGCGAGAAGCGAGGCAGGCAAACCTCCTGTTGCTTACGCACCTACCGGAATCGGGAATCGTCGGTGATAGCGCAATGCGCGGACCGTTCCCCGGAGCTTGCGGCGGATGCTCGTACGAATACGCTAAGTGAGCGTGCATCTGAGACTTGCAACTCAAAGCCTCGTTAGGGCGCCGCCGCCGTGCACTGGTGCGCGGGCTGCCGCGGGAAGTTTGTGCCGCCGCAAACTCGGCCAGCTTTTCCCATGGGGCCCGCCACCCGCTCCTCGCCCCCTGCTCCTCGCTCCCCTCCCGTGATTACGCTACTTCGCGAATACGATTCGCCTTCGCGCCAGGTCCGTTGAGCTTGTTGCGTAGCGTGCGCACGCTGATGCCGAGCAGCTCCGCGGTGCGCGTACGGTTGTTGCCGGTCGCTTGCAACGCCCGTTCGATGAGGATGCGCTCCGCCTCGTCCACGTTGAACGACGTCAGCACGACGGCGTTCGGAGGTAGACTTGCGGCGCCGCCGCCGAATACCGAGATCGCGATCCCTGTGGGGGTGGTGCGATGAAAGGCCTGCTGCGCCAGTGGAGAACCACTTGTTAGGCGCTGCGCATCGAACGCATGCGGCTGGAGCACGGCGTCGTTGCTCAGGATGACCGCACGTTCCACGGCGTGCTGCAGCTCTCGCACGTTGCCGGGCCATGGATACGCCTGCAGGAGCTGCATCGCTTCGGGCGCGAAGCCGCGAAATTCCTTGCCGATCTCCGCTGCGGTCGCGAGCGCGAAGCGATACGCCAACGTTGGGATGTCCTCGCTACGATCGCGCAGCGGTGGAATCACAATGGGAACCACGGCGAGGCGGTAGTACAGGTCCTGCCGGAAATCGCCGGCCGCGGCGCGCGCAGCGAGGTCGCGATTCGTTGTGGCGATTACGCGCACATCCACACGGATGGGTGAGTGGCCGCCGACCCGCTCGAACTCTTGTTCCTGTAACACGCGCAGCAGCTTCGCCTGCAGCTCCAGCTTCATCTCCGAGATCTCATCGAGGAGCAGCGAACCACCATTCGCTCTCTCGAACGCGCCTTCGACGCGCTTCACTGCCCCAGTAAATGCGCCCTTCTCGTGCCCAAAAAGCGCGCTTTCGATCAGTCCATCGGGGAGTGCGGCGCAATTGAGCTTGATGAACGGCTTGTGACGGCGGTCGCTCTGGTCGTGGATGGCTCGCGCGATGAGCTCTTTCCCCGTGCCGCTTTCACCCTGGATCAATACAGTCGCGCGTGTTGGCGCCACCGTAGCGAGCGTCTGCAGGATGCGCCGTACTGCGGCGCTGTCTCCGACTATCTCACGTTCGTGCCGCACCTGCATCAATTCACGGTGCAGCTTGTCGTT
>DATFBW010000245.1:0-15955 GCA_035253645.1 Gemmatimonadaceae bacterium | reverse complement strand
ACCACCGCGATGGAATGGATTGCCCACCTTGGCAATATGCGTGGCCGGCTTCTCGAGGAAGGAACGAAACGCCTGCTCGGAGAAGACCGGGAGCCCGCTGCTCCTTTCACGGATGCGTTCTACAACCACGCGCTGATGCGCGACCTGTCCGATGGGAAACGGCGACCATCTTATGTGCCGTCCAAGGTGTTTGCGCGAGCTCTGCGCGATGTTGTACGTGACAGGGAGGCCGTAGCAACAGAGGGCGCAGCTCCGGCCGCGCCGGCGATTCCAATCAGATTGCGCGAATCGCTCCACGCGCTCGCCGAACCTGACACGACGCAGCTGGATGCCAAAGAGCGCGCCGTCGGTACACGTGTGGAGTTGCCCGCTGTGCCGGCCCTTGCCGATTGGTTCGATCAGGCGATGGATCGGCTCTCAGGAGATTACAAGCGGCGTACGCGGTGGATCGTGCTGGTGCTCGCGGCTTTGATAACCATTGTAATGAACGCCGACACCGTGGATTTAACGCGGAACCTGTGGCAAAACCCGACGTTGCGGGCCTATCTGGTGGAACGCGCGAAAATCCGGGTAGAGCAAGGTCCGCCACTCGAAACCGTTGAGTACACGGAACCCGAGAATCCACAGCCGACGCCCACAGTGCCTGACGATACAACTGGCCGGAACCCCGATCGGCTGCTAGCCGAGGAACAAGCGCTCTTGGGGCAACTCTTCGGCTGGGGGAATGAGGGAGAGGAACGGCGCCGGCTCGGCACGTTCGTATGGTTCATCAAACACCTGCTCGGCTGGACGCTCACGGCGCTGGCCGTATCGTTAGGCGCGCCCTTTTGGTTCGACACGCTGCAGCGGATCATGCGTGCGACCGGGAAGGTGCCGCCCAAATATCAAAACGACACCGCGAGGACGTAACGGATGCGCGGTCTGCGTCTCATCCCCGTCATCGTCGCGTTAGGCGCGCTCGCACCGGGCATAGCTCGAGCACAGGCCAAGAAATACGAGGTCCGTCTCAAGAAAGCCTGGGTGACGAAGCACCAAAACCGGGCGACCGTCGATGCGCGGATGACCGTACGTCATACGCATAAGAGCGCGAACCCGGTCAAGAAAGGGGGCGATGACGGCGACATCCATTTCTCCGGCGAGTCGGCCGATATCGGTCTTCCGTTTGTCGCGGAGGTTGTAAACGCCGGCCTGGCCGCGCAGTCGGCGGCGAAGGCAACAATCATCGCGAAGCAGCAGAGCGGAGCCGCGCTCGACATCGCCGGGGCCTGGCGGCTCTGGTTCGAACATCCAGCGAAGACGCAAACACAGGGGAACGCCAACCCCTTCGAACCGGACCACACCAATCCGGATCACTCTTTCGAGATCCACCCGGCGAGCCGCATCGACGCACACAACATCGGTGGTTCGTTCATTCCGATTGCCGGCTATGAGGCATATGCGGCGGACGTCGCATTTCCATTCTTCGACGGCGACAGCATAACGATTAAAGCCTCGAGCTCCGCGATCTCAATCCGATCGAAGAAGCTCAAATACAATTACGTCGAGTTCAATATCCAGTTGACGAAGGACCCGAAAGCCGTGCAAGACGGATTCATCGCGCTCGCGAAAGTGCTGGATGACACGGGAGACGAGGAGGCCGCGGACGGCCTGCGGCGGATGATCTTCGTGGCCGGGACGCCGGCCGCGGCGGCGATTCAGAACGCCGTTGCCGGCGACCGGTTTCGTGTGTTAGGCGTGCCGCGCTTGAATCTGAACGCCATCCTGCACCTCGTGAACAAGAATGGAACCAAGCAGTTCAATGCGAAGCTGCCTTACGAGATGATCATCATTGGCGTGTTGTGAAAGGCGGTGCCCGGCCCTAACGAGAAGATACGAGCACAACTCGAGCTGCCGTGTTAAGCATGCATGGGTTCGATCAATTCTGGCCGCCGCGCAACTTCTGAATGCCTTTGGCGATGGCGTCCCTCTCCTCGCGTATGCGGCCGCTCCAGTTTTCGATGAAGCGGTACAGATCGGCCGACAGAAGCAAACTCGCGTTTTCACGCGTGTACGTATTGTCGCGGAACGTGATGCCCAGTTGGCCAATCTTGCTCACGTGCACCACCCAACCTGATTCGCGCCGCTCCTCCGCAGGGAGCGAATAAGCGTACGAAAAACCGACATGGAACGACCGCGCCTGGTTGTAGAACAGGATGCCGGCAACCTCCGTCGTGAGGGCCGTGCGATTTCCCAGCTCGTCACGCACCGCGTACGTCGGCAGCACGTGCACTGCGATGAGCTGGATGCGTGGCGGCTCCAGCATTCCGCGACAGAACCCACACCATCCGTTCAACAACAACTCGAGCGGAGTCAGCGAGTACCCATAACGTTCGAAGTTGTCCCAGCGCCGCGCGCGTGCCGCGAGCACTCGACGCGTTTGCGCGCGTGCGTCGCGGCCACCGAAATCGGCGACCTTGCGTGCAAGTAGTGCCGTCCAGCAGACCGCGCGCACCGTCGGCAGTGCCGTTTGCCCCTCGGTCAACGCAACAGCGCTGTCTGGCTCAGCGCCATTCACGAGCCACGGCTCTCCGGGATCCCCGGTCGTGATCTCGAACCACCGCGCGGTAGCCCCCTCCTTGACCAGAAAGCCGTGGTCGGAATCCAGGCGACTGAGCTCCGTCCGTTGTCGCGCAAGCAACCGGATCATGCGCGCCGCCGCCGTGGAATCGATGCCGCTCGCGAGCGTATCCCACAGCGCGCGGACGCTGTCGCCTAACGCGGAGTAATCGGCGGGACTCCAGGCCGCGAGCATCCGTGACCACGACTGATTCGGCGTGCGCCTGTGCAGCGCGGCGCCGAGGGAGTCGACGGTCTGCAGCGAGAGCGCGTCGGTGCACTCCCGGCGTAGCTGGTCCCGCGTCACGCCCTGCGCCCGAAGCGGCGCGGTCGCTCCGATGACGCTAATCGTCAGCGAGACCTTCAACCAAAGAGCTGCACGCATTCACGGCCTCCTTCACAGCTTCGAAAAAGCTGATCCCCTTCGTGATCCACTGATCCAAACTCCTGTTTTCATCCACCGGCTCGTCACACAAGTCATTCAACTGTTGACGTAGGGTCGAGATAGCCGCCGCACAGTCGGGCGGCATCACTGGCGGGAACGTGGCAATCGCTTGCTGTTCCTGTTGGGGACTGATCACATCCGGGTCGATCACCGCGCGAAAGAGCGGGATGTGCACGCGAGGATGCGCGAGGTAGTGCTTGTAACCGTGCGTGCTCGCTTGGTGGATGTGATCGAGGTCGTCGATGAGGCGATATCTGTTTCCCCAATTCTGCGCGGGGGCGAAGCGCTGAAAGAGGCAAAACGGATCGAGCTTGTGACGTGCGTTGATGTAGCGCCGGAGATAATTCACCTTGCCCGGTGACCACAGGGGCGCCGTTTGCGGACGCACGCACGTCGTAAGTGAGTCGATATCGATCAGCGGACCGGGGCCGAGTCGCGTGACATTCGCCAAAGTGATCAGGCATTCAATCGAACGTTTGTCGGCGCTGAACGACTTGAATTCGCTTAGGCGCTCTTCCCCGATGATCGCCAAGACGTCACTCATAACGATCGTGCCCTGGCTGTGGCAGAGGATGGAGACGTCGAGCTGCTCGGCTCCAGGCGTCGAGCTCAGGTGATCGTCCCAGGCATCGATGAACTGTTTGATCACGACGGCACGGACCTTGTCATGCACGATTGGGCTCCCGCGGTAGAGCACCGGATCGAGCAACGTTTCCCAAATGAATCCAGCGGTTGCGTGCGGGAGTTGGCCGACTCCCAGTTCCGTCAGTGTGTCATCGAGCGTGATTCCATTGTCGCGGGTCCACTGATCGAGTTTGGCTCGATCGCGACCCCAGGGCTCGATTGTCTTGTCGAAGACCGGGTCGTAACAAATCTCCTCGACTTTGACACGCGCGCGAAACGGGTGGTCTTCGGCGTCAAACGGGGGGTACTGCGACAGGGCGAGGTCGAGAAAATCGACGAGGTCCGTGGACCATCCGGGGAGGTTATCTCCCATCCCATGGACTACGAAGAGAAGCTTCGGCACCCTCCCTCCCTCAAAGCGTTAGGCGCACCAATATGTGCTCGCCTCAGCAGGCGAGGGATACGCACGGGGAAGCCCCCGTTACCCTATGTAACCTCGCCGTTAGGCGATGAAGCGGCGTGCGAGCTGGACCAGCCGTTCATCGTCCGCTTTCAGCGCTTCGCTCAGGATCGTGCGCACGTGGGGACGCAGGCGTTCTTCGCCCCAATAATACCCGGTCGCGCGTTCGGCACTTTCGGTGTCGCCGTTGCGCGCCGCTTCCAACAGCACGCGCGCGGCGACCTCGTCGAAGGCAGGGTCGTCCCGCGCGGGAAGGCCGAAGTCTTTGTCTAGCGGGTCGTTGGGGTCTTCGCGGGCAAACGCTCTACTCACTGCTCATGACTCCGTCGTACTTGCGCTGTGCGGCCAGGTCTTCGCTCTTCGCTGTCATGCAACAATTCGTCAGCGGATTGCGCTACATTCTGCATAGCAACACGCGTTGCCGCACGTCCTCGATTGCACATGTCTCATCCGAATTCCTTCAATAGTCGCGCTGAGCTCGCTGTCGGCGACCGGCGTTACACCATTTTTCGCCTCGACGCTCTGCATCGGATCGCGGGCAACACGGTTCAGAGCCTCCCATTCTCGCTCAAGATCCTTCTCGAGAACCTTCTTCGCGGCGAAGACGCGGCCTTCGTTCACCCGGCCGACATCGAAACACTCGCCAAATGGGATGTCCGGGCCGGCGCTGAGAAAGAAATCGCCTTCCGCACGAGTCGTGTGCTGTTGCAGGATTTTACCGGTGTCCCGTGTGTCGTCGATCTGGCCGCGATGCGCGACGCCATGGTCGCGTTAGGCGGGGACCCCAAACGCATCAATCCCCTGCAACCGGTCGATCTCGTTATCGATCACTCGGTGCAGGTGGATCAATACGGCACGGACGCGGCGTTTCTCATCAACGTCAACCTCGAGTTCGAGCGGAACCGCGAGCGTTACGAGTTTCTCCGCTGGGGACAGAATGCGTTGGCGAATTTCCGTGTGGTGCCGCCGGGAACGGGAATCTGCCATCAGGTCAACCTCGAATACCTTGGCCGCGTTGTCTTTACGACGACGGCGGACAGTACAGAGTTTGCCTACCCCGACTCACTGGTCGGAACCGATTCTCACACGACCATGGTCAACGGCCTCGGCGTCCTCGGCTGGGGCGTCGGCGGAATCGAAGCAGAAGCGGCGATGCTCGGACAACCGGTTTCGATGCTGATCCCCGAGGTGGTTGGCTTCAAGCTGCATGGCCGCTTGCCGTTAGGCGCGACCGCGACGGATCTCGTGCTCACCGTGACCGAAATCCTGCGCAAGAAGAAAGTCGTCGGGAAGTTCGTCGAGTTCTTCGGATCCGGCCTCTCGTCGCTGTCACTGGCCGATCGCGCGACAATCGCGAACATGGCGCCCGAATACGGTGCGACGATGGGCTTCTTCCCGGTCGATGATGAGACCCTCCGCTACCTCCGCCTAACGGGCCGGACCGGAGCGCAAGTCAAGCTCGTGGAAGCCTACTGCAAGGAGCAAGGCCTTTTCCGCACTGATGCATCGCCGGACCCTGTTTTTTCGGATCTCGTCGAGCTCGACCTCGCGACCGTGGAGCCGAGTCTCGCAGGCCCCAAGCGACCGCAGGATCGTGTTCCGCTTCGCGCTTCGAAGGAGATGTTTCAGAGCGCGCTCGCCGCGGAGCTGCAGCGCCTCGCTGCGGCAGCTCCAGCGTCATCGGCTCCCTTGCCTGCCAGTCCTGCCGCAACCATGGTTGCAGAAGGCGCGCCGGTCGCGACGGCGCCGAAAGTCGCGGTCGAGATCGGAGGGGAGAGGTGCCACCTCACGCACGGATCGGTGGTCATTGCCGCGATCACGAGTTGCACGAATACGTCGAATCCGAGTGTGATGCTCGCGGCCGGCATGCTCGCCCGCAATGCAGTAGCGCGCGGTCTCCGCTCCAAGCCGTGGGTCAAAACGTCGCTGGCACCCGGGTCGAAAGTCGTAACCGACTACTTCGAAAAAGCCGGCGTGCAGCCGGCGCTCGATTCGTTAGGCTTCCAGACCGTAGGATACGGGTGCACCACCTGCATCGGTAACTCGGGGCCTCTGCCGGAGCCGATCGCCAGGGGCGTCGAAGAGGGGAGCCTCATCGTCGCGTCGGTGCTCTCCGGCAACCGGAACTTCGAGGGGCGCATCAACCCGCAAACGCGCTTCAACTACCTCGCATCCCCGCCGCTTGTCGTCGCGTATGCACTCGCCGGGCGCATGGACATCGATTTCGAGCGCGAACCGTTAGGCGTGGGCGGCACGGGACCCGTATTCCTGCGCGAGATCTGGCCGTCGCCCAAGGAAGTCGAAGACGAGATTCTGCGATCTGTGAAAGCGGAGATGTTCCAGACCCGCTATGCCGACGTGTTCACGGGCGACGAGGAGTGGCGCGAGCTGCCCGTTCCCACCGGCGATCGATACGCCTGGAGCGCGGCGTCGACCTATGTAAAGCGGCCGCCGTTCTTCGACGGGATGACGCCTAACCCACCGGGGGTCCGGTCTATTTCCGGCGCCCGCGTGTTAGGCATGTACGGTGACTCGATTACGACCGACCACATCTCGCCGGCAGGATCCATCGCGGAGAAGAGTCCCGCCGGCCAGTGGCTATTGGCGCAGGGGGTCCAGAAGAAGGACTTCAATTCATACGGCGCACGGCGCGGGAACCACGAAGTCATGATGCGCGGCACGTTCGCCAATATCCGCTTGCGTAATGAGCTCGCAGGAGGAAAGGAAGGATGGTGGACGCGCACGTCACCTGACGCGGAGCCGGTCGCCGTCTACGACGCGGCGATGGAATACCTGTCCCAGGGCGTGCCGCTCCTGGTCATCGCCGGGAAAGAATATGGCACCGGGTCGTCGCGCGATTGGGCCGCCAAAGGGACGGCACTGCTAGGCATAGGAGCCGTGATCGCCGAATCGTTCGAGCGGATCCACCGATCGAACCTGGTCGGCATGGGCGTTCTGCCGCTGGAATTTACCGACGGCGCCTCGCGACTGTCGTTAGGCCTCACAGGCTTCGAGACCTACCAGGTCCAGGGACTCGCCGACGCCATGAAGCCGCGCGCCACGTTGATGGTCGTGGCCACAGCCGCCGACGGAAACAGCAAGCGCTTTGAAGTCCGGTCGCGCATCGATACGCCGGAAGAGCTCAACTACTACAGGCACGGCGGCATCCTGCATTACGTGCTCCGTCTGCTCGCGAAGCGCTGAGCGCGAACTCCGCCGGGATCGTCCTCATTGCGAACCCGAGCGCAGGACGGGGGCGCGGTGGTCGGCTCTTTCCACTTATCCGGGACAAACTGCAGGCTCGCGGCGGCCGCGAGGCCGCGCTCACCAGAGTCGCGGGGGCTGAGCGGGCACTGGCGCGCGCTGCGGCGGCGGGTGGCGCGCACACGATTATCGCGTTAGGCGGAGACGGCACGTGGAGCAACGTGGCGCGCGGGATCCTCGATGCCGGCACCGATACGCGTCTTGCGCTTCTGGCGTGCGGCACAGGCAACGACCTCGCGCGGAACGTGCACACGCCGGCGCATGACATCGACGCAACGCTCGATCTCGCTTTCGCCGGCACGGCGCGGCGTATCGACGTCGGTTACGCCGATAACGTCCCCTTTCTCAACTGCTGCGGCGTCGGATTCGATGTCGCCGTGATCCAGGCGCTCGCCCGCGGTGGGCGCACGTTAGGCAGGTCCGCGTATCTCGTTACAGCCGCCCGGACGTTCTGGAATTATCGAGCGATCGCGGCAACTGTGGGCCCGGGCGCCCTTCGGCCGTACCTCGTGCTGGCAGTGGGCAATGGGGCGTTCTTCGGTGGCGGGATGAGGCTCGCACCAGGGGCAACAAACGACGATGGCGTGCTCGATCTCATCGCGGTACAGGACAGCGCTCCACTCATGCGACTGCGCACGCTCCTCGCGGCGGCACGCGGACAGCACCTCGGCCGACGTGGAGTCGACCATCAGCAACGATCGACGTTCGAGCTGGGTTTCGAAACACCACCGATATTTCAAGTCGACGGTGAGCTCGTGCAGGCTGACCGGCCGCGCCTAACGGCGCGTTGCGAGAAGCAACGGCTCCGCATCTGCGCCGTCTAGAAGCTCCACCGCAGACAAACACAGACTGAAAAGTCCGCATCCGTTTAACGTGTTCGCGTTTGTCCGTGGTGAAGTAGTTGGTCCGGAAAAAAAAAAATCGCGGCGGGCAGAAAGGGGGTAACTGCCCACCGCGATCCCGCAAACTTACGCGGATTCTATTTCTTTCTGGCTCAGCGCGGTTAGCGCTGTACGTGAATCGTCGATCCAATAATACCACCGAGCAAACCACCCGCTGCGGCGCCGATCACAGCACCCTTCAACCGATCTCGACTAGTGACGGCACCAAGGATGGCACCGGCTGTCGCGCCGAGGATGGCGTCCTGCTTGGTGTTCGTGCGCGGCGCACGGGCAACCTGGCCTGCGCCAGCGCTACCGCCCGACGGCACTCGCTGGATCACCGGCACGTTGCGATACACAACTTGCTGCGGCGCCGGATACGCTTGCGGCTGCGGATAACCGTAGGGGTTATACCCATAAGGTTGCGGATATCCGTAGCCCGGCGGCGCACCGTATCCCATCTCCATCGGCGACATGTACGGGTTACCGTACGGCCGCATCTGCGATGCGAGCGACAAATCGGATCGGAGCGACTCATCTATAGCCGGCTGCGAATTGCCACCGCACGCGGCAAGCACAGCAATTACTGCCACTGGAAACAACTTTACGAAGCTGCGCATTGTTTGGCTCCTGTTATGTGAATGCACTTCGACGCTGTCTTGAAGGCATCCACTATGCCGCACGCTAAGTGCAGCAGTTACAACGCTGTTGCTGTTTGGTGTCCATTTTCGCACGGGGCCGGTGTCACCTACCGGTGTCAGCGCTCCCGGGCATTGCTTTCGACGCGCCTTGGAAGGATCGTTGTTGTGCTTCGTCGGAGATCTTATGAACCGTCGCTTGGTAGTCGCGGCTGCCACAGCCGCGCTCGTCAGCGCTACTCGTCCACACGCCATGATGGCTCAGCAAGCAGCGCCACCACCCGAGACGGGACCAAAGGTTGGAGAGGTCGCGCCGGACTTCTCACTCGCGGGGGCCACGCGCTACGGCCTGCTAAAAAATCCCGTTAGGCTTTCGGACTATAAGGGCGAAACGGTCGTCCTCGCCTTCTTTTTCAAAGCTCGAACGCGTGGTTGAACGGTCCAAATGGAGGCGTACCGTGATCAGTACGCCACGCTCTTCAACAACGGACGCAAGGTGACGGTGATTGGGATCTCCGTCGATCCCGATACCACACTCGCGAACTGGGCGAAAGAAGCCGCGTTTCCTGTCGTGTTTGCCAGCGATCCCGACGGCGCTGTGGGCACGCAGTACGGCGCCTATATCCCGGACCGGAAGACAGATAACCGTTCGCTCTACGTGATCGGGCCTGATGGAAAGATCGCGTATAAGGCGCAGCCGTTCCGGCAAATGGCGCAGGACGCGTATACGGAGCTGGGCGACGTGATCGACAAGCTCGCGCCAGCCCCACCGGGTAACTAACGGGCGCCTAACGAACGATCGGGAGTCAACGGGCGGCGCGTCCCCGATGGAGCGCTGCGGCGTGCGGCCGCGGCGTACTTCGTCGCCGCGGTCGCGCGCGCCACGAGCCGGCTCGTGAAGTCGCCATGGTCGAGTGCCGGCGCCGCGTGACCTGCGTCAGCGATCGCGCAGCCCGTCGGGCACGTCCCCGCCAGGTATTGCACGTGCTCGACGCGCGCCTTGTCGAAATCGTGCAGCGCGTAACGAGCATTCACGTGCTGAATGAGCGCCGCTGCTTCGTTGGCGAAGCCGCGTTCGACGACGCGAAAGGCATCGTAGACGATCTGGCACAGCTCGTTAGGTGGAGGCCGTGTCCCCCGGCCGATTCCACTGTACTCCACGCCGCTGTCGGCGAAGAGCCGGGCCTCGTACGCGTGTGCGGCGTCCAGGATCCTGTGCAGTTGGCGTCCGCCACTGAGCACCGCCCCGACACGCTCCGCGTAGTCGCGATGCGCAGCGCAAACGATCGCGAGCTCGGCGCCGTCCAGCGCTTTATCCAGATCGTTTGTGAATAGCTCACTGATTCCGGCGCGACGGAGATATGCGTCATCGGGCCGCACGTACGGATCATGGAGCGAGACGATCGCGCCGCGTTTGCGCATGTCGCGCGCCAGCGCAATCGTCGGTGAATTGCATGCATCGCCGGCGTGGAAGCGGTAGGCGGTGCCTAACAACGCGATCTTGCGATTGACAGGACCCTGCAGGAGTCCGTCCGCCAAGTTGCCGACCAAAAAAGGAGACTCGTCGTTGATACGACGCGCTTCGAGTATCAGACTGTTCTGCGATGGCGCGCCGAGCTCGTGCGCGCGCCACCATGCATAGTAGCCGTCCCGCGGCAAGGCGTGGCCGCCCACCCCCACACTCGGCACCAACAGACCACCGCGCGGCACAGCGGTCGCATGGAAGCTCGCCACGTCGCGTTGCAGCAGCTCGCCGTTGACCCATTCGCGGAGCGCGTAGAAGTCGATGTCTCTCGCGTCGCAGTACCGTGCCGCTTCGCTGGAGAGCGCAATCCTCACGTCCCGGTACGCGTTCTCGAGCGTGCTCGTAAACTCCGCAGTCAGGGGATTCGTTAGGTGTAACGCCCCGCGCGTCACGATGTGACGATAGACCCGGCTGATGCGATCCTGCGCTTCCGGGTCTGGTGCCGCGATGATTTTGTCGGAGTTTGTCACGCGCTCCAACAGCCGTCCGGGCATCACACGGTGCGGGCTGTAGGCGAGGTACATGTCGTGGCCATCGACGAGGCCGCGCTTTCTGAACGCGTCGAGGACAATGGTATTGAACGAGGAAGGCGCGAGCATCGATTCGATGACGACGAGCGGAGCTGCGCCCGTCGGCCGCTGCGCGACGGCGAGCGCTACGCCGTGCAGCGCTTCATGCAGCGCCGCGTAATCCGGCACGCCGGCCATCACTTCCGTCTGCACGCAGATCAGAATGACATCCGCCTCGCGGCAGACGGCGTAGTTGCCGGTTACGCTGAGAAGTCCGGCCGCAACGCATTCGCGAATCATCTCCGCGAGCCCAGGTTCCGCGCTCGCGAATAGTGAGCCGGCCTCGGTGAGCGCGGCCACGCGCCAGCCTAACGCGGATCCGCGTTCCACCAGGACGACACGCGCTGGCTCCGCGGTTCCCATCCGGATCCGCGCGTTCGCCAGGAGCGCTGCCATCGGCACACCAACCATGCCGGAGCCGATGACGGCGATACTGCGCACCGCAAAGCCCTCACCGTCCGAAGCGACTCCCAAGGGCCGCATCACGGGATCGTTCATGAGCCGATCTCGGAGAGGTCGCGCTTGTCATCGAGCGCGGCAACTGGAGACACCGGTGTGTGCACGCGCACGCCGTGCTGCGCGAGATTCGCGTGCAACTGTGCGGCCTGCCGATTCGCGAGCGCGATGGCTTCATTGACGGTGAGCGTTCCCTGTGCGTTCTGTGCCGAGTTGACGAGGTGGATACGCGGGCGCGACGTCGTCAGCGGGGGAAGGAGCTCAGACGAATATCCGGGAGTAGGCAGGGCTAACACGTGTCGGACGCGAGAGATTTCGCAGGCAACGACGTCGCGTGTCGCCAGCTCCGGATACAGCGAGCCTAACGCGGAAAGGAAGCGGTTGCGGATCGCGCTGTCGCTGAGGGCCCAGTAGACGTCGTCCTGCGACACATACCGCGGCAGGTACACGAGGGTGCGCTCTCCGAAGCTCTCGGCGGGGACGAGCGCTGTCATCTGGATGACGGCGCCAAACGGCGCGCCGGGGGCGGCGATGTGCGTCATGTAAAAATCGCCTAACGTGCGACGCAGAAGCAGCGACATGAACAGGACGCCTTGATACGTCACGCGCTCGAGGCGTGCCCGCTCGTCATCCGTCAATTGCGGGCAGAGCCGCGCGGTCACCGGCGTGGGTGTCGTGACCACCACGTGATCACAGGGAATGACCCTGCCGTCGTGGAGCAAAACGGTCGCGCCGGAGTGGGCGTCAATGACGCGGGCAACAGACGCTCCGGTTTCGAGGTGCGCTCCCGCCGCTGCAAGCCGCCCGCATAACGAGTCGACGATTCCGCGGTACCCGCCGTCGACGTAGCCGTAGACCTCGCGCATGCCTGCGGCGCGGCGCGCGCCGTACATCCGCGCAATCATCGACCGGGCGAACTCCGCACTTACACTCGAGTGATTTTCACCGAGTTTGGCCCGCAGGAACGGTAGCCATATCGTTTCGTAGGCGTGCGCGCCGCTCCAGCGACGCAGCCACTCCCCCGCGCCGATGTTTTCGAGCGCCGCCGCGTCGGACGTGCGCAACGCGCGCTGGATCGTTAGGCAGACGCGCAGCTTGTCCACCGGCCCGATCAGCGGACAGGCCAGGAAGTTGCCGAGCGTCGAGAAGGGGTATGCTTTGCGCCCGGAGTGAAGTGCGCTCGTTGTCAGCTGCCAGCGTACGCGGCCCGCTATTCCCAGCTCCTTCAGCAACGCACCGAGGTGGCGATCGGACGGAACCATCACCTGGTGGAATCGATCCCACGACTGGCCCATGAGCGTCGTTTCGGCTACGAGACCGCCCGGAGTGGGCGATGCCTCGAGGATCGTGACGGCATGACCGAGCTGGCGCAGACGCAGGGCGAGCGTTAGGCCCAGCATTCCGCCGCCTACGATTGCGATTTTATGGGCTTCGTGCTGCGTCCCTCTCACGCGGACGACCAATCGCACGCTTGGGACCGCTTGAGCCGTTTCGTGGAAGGTCGAGCGAGCTGGGTGCGCGCGCGCTAAGGCATGGTGTGCCTACGGTTTACGATAGAGACTGTCACATTTCGGAACGACCCTGTCACACGGCTGCCGCGGCAGCAGAGTCTCTGTCGCCAGGCTGCCACACATGAAAGACAGATCGACGGCCCGTGCGGACGCGCTAAGATTGACGGCGCTCTCCCCCGGAGCCTTCATGCTGCGGTTGTCTCTGCTGTTGGCGTTAGGCACCTCCCTCGCGGCGGCACAAGCACCGCAGGTCACTATCCTGCGCGCCGCCAGGTTGGTCGATGGCCGTGGCGGGCCGCCCCTTGCCCCGGGAATGGTGCGCGTGGAAGGCGAGCGCATCGCTGCCGTCGGACGCGAGCTCCCCGTGCCTCCTGGCGCGACGCTCATCGACCTCGGGGACGCCACGCTGCTCCCCGGCCTCATCGACCTGCACACACACCTAACGAATCGGCAGGGGGTACACTGGGAGGACGGTCTCCTGTCCACGACGCCGGCGCACGACGCGCTCTGGGGAGCGTACAATGCGCGCCTAACGTTGCTCGCCGGCTTCACGACGTGCCGCGACATGGGGCCGACGTGGCCCTACGTCGACATCGATCTGCGCAAAGCGATCGAGCAAGGGGCGGTCCCGGGACCGCGGCTGCTGGTGGCTGGCGCGTATGTTTCTTCGACTGGCGGGGCCGGTGACGCGCGTCAATTCTCGCCGTATGTCGATGTTCCGCTCGCGAACTATCTGGCCGACGGTCCCGATGAAGTCACCAAGGCCGTCCGCCGTCATCTCAAACAGGGCGCGGATTTCATAAAGATCCTGGCGACGGGAGCTGTTCTCTCGATGGGGATACCCCCGGGCGCGCAGCAATACAGCGATGCCGAGATCGAGGCGGCGATCGTCGAAGCGCGTCGGTGGGGCCGGGTTGTGGCGGCGCATGCACACGGTTCCGGTGGCATCAAGACAGCGATCCGGTTAGGCGTGCGCACCGTCGATCACGGCTCCGAGCTGGATGACGAAGCCATCGCGATGCTCAAACGCTCGCGTGCGACGTTCTACGTGCCGACGCTCTACACGAGCGAATACGTGATTTCACAGGGCGCGCGGAACAACGTCCCTGCATCGCAAATCGAGCGCTCGCGCCAGATCCGCGATCGCAAGATGGCGAGCTTCAAGCGCGCGCTGGCCGCGGGTCTGCCCATCGGTTTCGCGACCGATGCCGCCGTGATCCCCCACGGCGCCAATGCGCACGAGCTCAGCGTCCGCGTCTCGTTAGGCGAGTCGCCCATGGCAGCGCTCGTTTCTGCGACGAGTCTCAACGCGGAGATCATCGGTTGGAGCGACCGGGTTGGCACACTCGAAGCGGGCAAGCTCGCCGACATCGTCGCCGTGCCGGGCGACCCGCTGCGCGACATCAAGGTCATGGAGCAGGTCGGCTTCGTTATGAAGGGCGGCGTTACATACAAGGACGACCCTTTCCGCCGGAAGCCATGACGTCATTCGCGCTCGCTCTGCAGATCGTCGCGATCACGCACGCAACCGTCCTCGATCTGGAGACAGGATCGCGCGCGCAGGATCAAACCATCGTGATCCGCAATCGCCGCATCGCGGCGGTGGGTCCTTCGGCAAGCGTGGCGACGCCCGCAGGCGCGCGGACTCTAAATGCATCGGGAAAGTTCGTGATCCCCGGGTTGTGGGACATGCACGTGCATAACGACGTTCCCGGCGGTCGCGCGCTGCTCCCTCTCTATGTTGCGTATGGCGTGACCGGCGTCCGCGACATGAACGGCGCGCTCGGCACATTACGCCGGTGGCAGGGTGAGATCGCGGCGGGCACGCTGGTCGGCCCGCGCATGGTCGTCTCAGGTCCGTATGTGGTCGGGAGCGCTGTCCCTCTCCCGCACCTGCTGGTGCGAACCGCCGATGAGGGAACGGCCGCCGTCGATTCGCTCGCGCGCTTGCGCGTCGACTTCATCAAAGTGCATAACGCGCTGCGGCCGGAAGCGTTCTTTGCGGTTGCGCGTGAGGCGCGACGCCGGGGACTTGTCTTCGCCGGCCATGTTTACCCGCCGGTTACGCCGCTCCAGGCATCTGATTCGGGGCAGCGTAGCCAGGAACACCTGAGCGGCTTTCCTAACGAGTGCAGCGCCGCCGACTCGGTGGCCTTTGCGCCTGCGCTCCCTCTCCAGCGTTTCCTTCTCGGGACGTGCACGCCTGAGCCACAAGGGCCCGTGTACTCGCGCATAGCGCGCAACGGCACCTGGGTAAACCCCACGCTGACCGTCCAGGTACCGGTTGCGACATTGCAGGCGGCCGCACCGCCCGGAAGCGCGACCGCCGAGCATTACACGGATTCACTCCTTGCGTTTCTGCGCGTCGTCATGCGGCTGCCACCCAACCCCTCCGAAAGTGCACGCGAAGCCGGTCGTGCGCTGTTCGCGAAGCGAGTTGCCACGGTGGGCGCCATGCATCGAGCAGGCATCGCGATGCTGACGGGCAGTGACAGTCCTGGTGCGCCATCGCCACCGGGCGTCTCGCTGCACGACGAGCTCGAGCTGTTCGTACAGGCAGGTCTTACTCCGCTTGCCGCGCTGCGGAGCGCGACGGTCGAGCCCGCGCGTTATTTCATGGCGACGGACTCGCTAGGCAGAATTGCGGCCGGTCATGTCGCCGACATGGTGCTGCTGGATGGCGACCCCATCGCCGACATTCGCAACACGCGACGCATTCACGCTGTCCTTGCCGATGGTCGCGTGTACGATGCCTCCACGCGCGCAGCCCTCATCGCCAATGTGAAGCGCGCGGCATTACAGTCGCGTAGACCGGGATCTTCCCCCTAACGTCGCAGTCGCGTCACTGTGCCGTTACTTTCTTGCGCATGACACAGCGGACCCCGCGCCGACTCGATCCCTTCACGGTCGGCATCATTCAGGAGGCTGCGAGCGAGAACGTTGCCGGCAACGTCGAGCGGCACATCGCGCGCGTGCGCGAAGCACAC
>DATFBW010000244.1:0-9784 GCA_035253645.1 Gemmatimonadaceae bacterium | reverse complement strand
CCACGAGGAACACCGCAAGATCCACGACGAAGGTCAGCCGCGAGACGACACCATCGAGCGTATCCAACGCGTCCTGGAGAGCGGCGGCACTTCGCAACGGTGAGTTGTTGGGAACCACGACAAGACAGGCTCCTTCATCATTCCCGTTATGGGGAGCAAAATTCTTGTGAAGGAAAAACGCGGCCACGGTCGGAATAGGGACGGCTGGGATATCAATGGGCACTTTGGGGGGCGAAAAGGTGTGTGTCACCCCGCCCGCCTGTAACGTGACAGTCGCGCCAATGAAAAAGTGCCTAACGGGAACGATCAGCGTGTTCGTCCACTCGACCGTTTGTGGCAGAAATAGAAACGCGGTCTCCAGCGAAGTTAGGTCGCCCAACGCCAGGAAACTTGCGGGATCGGCGGGCACAAAGGGGTCGAATCCCTCGGGTACGAGCTCCTTTTGAAACACACCCCAGCGCACACTGACTGCAACGGGGACGTCGACGGCGACGGGGAAACTGCCTACGAGTTGCGCGATCTGACCGGGCGTGCCGTCAAGCAATTCTGTTCCACCAAGGGTTCCGAGAACCGGCAATCGAGCTGGCATACCACCTTCGAGCAAAGAATCGACGACAGCCAGATCCACCCCGTCGCCGGTCAGCTCCGGCTGCAGCGTCGCGCTTTCGAAACGCACGTCTTTCGTGATCCACGTGAGATTCAAAGCGCCAGCGATGACATCGGTGACGTGCAGATCACTCAGCGATGAACGCACGAGCCTAACGAGTACGTGTTCACCCGGGAGGACCTGTTGCGGGCCCGCGCGAACGGAGCTGAAAGTCGCAGCCAATGCCTGCAGGTGTTCCAGCGTCACCGCCATGGCAGACCCCCTTGATTACGGCCGTGTGCGCGCACCGAACAGTACCTAACGTGGAAGTAGGATATCGGCCGTGGTTTGGCCTGGCGGCACCGTCAGGTAAGCCACGCGGCCCCGGAGACCGACGCCAATCGTGACCGCCCGATCGACCGGCAGCCCGCATAACGAGTACCGGCCGTCGACGCCCGTGAATGTGAACGCGGCGACGAAATCCATGATCGGCTCGTAATCGACGAAAGCCCGCTCGACTGGCGCGCGTTCCCCGTTTGCCATTTCGTAGATGACGCCGGAGACGTTTCGTGTGCCGGGAGCCGCTGGCGGAACCGTCGTAAGAAGATCTATGGCGAGCAGCTGCACGTTGAGTGTCAGGTCCCTCTGAACAGAGGGAACCTCATGGGCACACGGTTGGGCAAAACCTTCTTTCCAGACTTGAAGATGGACCGTGGCGCTTGCGGGGATTGTCAGCTCATAGCGTCCCGCTGTATCCGCCGACGTCTCGCCGTGGTGGTACCAGTAGGAGTAACCGCTACTGCCTTGTTGCACCCAGGCATTCACGTAAGGGCGCGAGCTTGGGCGGCTACCCCGCGCTGTTTGTTCAGTAACGAGGCCGGACAGCTTGTAGGAATTCGCAGCAATAGGGGCAGGAGGAGGCGCTGATTGGGTCCCGGTCACCGCCGCTTTGTCTCCGCACGCCATAGTTAGCGTGACCACGAGCCAGAGTCTCACCGCAGTTCGGGTAGTCACTCGCGAAATCACGATCCCTCCGCCGTTGCCTGATGTTGCCTTGTGGTGTGCGGCGACTCAAGTTCCCGAATCGCTCGGCCCTTCACCCGGTATAACGAGGATTAGCGCCGGAACCCGACTTGGCGCGCCATACGGCGGAGGGTGATTAGATGAGTGCCCCGTCGTCTCCGACGGACATCCTCACGGAATTGCGCAGCGGCAAGCGAGAATCGCTCGACCGCTTGCTGCCGCTGCTGTACGAGGAGCTACGGGCGATCGCGCATCGGCAGTTGGCGGCGCGCGACTCTGGCGCAACGCTGCAGACCACCGCGCTCGTGCATGAAGCGTATCTCAAGCTCGTAGACCAGTCACGCGCCGAGTGGCGCGACCGCTCACACTTTCTCGCGCTGGCAGCGCTTGCGATGCGGCATGTCCTGGTCGATCGTGCCAAGGCCCGTACCGCGTTCAAACGCGGTGGAGAACGGCGCCGCATCACGTTGGATGAGGATCAGATCGCCGTCGACGAACAGCCAGAAGCGCTTTTGCAGCTGCACGAAGCCATGAACCAGCTGGCCGAGGTGCAACCACGCTTGGCCCAAGTCGTCGAGTGCCGTTTCTTCGGTGGCCTTACTGAAGAAGAGGTTGCCCACGCTCTCGGAGTGACCGTGCGCACGGTGCAACGTGACTGGGCAAAGGCGCGCATGCTGTTACGCCGTGCGCTGGAATCCTGAGCGATGGCCCTAACGCCTAACGATTGGCACGAGCTCGAGCCGCTGATCGATCGGGTTCTCGACACGCCCCACGAACGGCGCGCCGAGATCCTCGCACAGCTGGCAGGGGGTGACCCGTCACGGCGTGCGAAGCTGGAACGCCTCGTCGCGGAGTGTGAGCGCGATTTCCCACTGCTCGACCGGCCTGTGACGGAACGTTTCGGCGCGCTGATGCATGGCTCCCCGAGCCGTATGCGCATACCGGAGGTGCTAGCCGACCGGTACCGCATCGTGCGCGAGCTGGGGCGCGGCGGGATGGCAGTTGTCTACCTGGCACAGGACCTCAAGCACGACCGCGACGTCGCCGTCAAGATCGTACAGCCCGAACTAGCAGCCACGTTAGGCCGAGTGCGCTTCCTGCGCGAGATCGCCATCGCGTCCAAGCTGAAGCATCCCCACATCGTTCCGTTGTTCGATTCGGGCGAGGTGGATGATTGGCTGTTCTATGTCATGCCGTATCAGGAAGGCCAGTCGCTGCGCGAGCGATTGAAGCGCGAGGGTCCACTGCCAGTTGCCGACACGATCGGGATTCTGAGCGACGTGTGCGATGCGTTGGCGCACGCACATCAACAGGGCATCGTTCACCGCGATATCAAGCCGGATAACATCCTTCTGGCCGGAAGGCATGCGCTGGTGACGGATTTCGGTGTGGCGCGCGCGCTGACGGCTGCCTCAGAGCAAGACGTGTTCACCACCGCGGGTGGGATCGTCGGCACCGCGGCATATATGGCGCCTGAGCAAGGTCTCGGTGACGGCGCGGTGGACCATCGCGCGGACATCTACGCGCTTGGCGTCACGGCCTATGAGATGTTGACGGGGGTTCGGCCGTTCGTGGGGGCAACGCCGCCCTCGCAGCGGGCGGAGCATGCGGAGAAAGCGGCACTCGACCTAACGAGACTCCGAAGTGAAGTGCCCCCTGCGCTGGCCACCGTTGTAATGCAGTGCCTCGAAGCCAGGGTCGCCGATCGCTTGCAATCGGCTGACGCAATCCTCGAGGCGCTGGGCGAAGCGCAATTGCTGACACACACGAGACGACAGCGCATACATGCCGTCTCGCGGCGCAGCGCAGTGGGCGCGACCGCGGCCATTCTGCTCGTCGCAGCAGGAATCACCTCCCTCGTCTCACAGAGCGACCGTGCCCCCTCCCCACAGAGCGCGTCCGCTCAGTCGTTAGGCATCGGGATCCTGCCGGTGCGCGCCGTGAGTCCAACGGGAGATCTCGAATGGCTGTCCACGGGACTCGAAAACGAGCTTTCCAAGGAGCTGACAGGAGTGCCGGGACTCGAGGTTCGACCGACGGAGACAATCGCCGCGCATCTCGCGAACAACTGGTCGCTCGACAGCGTGGCGCACGCGCGAAACGTCGATTACTTCGTCAGGGCAACGCTGTCGCGAGGAGAGCGCGACTCGATTGTAGCAACGCTCGAGTTGATCGAAGGGGGGCTACGATCCGTGCGCGCCGGATCTGTGAACGAACCACCGCGTGCCGAGAACGCCGTACCTTTGCTCGGCCGCCGTGTCGCGGAGCACCTGCGGCCAATGCTCGGCTCCCGTGTGCGCGAGCGCCAACTGGAATCCGGCGCCCGCAACGCGCTCGCGCTGCAACGCCGCCGCCGGGCAGATCATCACCGGCTCATGGCGCGGACACATTTGGATAAAGCGGATCTGACGGCGGCTCGATATTCGCTGGATACGGCGCATACACTGCTGGTAGAGAGTCAGAGACTCGATCCGACATGGACGGCCCCGAGGTTGGCGCGCGCGGCGCTGAGTGAGCTTACCGCTCTGCTCAGGCTCCATGAGTCGCGCGGCCAAGACTATACCCGAGTACAGGCCGTTTTCGACGCCGGCATTGCAGTTCTGGATACCGTGTTGACTCAATCGCCTAACGACGCTGTCGCCCTCGCCCTGCGCGGGAGGCTGCGGTTACAGCGGGCCTTGCATGGTCGCCCGCCGCACATTGGTGTGGAGCAGGCGATTAGCGTCGCTGAGCCGGATCTGCGCTCGGCGATCGGACTGGACAGCACATTGCCGGGTCCAACAGCCGACCTGAGCCAGATCCTTTTCCAAAGGGGCAACTATGTCGAGGCGGCGCGCTATGCCGAGCGCGCGTATCAACTGGACGCTTACATGGAGGGTGTCGGTGGGATCATAGGCAGGCTCGCCACGAGCAAATTTGAATCCGGTGAGGATTCGCAAGCCGCCTTCTGGTGCGCCGAAGGCCGCCGCCGCGAACCGGCTAATCCAGCACCTTTCGCCTGTTTGCTGGAGGTGATGGCCTGGGGATCCGGCAAAGCGAGCCCCGACTCGGCATGGCTGTACTTCCGAGAAATCCGCAACCGTTTGCCGAGTGCCAACGAAGCGGCAACCGCGTATTTCAGCATGACGGTTGCCGCGGTATTGGCGAGGGCGCGGGCCGTGGAGCCCGACAGCGTGCGAGCCGTCGTTAGGCGCGCACGCGACGCCGCAACGGGCGCGGTCTCGCAGCGCGATGATTTCCTCGCATATGAAGCCGCTGTACTGTTCCGTCTATCCGACTCGCTCCAGGCTGCCGCGCTGTTCGCGCAACTGCGACAACGCAACCCCGCGCGCGCGCAATTCCTGGCTCAACGGCGACTGTTGCGCGGTTTTGTTCGGACGGATTCCAGCGCGTGAGCGAGTACATCAGCCGAGAGCCTCGGGATGAAACCACGTACAGGCGCTGCTATGCCACCAGAGTCCCCTATTCTCCATCGGGGCAGTCGAATCTCTTCCTGCCGATGAACTCAGCGCGCCTGACACGTTGTCGGGGGCGGCTTTGAGTTCTACTGAAGGTTCAAGCCGTACCTCTCGGACTGCCTCTTTCGTCGCATCCAGCTGTCCTGCTTTTATCCGATCGAGGTCGACTCTACTAAACACAATCGCATCGATGGCATTTGGGTTTGGGAAAGTGACCGTAAATGACTCGCCACGGAACGCATAAGTGACGGTCACATTCGTGACTGCGACATCCGCCATTGGTGCCTCCTGAAAGGATGAGTTCTGTCGCTGATGCCCTGTACGCCGACGAACAGTCAGTTACGCCATGAGCTAGCGATTAGCAACAGTCGTTAGGCCCGGTGCGTACAGCGAAGGGATTCGTTGAGCGCGAAACACGTATCCCGCGTTGCCGGTGATGCGCCAGACGACGCGCCCCGCAGCGTCGTATTCCTCGACTCGTCCGGCGGTGCCAAACGAGACGAGCGTACGCTCGTTATCGAGAGCCTGTACGCTGCCGCCGATGAGCGTCAATGCACTCGGCGCCGCACCGTACGAGTGCACCAGCCGCGCGGTGCGCGCGCGTTCGTCGATTGCATAACGCTCCACGCGAGATTCTATCGGGTTTCCGATGTTATCCAGCAAGACGAGTGTGCCGGTCGCGAGGGCGCGAGCGCTGTGCTGTCCGACGAATGCGGGAGTCGCGGTATTCTCAAAGGCGAACTGATTGGCGCGTCCCCCCAAGCGCCAGCGAACGGCACCAGTCGCGACATCGATTTTGGTGATCTCGCCGAGGTTGCGAAACGATACGAGGAGGCTGCCGTCACGATCGAAGTCGATGGCGTTCCCGTGTGTCCAATTGACGTTAGGTCCCGTTCGTTCGGACAGCTGTACGTCTGTGATGGCAAAATGATCAAACGGGCTCCAGTGAAAGAGGAGCTCGCCGTCTGCACCGATGTGTTGTATGGCGGTGCCGGTGACGCGGGCCCCGGCAACGCCACCGACCTCGCTCAGGTCCATCGTGCGAGTCTCATCGCACATCAGCCAGTAGCTGTCGTTGCGCTCGACGATCAGGTCGTGGAGTCGTGGCTGCAATCCGCGCGCACATGTCAGCGTACGCGTGATCCGCCCGAGCACGTCGAGCTCGAGCCATGGTTCAATGTCAAAGGGGTTGGATGTGGGCGGTCGCAGGAAAAAATGGCCCGAGGATTGTGCGATGAAATTGAGCCCTGCGCCGTTAGGCATGCGCCGATACCACACGACGCGGCCGGTGTTATCGATCACCAAGCCATACGGTCCTGCCGCGAACGCCACGTAACCCGGCGAAGGGTCGGATCCTGATGTCGTGTAACGCGGGAGATCGGTGGGCAGCGTATCGGTCGTGAACGAAAGAAAGCCACCAGTTGACGTGCCGCCCGCTCCGTATGCCACCACCCGCAGCACATAACGACTCGCCGGCATGAGGCCGAGCACCGGGATACTCGCCGAATCACGCGTGACGCGGACCGCAGCGGTGCTGCTGTCGCCAGAGGCCGCGTCCAGGCGGTAGCGTACGGCGACGCTGTCCGCGGACCGGACGCGCGCAAAGACGACGGCACTGAGAACATTGTGCTCGTTAGGCGCCACGCTCGCAGCGTCGATGATGGGCGGGTCGGCGGCAGGGCCGGCGGGATCACCCGCGCAGGCGACCGCGAATGGCAAGATGAGCAGTGGGCCGGTGCGCATTGCGGACTCGTCAGGGCCTTCGAGCGTCGTCGGGAAGCGGCATAAGAACCGGAACCGGTAAGAGTCGTGTCAGTTTCGTCGCGTCGCCGAGTTCGCCGTCTGTGTTCAGACCCCAACAGTATGCGATCGCCGGGATCGCTGGGGTCAAACCGCAGGTGTGACGCCCGTCGCTGCGCAGGTGCACGAGCGTGAGGTCGGCGCCGAACGGCTTAACTGGAATCGGAGCCAGCGACAATGTCCAACAGGACACGGCGCCCGCGGCGTCCTGTCCGCACACCGCGTTACTCAGCCGCCACGCACGCACCACACGCGCACCTGGTGTTACTGTCGGCGTTAGGCCGTCTCCCCAGCAGAATAGCTCAGAGCTCGTCGACACCCCACACACGCCGTAACGGTTCGCGGACACGGAGGTGAGAGGCCCACTGGTCGTCACCCGCAGAGGCGCTGTGCTGCACGGGACCGACACTTCAGATTCCTCATAGTAGTAGAAGTCCCATTCGAGAATGACGCAGGTCTGCACGACGTCACTACCAAGGGCGCGCTGCCAGTTGGCCCCCCAGCACTGCGTTTCGCCTACCGTCGACGTCGCACACGTGAAGAAGTAGGCTGCCGCTATAGACTGGAAGACGAGCGATGAAGCGATGCGGATCGGTGTTCGCTGCGGCAGGCTGTTTAACCGTGCAGGCGTTACCCGGTCCGCGGCATTCCCCATCTGGCCGACCGAATTATCTCCCCAGCACAACACCGCGCCGCCGCTCGTTAGGCCGCACGTGTGCCACAGGCCGGCTGCCAGGGCGGTGAATGCGGGTGCTCCCAGAACGCGTGTTGGAGCAGTCAGCACTTGCCCGGCCCCACTGCCTGCTTGCGCAGCGCTGTTATATCCCCAACAGTAGGTCTCTCCCACCTTCGTTAGGCCGCACGTGTGGTAGGCCCCGGCTACGAGCGAGCTGAACGTCAGGCCGCCAGCTACGGGCACAGGGATCCTGGTGCCGATTCCGAAGGAACCACCGGATCCAAGCTGGCCCTCGCGATTTGAGCCCCAGCAGTACGCAAGCCCGTCGGCCGTAAGCGCACACGTATGACTGACGCCGACGACGATGTCGGTCGCGACAAAGGGGGATCGCGTGCTCGCGACCATCGTCTTCGTAAGCCCACCAACTGTGATGCCTAGCGTCTGCAGCCCCTGAGCTGACCCGAGGGTCCAACTCGCCCGCACATTGCCGCGTGAATCGGTCCGAGCGGCGTGAGCACGCACGCTCCCTCCTCCAGACGTTACCGACCAGGCCACCGGGGTGTTTGAAATGACGTTAGTGAAGCCATCGAGCACGGTGACGGCAATCGTATCGAGCTCAGTGCCTGGCACTGCGATGGCGCTGTCACCCTGCGTTGCCACAATGCTCGCGGGGTCACCGGGGAGAGCGGTCGCCCTGAACACCACTGATCTCATTTCTCCATGCACAAGGGCAGTCGCTTGGAGGAAGTGCGTCCCCGACAGCTGACTGAGCGTCCAGCGTGTCGAAGCCGTGCCGCTGTTGTCGGTCAACACGGAGTCTTCTTGCGGCTGGCCTATGCCGCTAAGACGCACGAGCTGCCGGGCAGCCGGCGCACCTAACGAGTCGAAAACCTTGACGACTATAGGATCTGCCAAAGTCGTGGCAACCTGCGCGGTCTGATTGTCGCCGCTCACAATCTCAACACGACCGATGCGCGGTGGTCCCGTCGGGTCGTCACTGCAGGCACTGAATACCGTGAGCGCAGCTGTGAGCAGCGCGAGGCCGGCCAGTCTGCACGGTCCCGAAGCGCGGTGGGCACGCATCACCTTCTTCTCCTTCGGCGTTCACTTACAGAAACGCCGAAAACGATCAAAACCCGCCACGGAACACTACCTTAGCCTGCAGCTAAGGCGGAGGTGGCAGGACGCGCCTCGGGACGGGACGATAAATGGTCGTCCCATCGCCGATCTCACCGCGATAGTTCGCGCCCCAGCAGAAGGCCTCGCGCGGCGCATCCCGCGAGAGCCCGCACGAATGGCTGCTACTCGACAGGTCTGTTAAGGCCAGCGTGCTTCCAAATGGACGCGGTGACTCCACGCCGGGCCGAGACCATGGTCGCCAACAAGAGACGGAGGCGCTTTCTTCCAAACCGCACACGGCGTGTTCGACGATCCAAGCCTTGGAGAAGCGTCGCGGAGCCGCGTTGCGAGAGCCAATCAAGCCCGCCCCCCAACACCAGATCTCCCCATCCACGGAAACACCGCACCAATCCGTGGCATAGGCCGTCAACGACGCGAGCCTAACGCCGACGTCGAACCGCACAGGCCTGGTACTGCAAGGGGCGTCGTAATCGGTCTTGTTGTAATAGGGATCCGCGGCTATGCGACAACGCGTAGCCGTTTCTGCGCCGAGCTCGCGATCCTGATTACTTCCCCAACAATACGTCTCTCCCGTTGTGGCGATTGCACACGTCGTCGCCCATGCCGCTCCGATGCTGACGAACCGCAAGGCGCCGCCGACGGCAATTGGAGGAGTCACCGTGCTGCCAGGGGACATAGCCCACGAGCGATCGATACCGTCTCCGATCTGTCCGAGCGTATTGTCGCCCCAACAGTACACGACGCCGTCCCTCGTTAGGCCGCATGTGTGATAACTACCGGCCACGAGCTCCACGAGCGGTGGCACGACGCCGACGCGCACCGGTACGCTGGTTTCTCCGAGCGAACCAAGTTGTCCAGAGTAGTTGGCGCCCCAACAGTAGGCCTCGCCGGCTGCGGTCAGACCGCATGTATGCAACCCACCGGCCACAAGGGAAACAAACGCATGGTTGGTGGCGACCTTCGTGGCCGACTTTGCGAGTTCGATCCTCTGGCCGATGCCGAGTTGGCCTAGCCCGTTGTCGCCCCAACAGTATGCGACGCCGGCAGCGGTGAGAGCGCACGTGTGCGCGCCGCCTACCGTAATGACACGCGGCGTAAATG
>DATFBW010000243.1:0-3555 GCA_035253645.1 Gemmatimonadaceae bacterium | reverse complement strand
GACGGGTCTGCTCAGTAAGCTGTGGAAAGTGATCGTCGCCGGAGTCGTCGCGCTCGGCGCCGCTGTCAAGAAACTGTTCGGCCGCAAAACGCAGAGCGCCTAACGGCAATCTGGCCGGTGCTGGCGATCGACGCAGAGCTGGCGGCTATTTTCACGGTCATCGTCGCGCTGGACGCGGTGCTGACCGTTCCTGCGAACACCGTTTTGTTCCGCCGTGCGCCCTTTGGCGATTGGCGCGCGGGGGCGCCAACTCCCCGCTCGCAGCTGCAGATCGTTTCGCCGCTCTCGCCGCTTTTCACGAGCATCGGCGCTCCCGTGGAAACGGCCACCGGTGCGCAGCTCGATCATGTCAAAGAACGGTATGCGCGCGCGGCGAAAACGATCCGCGCTTTACGTCTCATCGGTGTCGCCGAGCTGCTCCTGCTGCTCATCGGTATCCCGACGGGAGTGGCGTCGTACGCGGGAATCGGATTTCTGGTTGCGGTGGCTGCGACCGCTGCCGTGTGCTCGCTAGGCGCTGTTATCGCTGTCCGCCAGTGGACGGTTCTCAGCGGCGGCACGCGGCCGTCCATGCGCAAAATACTGGCGTGGTGCTGGCCATTCTCTGCACCGCGCGCCGCGGAGGACGTATTGCGCGAAGTGTTTCGTGGCGCATCGGCGCCTGTGGTCGCGCGCGCTGTGTTATCGCCGGCGGGATTCAATGCATGGATACGCCCGTGGGCATACGATCATCTCGTGCGCGAGCGCAAGCCCGCGATCGACGGGCTGATACCTGCCAGCGAGTTGGAAGCCTTGGTTCGGCACGCGCCCCAAGACCGAGATCCTGGAGCGGCGAGCTATTGTCCGCGCTGTGGCCAGAGCTGGGCGCGGCCGGGCGGGCACTGCAACGGATGCGATGTGGCTCTCGTCGCCCTCAGCGACACGCGGCCCTAGGGCTGCCTAACGAGGCAATGGGGGCCTGGTGCGGGTTCGCGAGACTCGCACCAGGTCCGTGACTGACGCACCCGATTACCGATCCGATGTCACCTGTCGGTCGGACGTCCGGCGCCACTTGCCATACCACTGCATCATATACAGCTGCGTTCTGAGCCAATTCGACGGACGCGAGCTCGTGCCATGATACTCACCCTCGAAACGTAGCAACGCCGACGGGACGCCACGCATCTTGAGCGCCGCGAAATACTCCTCCGACTGCGGCATCGGCGTGCGGAGGTCCAGCTCACCGGTCATCACCAGTGTGGGTGTCGTGACCTTCCCGACGTGCATCAGCGACGAGTGCTCGAGCCATTTCGTGGGATCTTCCCAGAAGGGCTTCGCGAAGAAGTTGTACGTGAAGAGGGGGATGTCAGTCGTTCCCGCCATACTGAGCCAGTTCGTCACGGGACAGCGCACCGCCGCGGCGGCGAAGCGGTTGGTATGGCCGATCACCCAGCTCGACAACACACCACCGCCGGAGCAGCCGCCCACGTACATGCGGGTCGTGTCCACCAAACCGCGCCTAACGACAGTGTCTACGGCGGCCATCAGATCGTCGTAATCGACGCTCGGGTATGCGTTCTCGATCGCATTGCCGAAGGCGCTGCCGTAGCTCGTCGAGCCGCGCGGGTTGGTGTAGAGAACGAGATATCCGTTCGCCGCAAAGTTCTGGAACTCCGCATCGAAGCCGACATTGTACATGCCATGCGGGCCGCCATGGATCTCGAACAGAAGCGGATACTTGCGCCCGGGCTGGAATCCGGGCGGCTTCACGATCCAGCCGTGCACGCGCGTATTGCCGCTCGAGGTGACCCACAATTCCTCGAGATCGCCGAGCTTGACGTTGGCGAGCAAGTCTTCATTGACGCGCGTGACGGTAGTGAACGCACCCTGCCGCAAGTCGATGCGCGCCACATCAGGCGGCTCTTTTGGTGCGGACCGTACCCCGGCGCCAACTCCAGTCTTCGCGACTGACGTGAGCGCGAGCATGTGCGTTCCTGTCGTTAGGCGCTTCGGCTCTCCACCTAACGAGCTGAAGTAGACGTTTGTGGTCCCCTTGTCGGCGACTGTGAAATACAGGCCACTGCCGTCCCGTGCCCACAGGATGCCGCTGGGGTCACGGTCGAGCGATCCGGTCGCCTTCGCGAAGCCACTGCCATCGATGTTGACCACATAGACGTCCGAGGCCTGATAACTCACGCGCTTGGCCGGAAATCCGCGGAAGGCGATGCGCCGTCCATCAGGCGAGGCGACGGGGCCGGACCATGCCCCTTCCGTCGGCGTGAGCTTGCGAACCACGCCGGTCTGCACGTCGGCGGCGTAGATATTCCCGAAACGGTACTTGAGGACCGTCCCCGTATCGGCGCCGTCGAAAACAATTGAGCGTCCGCCGGCCGCCCAATCCCAACCAATCCCCGCGGCCTGTCCTTCGTTCGAATAACCGAGGACGATGTTGCCGCGCGTGATCTGGCGTGGCGTGCCGCCGTCCACCGGGATGACGAATAAGTGCCGCATCCCGGGTTCGAGGAATCCGCGTCTGTCAAAACGGTAGTGCAGTCGATCCACATAGCGCGGCGGCGACGTCCACTTCGCTCCTTTCGGTGCGGGAGGCAAATCGATGCTGAACTCTGATTTCACCGGGACGAACATGCTGAAGCCGATCGACTTTCCGTCTGGCGACCATCGCACATCGCCGAGGGGATCGGTCACGCGCGTGATCTGCGACGTCGCCCCCTCCGCATCCATCCAGCGCACGAAGATTTGGGTTCCACTCGGCTCTCCGTCAGCCAGGTAGATGATCTGCGTGCCGTCGGGAGACCAGCGCGCACCGCTCCCCTTTACCAGAAAGCGATTCTTCGTGCCGTCCGCGTTCATGATCCAGAGTGCCGACTCCCAACGATCGTTCAGCTTGTCGACGTAGCGGCGCGTGTAGATGATTTGCGAGCCATCGGGCGAGATCTGCGGGTCGGCGACTTGCTCGAAATTGAGATACTTCTCCGTCGTGAACAGAGTATCGGAGCGAATCTCCTGAGCTTGTGCACTCGCCGCGAGCCCTATCGCGAATACGAGCGACACACCGAGCGTACGGGAATGAGTCGTTAGGCAAGCCATGGAGGCACCTCCTGCGCGGGGCGGGGCGGGCGGGAAAGGGCTGTCGATTCATCATGTACGACGTACGTTCGTTGCGCGAGGCTCCTCGCACAAACATCAGCTCGGTTCTAGCCGGTCAGTCAGGTAAGTGGGAGGGCGGCGGTTGCGCCTCCTGCGCACGCGTCTGTGCCTCGAGGTGCTCCTGCACGAGGACGTCGCCTTTTTCAGCGCGTTCGCGCAGCCACACGTCGTAAAGGATCACCTTGATCGTGGCCGCGACCGGCAGCGCGAGCAACGCGCCAGCAAAGCCAAAGAGACTGCCCCCGATGAGCGTCGAAATGATGACAGTCGCCGGTGACAGGTTCACGGCATTCTGCATGATCCTTGGAACTACGAAGTAGTTCTCGAACTGCTGATAGACGATGAAATACACGAGCACTGCGAGGGCTTTGAACGGCGATTGAAACAACGCGACCAGGACAGCGGGGA
>DATFBW010000242.1:0-3679 GCA_035253645.1 Gemmatimonadaceae bacterium | reverse complement strand
TGATGGCACTGGTCGACATGCTGGTGTCGACGACGTCGAACAGAAACAGCACCGGTATGGCAGCCAGTACGCCCACACCGTACGCGGCGAACGCGTCGAGCACATCTCGCGTCGTCACGAGTGCCTCGTCATGCCGGGCGTAACTGGCCATGCCCGCCAGCAAAACGAGATGGACGCTGACGAACGACATCAGGCGCGCCGGCTCGATCGATACACCGAGTGACCACATCTCCATGGTCATCAGCATCGGAAACGAGAAGAGCACGGCTCCGGCGAAGCCACGCACAAACTGGAGGCTTGGATGGGACAGCGTCAGCATTGGCCAGGGCTGAGTGGCAACAGGCCCGTAATAGGCGAGGAGATTATGTCATCGCCGCACTGTCTTGCGGCTGGCAACCCGTCGGTTCACAGGGCGCAGTCCACTGCCAGGACCATCGTGAGCCCGCGCTACTTCGACAACGCTTCCACGACTGCACCTACCGCCGCTCCTATGCCTGCGCCAACCCCTCCCAATACCAAACCATTGAATTCTGCCGTGAAGTCATAAAAGACGCCGTCATCCCCCGGCAGATAGCCGATAAGAAAACCTCCGCCGAAGCCGACCAAGGCGCCGAATAGCACAGGGTGGCGTCCGATCCAACTGCGCTTCTGCGCTCCAGGCTGTTGGCGCGCACGCAGCGCAGAATCCGCAAAGGCCGTCGAACGTGTCAGGTGAGGGACTTCGCGGTCAGCTGCTCGTTCCAACCACCTACGGGCCATGGCGGTCGGCCAGACATTGGCAGGCCCCGTCAACAGATCGGATGATTCAAATGAGACCGCCGGAGCCCCACTCCTGGTTTCCTGACCCGCCTTCTCGATCACGACGACGATTTCCGCATCGTTTGGCATTAGCGCCTCGAACGATCGAACCATCGTTTGGGCTTGAGCACTTACTGGCAACAACGCCACCGCTGCCGCCGCCAGCCCGCTAAACCAGCGTTGATCTGAGCTGCGCATGGGGTCTCTCCTCTCGCATAGTAATGCGTGAGATGAGGCGCAAACGGCTCATCCGGGGTAGCAAGTTGCACGCAGCCAGAGCACAAGCTAGTTATCGCTTGCGCTCAGCAACTATCAGGAAATTCGGGCCGTTGAAATTTGTAAAGTCGTCGGTGCGCTGCGTCACCACAAATCCGGCTTGCACAACGTCGTCCTCCACCAGCTCCGGACTGATGAAGTGGTCCTTCACCTGTTCAGCGCGGGAGAGCGGGCGCCGCTTCGGTGACCACGGCTCCGAGATCACCAGCCGTCCTCCTGGCTTCAATGCCTCACCGATGCGACGGAGCATCGTGATCCCCTGCTCCATTTCGTGGTAGGCGTTCAAAATCACCACTGCGTCCAAAGCGGCTGAGGGCAGGCGCGGATCGTCGACACCCCCTTCGATCACCTGAATGTTTGCCAGTGGGGCATCCGTGGCCCGTTGCCTCAGGATTTTCAGCGGATCGTCAGCCGTATCTACGGCGTAAACCTTTCCCTGTTTCCCTACCAACGCGGCCAGGCGCACTGTGAGAAAACCATAACCAGCGCCCACATCCGCGACGACAGACCCTTCTCGTACCCCCATCGCTGCCGCAATCTCCGGCACTCGCTGCCAGGCCTCACGTTTCTCTTCGCCCTCCAGAGGCTGCGCGAATGCCGTTCCCGCTAACAGGAGCAGGCACCAAACAAGAACAAAGGCACAGCGGCGTTTGCGCGAGTGGCTCATGTGCATAAAATTACCAAAAGCGAATGAACCCGTGGATCGCGAAGACGGTGATACTCGTAGGCACCGTGGTGGCAAACTAGTTACTCCTCACGCAGTGCTTCGACGGGCGCCACGCTCGACGCGCGCAGCGCCGGAAGCAGCGACGCGGCGAGGACTGTGGCGAGGAGGATGGCCGCACCGAACAGCAGCGTTCGCGGATCGCCGGGGGCGATGCCGTAGAGCTGCGCCCGTACCAGCCGCGCGGCCGCCCACGCGCACGGAGCGCCGATGAGCACGCCGGGCACGGCAATCGCCAGGCCGTCCCGCACGATCATCCTGACGACGTTCCGGCGCGTGGCGCCGAGGGCCACGCGCACGCCGATTTCCCGTTTCCGCGCCGTCACGGAGTACGCGAGCAGCCCGTACACGCCCATGCAGCTCAGAAGGACGGTGAGCGCCGCCGCGAATGTCGCCAGCGCCGCGGTGAAGCGTTCCTGCACCAGCGCGCCGTCGACCCATTCTGACGAAGTGATGAACGCGCGCAGCGACCGGTGCCCGAGCGACTTGATGACGCGCGTATAGCCGTCGCGCACTGTCGCGAGGTCGCCTGTCGCGCGGACGTACGCGATCGGAAACTGCGTCCGTGCCGTTTCCTGCATGATCGGCCGAAAGACGACGAGCGGCGTCGGGTCGTCCAGCTTGACGTATGGCGCATCGGCGACAACCCCGATCACTTCGACCTCTCGACGATCGGGTCCGGCGATCCGGATGTGCTGGCCGATCTCGTTGCCCGCCGGGAAGGCCGCGCGAGCCAGCGACGCCGAGATCAGCGCGACGGCGGGTTTCCCCGGGCCGTCGTCCCACGAGATGTCGCGGCCCTTCAGGAGACGGAATCGGAACAGATCGAAGAAGCCGGGCGATACGAAGTCCGTCAGCACCGTGCCGTCGAGCGGTGTGACGCCGTCGGCCCGCGTATAGTGATAGTCGGTCGGTACCGCCACCTTGAGGCCGAAGTACGTTGGGTAATACACCGACAGCGCGGCCGCATCGGCGCCCGGCACGCGGGCAAGCTCGGTGACGAGCGCCTGGTAGTACCCGGGCGGCAACAGTTGCCGATCTCCGGGTTCACGGAACGCACGGCTGAAGATGATGCGCTGCGACTGTAGCGACGTATCGTTCGCTCGCAAGTGAGCCAGCGTCGTCGTAAAGAGTCCCGCGCCGACGAGCAGCGTCATCGTCAGTGCCACCTGTGCGACGAGCAAGCCGCGCCCGAACGGTCCTAACGACCCGATCACGCCGCGGCCGGGACGCAGTCCTTCGTCGACGCGTACGGTGACGGACTGCCACGCGGACACGACGCCAATCGCGAGGCCGATGCCCATGATGAGCAGCGCCGTCGCGGCGATGACGCCGGCATCGGGCGTCACCGACGGAAACGTCGCAGGTCCGCGGGGGCTTACCAGCGATGCGGTCACGACGCGAATGATTCCCCACGCGAGCGGAAGCGCAACCGCGAACGCCACCGTCGACAGCAAAATCCCATCGACGAGCAGCTGCCAGAACACACGCCGCGTGCTTCCACCTAGTGCGAGACGAATCGCGACCGCGTGGCGCCGCGTCAGCGACCGTGCCAGCATCAGGCCCGCAAGGTTGGCGCACGCGATCGCCAGGAGGATCCCCACCAGCGCAAGAAGCACCCAGAGCGTGCTGCCGTACCGGTCGCGCAGCGCCGAAAACCCCGACGCGAGCGGCGCCACGGTCAGCCGCTGACGGAGCAGCGCCTGCCGCTCGGTTTCGGGCAACGCCTCTGGCAGCGTCGCCGCCTGCACGGACGGCCATCGCGCCAACAGCTCCGCGCGCGCCGCTGCGATCGACACGCCGCGCGCGAGACGTCCGACTACGACCCTCGATCGAAACGGCTTGGACGTGTCACCGGTGGCCGCTCGGATCACCGCGAAC
>DATFBW010000241.1:0-3691 GCA_035253645.1 Gemmatimonadaceae bacterium | reverse complement strand
CTACCAACCGGCAGCTCCGTTGCAGCCTTCGACGCGCCATTGAGGCTCCAGCCAAAAGAGTCGACGCTATCTGGATGCCTTTGCTCCCGCCGTGGCGCGCCGACAACCTCACGATAGCCTTTCGCGCGCGCTTCCGTGACGAGCTGTGCCATCTCGGCGGAGGGCAGCGTCAGCTCTACGCGCGCCCAGAGGAACTGACCGGAAGGATCCCAGTGGAACGTATCAACGTGAGCCGCGGCAGGAATTGTAAGAGCGCTCAGCTCCCTGGCGAACTCCTGCGGATCTGGTGCGGGAGGTGGCGATGCGACCAAGGCGTCCGCGACGACGAAAGGCAGTACGGCCAGCCCGCCGAACGCGAGGAGTCCTGACACCACGAAGATGAGGACGCGGCCACGGTCAGTCATGCGAGCACGAAGAGGTGCAACAGCTGGTTCTGCGACGTATCGAGGATGCCGACGCCGGTCACGGCGCGCCTGACGAGAACGATGACGAGCGCTAGCGCGATTGGATAGAGAACCCAGGTTGCAAGGCGTACCAGGCGGCGTCCGACGGGCGTGTAGTAGGCGGTGTTCCAATACAGGTCTGGCGTGCGCGTGAGCGACGGACGTGGCTCGCGGAGGTGAGAAATCACCGCGTGCGCCTGGAGCACGTTACCGACAAGGATCAGAAGGATGGCGGCGGCGAGTAGCACGACCGACCTCAAGGCGAGAGCGCTCGATACCGTTACGAGGGCATTCACCGACCGTGGACCCACTTCACACCGAGGGCCGTAGCCACCAGGTACGCGTCGTGTGGCTCCCTCTGGCCTCGCCACATCTCTTCGCACTGCCACCGCGGCACCTCTCGACCCGTCTCGTCGACAACCGTGAGGTATCCAGCCCGCCACATCTCACGAATGATGAGGAACGGCTCGCCCGCACCGAGGTCACTTAGGAGGTTGCGAACCCACTCGATAGCCCGACCGTTTGCTTCATCTTCGATTTGCTCGATGACTTCGTGCTCGAGGATCACGGTCCGTCAGCCTCTCGATCTACAACGATGCTCGTAATCCTAGAACGCTGCGTTCACTTGCCGGCGATTGTCAGAAGTCAGGCAACGCCCCCCTTCGGTGCTGCGCTTCAAGGAGTTCAGACCCGATGGGCGTCTTTGAACATCGCGCCTGACAGCTGCAACAGCCAGTTATGGCCCGCAGGTCGCGATGCCGGAATCGGTTCAACCACCGACGGGACGTCGCGACTGCGCGCAGCGCACTAGGTGAGTCACTTGGGTCGCGAGGAACGCGCCGAAAGTGAGGTCACTAGCGTGGCCAGTCGCAGTGGTGACGCACGCGTGTGGCGGGGCCCGCTCTCCCGCGAGGTGGGTCCCCAAGCGGTAGGAGCCTGCGGCGTCACGCTCGACCTGGACGACCGCGTAGAACGTGGAGTCGCGGGCGGTGGCCGCGGCCAACGAGAGGGCGAAGACGTCGGCGGTCAACGCGCCGAGCTCGACGACTAGGCGCAACTCTGGCGGCGCCCCCGGGCCATGTGTCTGAAGCTCGACGACGAGGCGGCGCTCGAAGGCGCACCTCGGCCCACCGCCGGGCTGGCCGCTCGCGCAGGCGCCGGCAAACCTTGCGCGAGTGGAGTCTACGGCTTGGGCTGGAGCCGGTGCGGCTGCCAGCGTAACAACTGCGGCGGCCGCGGTCAGGGTTCTCGAAGTCATACTGTTCCTCTCATGACGCGATGTCGCAGCATAACGCCGCGTTAACCCGCAGGCGATCGTGCAAAAGGCGGCAACGCCCGCCCTCGGTTTTGCACTCCTTAAGGTTCAAACGCGGCATCGTCACGCGCTTATCGAGCCGAAGCGTCTAATCAGCGTCATTACTCCCTCGAGGTCATGGCAGGGAGCTGAACCGACCAGCTCGATGCAATTCACCACAAGTCCTGTAGAGCCTCAAAACCGGTCGCCACGCGTCGACCGCGGTAATGTCGGCGGCTGTTCGTGCGCGGTCGTACGCCTCCAGACACCGGGCGATCGCGGAACGCTCCTTCGACTGGCGGGCCGTGTAGCCAACCCCCATGGCCACGAGTGCAACCACGGGCGCAATTGCTACCGCCATCCCGAACTGCCGAAGAGTATCGCGCCTTGAAGTCTTCACTGCTGACTCTTGTCGCGGTGCCCGCGGCCGCGGCGGACGTAGTAGACGACTCGCTGTCGGCTGGATGCCATTCGGAAAGAGCTTTCGTTTGCAGCGGCCGCACTCTTCGTACTTCAGAGCGTGTTGCGTGAGAGCGTCATCATCCTTGCCGGTCAACGTGCTGCCGACGGTGAGGTGACGGCAATGCGGACACACGAGGCCAAGCCTGATTGCGTGGAAATCCTCCCGACTGAACGGATAGATCAAGCCTGTGATCATGAGGCCGAGGAAGATGAGAACCCGCAATTGCTCGGTCCACCAGGGGTGTCCCCGGGCAAAGGCTGCACTCGCGTCCGTCAACGTGGCGAACGCGAGCCCACAAAGAGTCAGCGTAACGAGCCAGTGCCAAGCGCTTCGGGCGTAGAGGATGCCGACGCGCCGCTGAAACTCATCGAGCGATCGAGGCCCAGGGGGCGCCGAACGAGCCTTTCGTCGAAGCCAGAGGCGTTCGGCGAGGATGTACATCGATGGTAGAACAATGCTGACGAGAAGCAGGGAAACGAGAAAGGTCATGAGGTCAGCGCAGGTCGTGGGGACGGAGTGCGCCGAATAGACGAGGTACGGAGCGCGCGGCAACCCAAGCGCAACCAAATGCCGGGGGGCCGCATAACGCCGCGTTCACATGCGGGCGACTTTTCAAAGGCGCGCTGGGAGCGCGCGGCACGGTTGCACTTGAAGGAGACGAAAGGCGATGGCTACCACAGGCGGCGCACCAGTCAGGTGCAACAGCTAGTTCTGCGGCTGGTTGTAATGGTTGCCGCTAGCAGCTCCGCTACGACCGTTGAACTCAAATGAAACCACCCGTTTGTCCACTGGGTCATACTCGCCGCCGAAAAAGGCCTCGCCACCATCGCACACTGTTGCTACGGAAAAGCGCCACCAATCCGGTTTGCCGAACGGATGAGAGTGCGTGGTGTCGTGCTCGGCAATGCGTTGACTCAGCTCCGTGGCCCATCCTGTCGCCACCCCGTTGACGTACATGGTGCGACGTCCATCGCGATATTTGAGGCCGGCGTATTGGCGGTAGTACTGATCTGGCCAATTGGCGCGTGGTTCATTGAGCCACTGAGACTGACTGCCGGCGTCGCGTGCGACAAGGCTGTCCAGGGCATGCATGAGCGCGCGATCTATCGCGCCCTCGGCGACAGCGACGTCAGCGAGAGCCGGGCGCCAGAATCCGACGACCCCGCGAGGTGCGCCACGCGAGCACTGCGTCAGGACATGAGGCATGGCACTATCGGGAAGTACTACGACCCGACCGCCGTCCATGGGCAGTGATCCCTGAGCGGAGAGAGACCCTGCGACGAGGAGAACAAGGGGAATCGCACGTATGCCTGTGCTGCTCACGATTCGAGATGCTGCGGTTAACGAAATGGTTGTCGTCGCATAACGCCGCGTTCACCTGCGAGCGTCGCTCGCCGAAGGCGGGGGTGTTCGCCGCGACCTTGTTCTTCAAGGTGGCTAACTGTGATGACTTCCGTAAACATCGCGCTCGTCGGGTGCAACAGCTAGTTA
>DATFBW010000240.1:0-20122 GCA_035253645.1 Gemmatimonadaceae bacterium | reverse complement strand
CCTCGACAGTGTGATGCCGGCTGTGGACACGTCCAATCTCGCGGCCAAATACGAGGCCAGCCCCGACTTCTTCGCCGCGCGTCACATCCTGATCATGTTCCCCAATCAGGATACGACGAAGGCCGATTCGGTACGGCGCCGCGCGGAAAGTGTGCGCGCGCAAGTGACCAGCGCCAACTTCGCGGACATGGCGAAGAAGCACAGCCAGGACGGCAGCGCTGGCAACGGTGGCGACCTGGGACTCTTCCCGCGCGGGCAGATGGTGGCCGAGTTCGAACAGGGCGTTCGTGCGCTCAAGCCCGGCGAAGTCTCGGGCCTCGTCCGTTCTCAGTTTGGCTATCACATCATCAAACGTTCGCCGTTTGAAGAGGTTAAGGAGCAGTTCTCGCAGGCGTACTTCCAGTCGCAGCGGACTGCGGCAAATACGACGTACGTCGCGAAGGTGCGCGACGCCGCGGGCATCACGATCAAGCCTAACGCGGCCAAGAGCCTCAAGGAGCTGGCAGCGGATTTCGATGGACGCAAGAACGATCGAACAGTCGTCGCCACCAGCAAGTCGGGGGGGCTCACGCTGGCGCGCGTGGCGCAGTGGCTGAACGTCTTCCCGAACCTGGATCAGGTGCGGATGCAGATGCAGCAGGCCCCGGACTCGCTCCTCGTCTCGTTCGTTAGGCAGCTGGCTGTGCAGGAGGTGCTCATCGACCAGGCGGACAGTGCGAAGGTCGAGCTCGATTCGGCCGCCCTGAACGAAACACGCAATGCCTTCCGCGGGCTCGTGCAGAATACGTGGGCCGGGCTCAACGTCCTCCCCAACACGCTGGGCGATTCGGCGAAGAACAGGGAAGCGCGGGAGGCTGAAGTCGCGAAGCGGATCAACGAATACGTGCAGAAGCTTCTCAATCAGGAGGCCGCATACGTGGACGTGCCGCACGTTCTCGCGAGCGCGCTCCGTGAGAAGTACGACGCCAAAGTGAACAACGCCGCCATCGACCGCGCGCTCGAAGAAGCGCAGAAGATGCGGGCCCAAGCCGATTCGGCGCGTCCGCCGACAGCCGTGCCGATGCCGGGAGCACCGCGACCGGATTCGGGTAAGCAGTAGGACATGCGTTACCTCTCGGCGGTACTGCTCGCAGGAGCTCTCGCCAGCTCGACGCTCGGCGCCCAGCCCCAACCGGCGGCTGGCACGCGCGTTGGGCTGGACAGTATCGTCGCGCTGGTCGGGTCGACGCCGATCCTGTGGAGCGATCTGCTCGAAGCGATCAATCAGAGGCGGGCGGCGGGCATGGAGCTGCCTAACGATTCGGCCGGGCAGCTCGCGCTGATGCGTGAAGTCCTCAACGGTCTGGTCGATGAAGAGGTGCTCGTGCAACGCGCGCGTGCGGACACGGGGATCGCCATCGACGAAGCCGATGTGCTCAACACCGTTGAGCAGGAGATGAAGCGCCAGCGCGCGCGATTCCAGACTGACGCCGAATTCGCAGGCGCCCTTAGACAAAGCGGCTTCGGTCCGCCTGAGGAGTATCGTCGCTGGCTGGCCGAGCAAGTACGTCGGTCGCAACTGCAACGTCGGTTGGTGGAGAAACTGCGGCGCGAAGGGCGGGTGATTCCCGTTTCCGTTACTGATGCAGAGTTGGATGAGGCGATAAAGGGTCGGCCGCCGCAGAGAAAACCAGCGACAGTCACCTTCCGTCAACTCGTCATTGGCACAGCGGCATCCGAGAAAGCTCGCGCGGCTGCACGCGCGAAGGCCGAGTCGTTGCTCAAAGACATTCGCGCGGGCGCCGACTTCGAGCTGTTGGCCAAGCGCGAGTCGATGGATACCACGACAAACAAGAACGGTGGTGACCTTGGCTGGCAGCGACGGCAGACGATTCCTGGCTACGAGCTGCTGGACAACCTCATCTTCGGCCTCAACCCGGGCCAGGTGGGCCCTGTCGTCGAAACACCCGATGGATTTCACGTGGTGCGCGTCGATCGCGCGCGACCAGGCGAAGTAAAGGCGCGGCAGATCCTAATCAGACCTGCTTACGATTCGACAGATATCGCGCGGGCCCAGGCGCGCGCCGATAGCGCGCTCGCGCTCTGGAAGGCCGGGCAGATCCCGCTGGACACTCTCTACGCGCGCTACCACGATCCGATCGAAGAGCGGGGGAGCTTGCAGCCGTTCCCGCGAGCGGAGCTTCCCGAGGCCTACGGCAAGGCATTCGCCGAGGCGAAGCCTAACGAGTTCGTGTCGCCGTTCCGCATCGAAGACGCAGCGCGCGGGGTGCCCAAGTTCGTCGTCGCGCAGATCCTCGAGGTGGATCAGGGCGGTGAATACACAGCCGCCGAGCTACGCGATCAGCTGCGCGAAAGTCTCGCGGAAGCCAAAGCGATCCGTCGTCTCATCGACACGCTGAAGCGAGAGACCTACGTCTCCGTGCGGATCTAGGCCGCACTGCGGTCTTGAGCGGAGCAACACCAACTTCTGACGCCGTGCCCGTCCGCCTGGCGATTACGCTCGGCGATCCGCGCGGAATAGGGCCTGAAGTTGTCAGCGCGGCGCTTGCCGACAGTGACGCAATGGCCGACGTCGAAACATGCATCGTCGGCCCGACCGGCCTCGGCATTGAAGTGGACGAAGTTGTCGGGGAATGGCGGCATGACAGCGACGCAGCAGAAGCCGGCGCGCTGGCCGGCCGTGCGATCGAGCGCGCTGCCGCGCTTGCACTGGCGCGCGAGGTCGACGGCATCGTCACAGCGCCTGTAGACAAGAACGCTCTCGCCGCGGGTGGCTACGACGTGCCGGGGCACACGGAGATGCTCGCCGCGATGTGCGGCGTCGAGGTGGCCATGATGCTTGCATCCGAGACGCTGCGCGTCGTGCTGGTCACAACGCACGTGCCACTCCGCGACGTGCCCCGTGTCTTGAGCGCCGAGCGGATTGTGCGGTCTGCTCGTGTCGCAGCGCTCGGTCTGAGGGACTGGTTCGGAATCGCCGCGCCGCGCATCGCGTTATGCGCTCTCAATCCACACGCTGGGGATGGCGGCCGCTTCGGACAGGAAGACGAGGAGGTGCTGACACCTGCCGCGCGCGAAGCCGGCATCGCCGGCCCGTATCCCGCGGATACAGTTTTCGTCCGCGCGATGCGAGGTGAGTTCGATGCCGTGCTCGCTCCCTACCATGACGTGGGGATGACCGCCATCAAGGTCGCATCGTTCGGATCCGCGGTGAACGTCACGTTAGGCCTTCCGTTCCCGCGGACGTCACCGGATCACGGTACAGCGCTCGACATCGCCGGTAAAGGAGTTGCGGATCCCTCGAGCATGAAAAACGCGATCCGTCTGTGTGCCAAAATCGCGCGTCGTATCGTCTCCACTCGTCCAGTACAGCGGGCCGATGCAACAGAGCCATCACGGCCATAATCACGTGCATTTCCACACCGACGACCGCGTAACGGTCAGTCGGTTGCGGCTAGCGCTCGTCTTCACGGCGGCGTTCCTGGTCGCGGAAGTGGTTGGGGGCCTGGTGACGAACTCGCTGGCGCTGCTCGCCGACGCCGGCCACATGCTCACGGACGTTGGTGCGCTCGCGCTGTCGCTCTTCGTCGCGTGGTTCGCACGGCAACCTGCATCACCGGCGAAGACTTACGGCTATCTGCGTTGGGAGGTGCTGGCCGCGCTGATCAATGGCGCCGCGCTGCTCGCGATATCGGCGGCGATCCTGTGGGAGGCGGTGGCGCGCATCCGCACGCCGGAACCGGTGGCCTCCGGGTGGATGCTGGCTATCGCGTTAGGCGGTCTCGCGGTGAACGCGGCGTCGGCGTGGGTGCTGTACCCCGTACACCGCCACTCCCTCAACGCGCGCGGCGCCTACCTCCACGTCCTCGGCGACCTTCTCGGCTCGTTAGGCACTGTGCTGGCAGCGCTCATCCTGCGCACAACGGGCTGGCTGGCTGCCGATCCTATCGCGTCCATCGTCGTGACGCTGCTCGTCGTGCGCAGCGCGTGGCGGCTCGTTCGCGAATCGGTGGATGTGCTGCTCGAAGCGACACCTGCGCATATCTCGCTGGGCGCCGTGCGCTCGCAACTCGAGGCGATCCCGGGGATCGAGGGCGTGCACGATCTGCACGTGTGGACCGTCTCATCCGGCATGGTCGCGATGAGCGCGCACGCCGTCGTCCAGGACCCGGCGCTGCATCAGAACGTATTAGAGCGCGCTATTCAAACGATGCAGCGATTCGGCATTGCGCATGTGACCGTGCAGCTGGAAAGACAGGCGATCTGCAACGATTCACATCCCTGACAACCACGGTCAAAGGTCAACGGTCAAGGTCAAAGTGAGTGAAGTGGGACTGTATTGCCGCTTTGACCTTTGGCCATTGACCCTTGACCTCACGGTTGTTGCGACGTGTATCACATCGTTTCCGCACCGTAGGTGCGAACGTCTTGGGTTCGCTTGCTCACAGTGACAGCCCAGAGATGCTGCTCAACGACCTTCGCATCGAGAAAAGTCGCCTCCCCGTCGAGGTGACGCTCATGAGCGGGGCGCGCATCGACGGTGAGCTGTACGTGCAAGCGAGCGGACACCATCAGGGATTCCTAGAAGACGCGCCCGAAGTGCTGAACGGGGTCGAACCGTTTTTCCCGCTCGCGTTGCGAAATGGCGAGACGGTCATCATCTCCAAAGACAACGTCCACTCGGTTGCTGTGGCTCGCGGCGGCGTGCACGAAGACGAAGCACTTGGCATCGCAACTCGCGTGGAAATGGGCCTCCGCGACGGCGAGCGTCTCAATGGCACGATTCTCATCGATCCCGTGAACGGCAAGAGCCGACTTCTCGATTTCATGAATCGGCGGCAGGAGAGATTCGTGGCATTATTCGGCCGAGAGTCCGTGCTGCTCATCAATCGCGCGCTGGTCGAGCGCGTGCGCGCGGTCCCCTGATGGCCCAGCAACTCGATCGCCTGCTCGAAGTCGTGCGCGATGCGCGCGGTGAGATGCTCAAGCTGCGCACCGACGCGGTCGCCCACGTCGTGCGCAATGGCAGCGAGCAGCCAGTCACGAAGCAGGCGCTCACTCGACCCCAAGTGCTGAGCCTTCTGCGCGAGAAGGCGCCAACCCCGCTGTACAGCGAGATCCAGGCGGGCCATCCGGTCACATTCCAGTTCGAGGGGCCGGGGGGGCGCTACGATGTGGATGCGCGCGACAAAGACGGTGCTTATGAAGCCCGCATCCGGTGGCTGGACGCGCCCAAACGCACGCCTAACGCGGCGGTCGCGCACACGCCCGATCCCGCGCGCAAGGCCGCTATCGACGCCCTCCTGCGGGCGATGCTGCAGCGGCATGCGTCGGACCTCCATCTGCGCACCGGCGTGCCGCCGCTCATGCGGATCGACGGGAGGCTCGCCGCGGTCGACGGGGAAACCGCGTTAGGCAGCGACGCGGTGCAGGGGATGCTGCTCGCCACGATGAGTGCCAGTGCGCAGCAGGACTTCGCGCGCACCCATGACGCCGACTTCGCCTACGAGATCGCGGGCCTCGCCCGCTTCCGCGGCAACGCGTTCGTGGATCGTCACGGCCCCGCGGCCGTGTTCCGCGCGATCCCTTCCAAGATCATCACAGCGGAAGAGCTGGGCCTCTCGAACGAAGTCCAGGCGCTTTGTCAGCTGACCAAAGGACTCGTGCTCGTCACAGGTCCGACGGGATCAGGGAAATCCACCACGCTCTGCGCGCTCATCGACCTCGTCAATCGCACGCGGCATGATCACATCATCACAATCGAGGATCCGATCGAGTTCGTCCACGAGCGCAAAGGATGCTTGATCTCGCAGCGGCAGGTTGGCTTGCACACGGGATCGTTCAAGAACGCGTTGCGCGCCGCGTTACGCGAAGACCCCGATGTCGTGCTCGTCGGTGAGCTGCGCGACCTCGAGACGATGGCCATCGCCATCGAGACGGCGGAAACAGGGCACCTCGTATTCGGGACGTTGCACACGGCAACCGCGGCGACGACGATCGACCGCATCATCGATCAATTCCCGGCGGACCGTCAATCGCAGGTGCGCGTAATGCTCTCGGAGTCGGTGAAGGGAATCATCTCCCAGGTGTTGTGTCGCAAAGTCGGCGGGGGACGCGTCCCCGCGATGGAAATCCTGCTGTCGACGCCTGCGTTGGCGAACCTCATCCGCGAAGCGAAGACGTTCCAGATTCCGTCCGTGATGCAGACGTCGCGGAAGCTGGGTATGGTGACGCTCGCCGACGCGCTGCTCGACCTGGTGGATAAGGGTTTGATCGACGTGCGCGAGGCATATCTGCGCGCGACGGATAAGAACGCGATCGTGCAGGGCCTGCTGTCACGCGGACATGACATGTCATTCGCCGGAGGAGCTGCCGTGGCGCCGAGCGGAAATAACGTCCGTGCGCCGATGTCGCGTGCACCGGCCTCCCAACCCACGGCGCAGCGTCCGGCCCCCGCCCGCCAGCGTTAGGCATTCGAACCGCGTGATATGGAAGAGCTTTTACTGCATTCGATAAGAGCTTTTCACCGCAGAGAACGCAGAGAACGCTGAGGTTGCGCAGAGGTACTTTGTTTATCCGTCGCCAGCACGACGGCCATCACGATTAGCCACTCGATCTCGTCGTGCACAGCTCTCATGGAAGAGCTTTTACTGCATTCGATAAGAGCTTTTCACCGCGGAGAACGCGGAGCACGCTAAGGCTGCGCACAGATTCTTTGGTTCATCCGTCGCCGGCGTGCTTTCCCTCACGGTTCGCTACTCGCCGATCGATTTCGTACAGAAACGAGGGGTGGCGGGGGCCGAACAAAACTCTGGTTACTCCGCGTGCTTGGCGTTCCCAGCGGTGAAGAGCTCTTGTCGTGTGCAGTTAAACCACGTCCGCATCCTCGTTAGGTGGCACAAGAAACGGCAGGCCGCATGGCCTGCCGTTGAATTGATTGGTTGTCTTTTTTTTAGCTGTCCACTGCTTCGGCGCCGGAGCCCGTCTCCTCATCGGCCGCGTCTTCGGTATCGCCGCGTCGGCGATAATACTCGGGGCGCGAGCTGTAACCGTAACCCTCCATTACCTCGCCCCCTCGCATGTAATCGTGCCCGTAGCCGCGGCCATGGGGATATGAATCCCTGGCGGGCTCCTGCTGCTGGTGCATGGGACACCTCCGGGATGAGTGGCATTGCAAGCCTGCATAATGCACAGTGAACATGCAAGTGGCTTGAGACAAATCCCAGGCAGTCCCTACATTTCGCGGCTATGCAAATCCGGAACATCGCCATCATCGCCCACGTCGATCATGGCAAGACCACCCTCGTGGACAAGATGCTCCGGCAAGCTGGTGCGTTCCGCGACAATCAGATCGTCCAGGAACGTGTCATGGATTCCAATCCGCTCGAACGAGAGCGCGGAATCACCATTCTCGCCAAGAACACGGCTGTCACGTGGCGTGACGTTAAAATCAACATCGTCGATACCCCTGGCCACGCGGATTTCGGAGGCGAAGTCGAGCGCATCCTCCGAATGGTTGACGGCGTTCTCCTCGTCGTCGACGCGTTCGATGGGCCAATGCCGCAAACGCGCTTCGTATTGCGCAAGGCGCTCGAGCTCGATCGTCACCCCATCGTCGTCATCAACAAGATCGATCGCGCTGGTGTCGATCCGCTTCGCGTACATGACGAGGTCCTCGATCTCTTGATAGAGCTCGAAGCCGAAGCTTCCATCCTCGAGGCACCGTTTCTCTATGCATCGGCGCGCGAAGGAACGGCCACGCGTGATTTGGATGCGCCATCGCCGAACCTGACTCCGCTATTTGAAGCGATCATCGAACACGTGCCTCCACCGCCCAGTGATGTTGATGGCCCATTTCAAATGCTGGTGTCCACGATCGACCACTCGCCGTACCTCGGCCGTTTGGCCATCGGGCGCGTCGAGCGCGGCGTCGTGGATGTTGGGATGAATGTCGCGCTCCTCCCGCTCGACCCTGTACTTCCAGAAGTCACGTCACGCGTCACGAAACTCTTCACGCACCAGGGGCTGGATCGCGTCGAGGTCGAACGTGCCTCCGTGGGTGACATCGTCGCACTCGCGGGCCTCGAAGGCGTCGAGATCGGATCCACGATCGCGCACCTGGACTATCGCGACCGACTCGCCGGGATCGCGGTTGAGGAACCGACGATTTCGGTCGACGTCCTGGTGAACAACTCGCCGTTCGCGGGCAGGGATGGGAAATACATCACATCGCGCCAAGTGCGCGAACGGCTCTATCGTGAGCTCGAGCGCAATGTCGCATTGGGTGTTGAAGACACCGATGCCACAGACGCATGGACGGTATCTGGTCGCGGCGAGCTGCATCTCTCCATTCTGATGGAAACGATGCGGCGTGAGGGATACGAGTTTCAGGTGTCGCGTCCGCGCGTGATCACGCGCACGGGGCCTAACGGGGAACGCCTGGAACCATACGAGGAACTACTCGTCGACGTCCCCGAGGAATATCTCGGTACTGTGATTGAAAAGCTCGGACCGCGGCGCGGGGAGATGATGGAGATGAAGCATCCGGGGCAGGGGATGGTGCGCATGCGGTACCGCATCCCGGCGCGTGGCTTGTTCGGTTTTCGCAGCGACTTTCTCACCGACACGCGCGGTACCGGAATCATCCACCATCGCTTCCTCGATTACGGCGCATGGGCCGGTCCGCTCGAAGGTCGCTCGCGTGGCGTGCTCGTCTCAATGGAGGCCGGCACCGTCGTTGCATACGCGCTGTTCAACCTCAAGGATCGGGCGACGTTTTTCGTTGAGCCCGGAACGCCGGTCTATGAGGGAATGATCGTAGGTGAGAACGCGCGTCCCGGCGATATGGATGTGAATCCCACGAAAGAGAAGAAGCTCACCAACATGCGGACCAAGGCGAGCGACGAGAATATCCAGCTGGAGCCGCCACGGGTGTTGACGCTGGAAGGCGCCCTAGAGTATATCGAGGACGATGAGCTGATCGAGGTGACGCCGCGCGCGATTCGTTTGCGCAAGCGCCTCCTCGGTGCGATCGATCGAAAAAAGCTTTCGCGCGACATCAAGCGCGATCGGCAAGCTGCGTCGCTTTAGCCTAACGGGGAGAACTAACGAATGTGGGACGAGCTCGAGCCGTCGGAATCGCGGGCCCCTAATTGGTTCGCGTCTTCGCCCGACTTCTCGCTGCGTGACGACGAAGACGACGAAGACGTCGACGTGGACGATGACGAAGACGAGGACGACGAACTCGGCGAAAGCGACTTCGAGGACGAATTCGACGATCCCGAAGACCTCGAATTCGACGATGACGAAGAGGACGAGGACGAAGGGGACGAGGAGGAAGACGAGGACGAGCTGGATGACGACGAAGACGACCTCGACGACTTCGACGACGAATTGGTCGACCTGGACGACGAATACGACGAGATGGACGAAGACGAGCGTCACCCGACGGATCGGGGTGACGACAAAGAGTAGCCGTGTGGTGCCGGCGACCGGCGCCTAACGAGCCAGCCTAGGGAATTACGAGCGGCAAGGTCCCTACGGGGCTGTTGTTTCCAGGTGTTCCGGGGGGGATCGCGCCGGCGCGCAGCACGGTGAAGTTCAGCGTGACAAGGCCGGGAGCCGACCCGGCGCGTACGTCCACTTGTGCGCGCCCCTGCCCGTTGGTCGTGATGCTTGTCGCAGACAGCGTGACCAGACTCGCGGGGTTGGCGCTGACTGAGATACCGATATTGCTGATGTCGTTCCCGTTGCTGTCCAGCAATGTGACCGTATAACGCTTCGTCGTATTCTGCGAAAGGACAAGGTCGGACGCGTTCCCGGCCGGACCCGTTAGGCGAATCGTGGCGACAGGCTGCTTGCTGCTGATCTGGACCTGTCCCGTCTTTCCTTCGCTCGTGGCCGTAATGGTCGCGGAGCCGGATGTCCCAAGACCCGTAACGATCCCAGTTGCGTCAACCGTCTGCCGCGACGGAGAGTTGCTTGCGAACGTGATCGGACGGCCTGTCAGGATGTTGTTCTGCGCATCGCGCAGCACAACCGTTAGGTGCATCGTGTCGCCAGGAACGATGTAGCTCCGCGGGCTTGTCACCGTCACAGTTGCCACCGGCGCCTGGGCTGGTGGCGATATGGTCAATGAGGCAGTCCCGACGACGTCCACCCCATTCGCGCCGGCGCCATTCGCGCGCGCCTCGATCGTGGCGGTGCCGCTCGCGTTCGCCGTCACGAGTCCGGTATTCGACACTGACGCGACACTCGGCGCCTGCGAGACCCAGGTGATGGTGGGAGTGAGGACGTTGCCCACCGAATCCGTCGCCACTGCCGTCAATTGCGCGGTCCCGCTGACAACGAGCGTCGAGGTCGCCGGGATCACGGAAACGGCGGCCACCGGCACCGGTGCGACGTTCACGAGCGACGAGTCCTGCAGGCCGCTCGGATCGCTCACGACGATATAAGCGCTGCCTAACGCGACGCCTGAAACGTTGGCGCTATCGGGGAATCCTGATACGGCAGCCACCGTGACCACGCCGGGGTTGCGAGACACCCACGTGACGGTGCGGTTCCGGACGATGCTGCCGGCGTCCACGATGATCGCGCGCATCGCGATCGTCTGGCCTATGTAGATGTTCGTCGCCTGCGTCTGCACCGTCATGCTCGTGGGTGGTGCCGGCGTCACCGTGACCGTCGCCGAATCGCCCACGAGAGCCGTCGCTCCGATGGTGGTTGCGACGATGCGTGTCTGGCCGGCGGCAACGGCTGTCATGAGGCCGCTGCTGTTCACGGTGGCGATCGCGGGATCGCGCGAGACCCACGTGACCGTACGGCCGCTTTGGCCTAACGAGCCGCCGTTCGCATCCAATAGCTGCACCGTGAATTGCTGTTGCGAATTCGCAACTACCGAAGCCGTCTTCGGTGAGATCACCACCGACGCGACGAAGACGTTCGTGACTGTCACCGTCGACGTCCCCGTTTGGCCACCGCTCGACGCGCTGATCGTCGCGCTCCCGCTGCTCACACCGGTCACGGAACCGCTTTGATCGACAGTGGCGACGCCGGGCGCGCTGCTGGACCATGTAAAGGTGCGTCCGGTGAGGGGCCTCCCCTGGGCATCCAGGGCTTGCGCCGAGAGCGTGGTGGCGTGCGCGACCTGCAGCGATATCGCGTTAGGCGTCACGACGATCGACGCAATCGGAGTCGCGTTGACCGTGATCGCCGCGGTGGCGCTCTTGCCTTCGCTCGTCACCTGAATCTGTGCATTCCCCTGCGCGACCGCCGTGACCAGGCCACTGTTCGACACGGTCGCGATCTGTGCATCGCTCGTGCTGTAGTTGATCGTGCGTCCAGTCAGGACGTTTCCCGCCGCATCTGTCAGCGTGACGATGAGTTGGGATGTTTGACCCGGGTTCAGCGTGACCTGGTTGGGCGTCACGGCAACGGTTGCGACGGGAACCGGAGCGACGGTCACGTTTGCGTCGGCGAACTTGCCCTCTATGGTTGCGCGGATCCGCGCGGTGCCGACCGCGAGCGCAAGCACTTCGCCTTCGGATGTCACGGTGGCGACGGAAGGGTTGTTCGACGACCAAAAGGCGATGCGGTCGGGCAAGGCCACGTTCTGCGCGTTGAGCGCTGTCGCGCGGAACGTGAACCGCTGGCCAACAATGAGGTTCTCTGACGTTGGGGTGATGACGACGGAGGCGACCGGCTGAGGCGCCACTGTAATCGCGGCCGTCCCTGAGCGACCGTCGATTGTGGCTGTAATCGTTGTCGAGCCTACCGCCACACCGACTACGACGCCGCTATTGCTGACGGTCGCCACTGCCTCGTTTAAAGACGCCCACCCAACCGGCCGGCCCAGAACAGGCGCGCCCGATGCATCGAGCGCCTCGGCCTGCAGCGTGATCGAGCTACCGACTGCGATGGTGCCGCTCCCCGGCGTTAGGCGCACGAGGGTCACTGGTCGCGCCGTAACCGTGATCGTGGCGCTCGCGGACTTGCCGCCACTCGATGCAGCGATCTGCACGACGCCCGCGGTCAGGCCGGTGACAACGCCCGATTGCGAGACTGTCGCAATGGTCTCGTTCTGCGAGGCCCACACCACTCGGCGATCGCGCAGCTCGTTGCCGGCGGCGTCGAGGGCTACCGCCATGAGTGTGAGAGTGGTGCCCGCCTGCAGATTCGCCGTAGTCGGCGTTAAAACGACTCGATCAACGTCGTCGACCTCGCGCGCGAGGGGATCGTCGCACGACGCTGTCGCGAAGAGGCAGGCGATTATGACTGCAAATCCAGCTACGGACGCAAAGCTGCGCCGTGAACTCACCGATGGAGTCATTCTGACCCGAATACTACTTAGAGATCCAGATTAGCGAACTCCAATATTGCTATCGAGCGGCTGAAGTTGCCACGGGTTTGCTATCACATCTCTACAACTGCGGCTGAGTTCGCCACTTCACAACCGCGCCGCGCCTAACGTCGCACACTCATGCTGCCCGCCGTTCGGCTAACGCTACCGGCGCAGATTGAGGCCCACCGCGACGCGTCCGTTCGTGTCCGGGCGCAACACCAGCGTCACAGGTGACGTCGAGCGGTTGGGATCGACCGCGGAAGCGATGATCCCGCGCGCACGCGCCAAGGACCCTCGGGCGAACGCCGAAGCTTCGAATGCGCTGAGGAGCCACACGGCGGCGACGACGCTGGCTGCCGGAACGAGGTAGGGACGCTCAGTGACCCGCACGGTATCGATATAGGGGTTGCCGAACGGATCCACATATTCGTTAGTCTGCAGGTCGGACTTGCTCGTTAGGCCCGCGGCGACGATGCCCCCGCTCATCGCCAGAATGAACACTCCGCGAATCGGCCGGCCGGTGGACATTTGTCCCACGCCGGGAGCGATAAGCCCCTGCCAGAACACCGAGCTCGCATCCCAAACACGGTCCTGCAAGCGCGTCATCGCTGAACGAATCGACGCATGATCCGCGGCCCCAGGGCTGAGCTGCATGTAGCGCTCGAAGTCCTGTATTGCGGCGTTGCGCTCGCCGCGGGCCGCTCGGGCCAGGGCTCGGTTGTAATACGCCTCCCCGGCGCCCGGTAAAGTGCGGATCACCTGGCTGAACGCGGAATCCGCAGCGACGAGATGCCGTTGCTGCAGGAGGTTGACCCCCGAGCGGAACGCCGCCCGCGCTTCGTCGGAACGAACGATCTCCGCAGGCGGCGTTAGGCGCTGGATGCGCCCCCGTACTTCGTCGCCATCGGCCGCGGTGGGCAGGAGCGACAGATACCGGCAGTATTCCTTCGTGGCGTTGCGCACTTCGCCAAGGTCTTCGTATTCGCGGCCGAGGTAATACGCGACGCGAGCGTTGGACGGTGCGAGGCGTGACGCAAGCAGGAAAGCGTCGCGCGCGGCTGCGTGATCCCCTTGTAACGCAGCGTCCTGTCCGCTCGCGATGAGCGCGCGCGCCGAATCGGCGGCATCTCGCGCAGACAGAGGGGCACCATTCACGGCGGCAGCCGGCGGTACCGGCATGCATCCGGCCGGGCCGATTGCAGACAAGGTCGCCTTGGGCGCGAGACGCGGCGGCGTGCTGCTTTGCGCCGCAATCGGCGCCGCAAGGCACGCTTGGAGCGCGCCGGCAATCAGCGCGCAGATCGCATTGCTCGTTAGGCGCCGCGCCATATTCTTTAGGGCACAGTTATCGTAATACTACCCGATGCTGTGTTGTTAGGGCTACTACCTGGCGGAATCGCCTGGTGGCGGGCCTGGCTAGTCAACGTGATGACGGCGCTGCCGGCGCCGACGGCGCTCACCGTAATCGTGGCCTGACCGGACGCATTCGTAGTGACACTTGTGGTGGACACAGTAGCTGCTGCGGTGTTGTTGCTTGCAACCGCAAGCACCTTACCACTCAGCGGATTGCCGCCGCCGTCAGTAACGGTGACGACGTAGTCCTTCGTCGTGCCGGAAACGATCGTCGTCTCCGAGGGGATCGTGCATGCAGGTGTGGGCGTGCACGCGATAGCCATCGCGGCGATGCCAGGCTCCACGGTCACGCTGACAGTTCCGTTCTTGCCTTCGCTGGCCGCGGTAATCGTCACCGATCCAGGTGCCACGCCGCTCACGACGCCCTGAGAGCTCACAGTCCCGAGGTTGTCGTTGCTCGAGGAGAATGTGATTACGCGTCCGCCAGGATTGATGACGTTGTTCTGTACGTCACGCAGCACCACCGTTAGGTGCATCGTGTCACCCGGCACTACAAAGGCGCGTGGGCTCGTCACAGTTACGCTATTCACCGGCACGTTTACCGTGACCGATGCCGTGTTGAAGACATCAGAACCACCTATGCCAGCACCTGCGGCGCGCGCTTCAATGGTCGCGGTGCCACCTGCTTGACCAGTCACGAGTCCCGTGGTCTGTCCCACCGAGGCGATCGTCTGTGCGGATGAGCTCCACGTTATGGTGCGCGGCAGCGGGTTCCCGGCTGAGTCTCGCGCGGTCGCCGTCAATTGAGTCGTTAGGGTGAGGTCCACTGTGGCTGTCGCCGGTGTCACGGTCACCGAGGTGACGGGCACCAGCGAGACGGTGACCTGTGTCGAATCGCTCAGACCCGTGCCCAGATCGCGCGCAATGATATAGGTGCTACCAGCGGACACACCGGTGAACGTCGCGCTGTCCGGCACCCCCGACACCGGACTCACCGTGACCAGCCCGCCGTTCCGTGGCTCCCAGCTGACGGGACGTCCGCGCACAATCGCGCCCAGCGCATCGGTGATCGTGGCGCGCAGCGACTTGGTCTCTCCCTCATATACAGCATTCGGCTTCGGCGTCACTGTTAGGCTTGCCGGCGGTGTTGCGGCCACGTTGACGACCCCGCTGCCGGATTTTCCTTCGCTCGTCGCGGTGATAGTGGCTGTCCCCTGCGCGGCGCCGGTGACCAGGCCGGTAGCGTCGACTGAAGCCACGTTAGGTGCGGATGAGCTCCACGTGATGGCACGTCCTCCAAGCGGATTGCCGTTGGCATCGCGTGGCGTGGCAGTCATCACAAAACTCTGGCCCTGAAGAATTGTTTGACTGGCTGGTGTCACGGTCACGCTTGCGACTGGAACGTTCGCGACGGTTACGAGCGCTGTACCGCTCTGTCCTTCGCTCGTCGCGGTGATCATCGCCGTACCGGTTGAAACGGCGGTCACACGACCGGTGCCCGACACGACAGCGACGCCATCGGCGTTTGAAGTCCACGTGACAATCCGGCCGACGAGCAGGTTCCCGACGCTGTCTCTCGTGGCCGCAGAAAGTTGCGCGGAGCCGCCGGTTTGCAAGGACAGGGTTGATGGCGTCACCACGACGCTTGCTACAGGCACCGTTGTTACTTGCACCGTGGCCGAGGCGCTGATTCCCTCGGCCGCGGCAAACACGGACGCGATGCCCGTGCTCACAGCGGTCACGTCTCCCGACTGATTTACAGTCGCGACAGCGGGTGCACCGCTTATCCAGGTGAAACGGCGATTCGACAGAGGTCGGTTTTGCGCATCAAACGCTTGCGCCGCAAGTTTCGCCGTTTGCGTTACACGCAGTGTTACAGCGTTAGGCGTTATGCGGATTGACGCGACAGGTACCGGATTGACCGTGATGACGGCTATGCCGGTCTTTCCCTCGCTCGTCGCCTGGATCTGTGCCGAGCCTTCCGCTACTGCCGTGACGAGGCCGGTGGTCGAGACAGTCGCGATGTCCGGGTGACTCGTGCCGTACGTGATCGTGCGGCCGGTGAGCACGTTCCCGCCGCTATCGCTCAACGTGACCGTGAGCTGCGAGGTCTGACCGGGGTTCAACGTTACCTGACTCGGCGCCACAATCACACTGGCTACCGGAACCGGAAGTACGGTGATAATCGCCTCGGCGAACTTCCCCTCGACTGTTGCACGGATGCGAACGGTCCCCACGGATAGTGCGAGGACCTCGCCTGACGAGGACACCGTCGCAATCGACGGATCACTGGACGTCCATGCAATGGCGCGATTGACCAGGGGCGTATTGCGCGCGTCGAAGGGAGTCGCCCGCAACGTTAGGCGCCGCCCCACGTTGATCGTGTCGGTTTCAGGCGTGATCGCCACCGTTTCGACGGCTTGCGGGGACACCGTGATGGCGGCGGTCCCCGTGCGGCCATCGATCGCCGCAGAGATGGTGACTGACCCCGGAGCTATCCCGGCGACTATTCCGGTTGCGCTTACGATTGCGATTGTCTCGTTCGACGACGTCCAGGTAATCGGACGTCCCAACACTGGAGCTCCGGAAGCATCCAGCGCCTCGGCTTGAAGCGTTATTGAGCTGCTGACGGCGATCGTCGCGCTCCCTGGCGTCACCCTAACGAGTGAAACGGGCCGCGCGGTAACGGTGATCGTCGCGCTCGCGGATTTCCCACCACTGGAGCCCGCGACTTGCACGACGCCGGCTGCGACAGCGGTTACAACGCCAGACTGCGAAACGGTTGCAACCGATGCATTCTGAGTCGACCAGACGACTTTACGGTCGCGCATCGCATTGCCGCTCGCGTCAAGGACGACTGCCGTGAGCGTGACGGTTTCGCCGGCCTGCAACGTCGCCGTTCCGGGAGTCAGCGCGATGCGATCGACACCGTCCGCGTTGGACTCGAGCGGCGAATCGCACGACATCGCGCCGATGAGGCACGCGAGCGCCAAAGATGCGCCAAGGGCGGGGGACCGACCTTTACTCCACATACCTAACGACTAGAGTCCTGAACCTTAACTGGAACGGGGCTGTTCTCGCGACCACCGATGCCGAGTTGGCCGTCAACATTATATCCCCAGCAGAAGGTCTCGTTGGAGCTGTTGACACCGCAGGTGTGCGATGCGCCAGGGAAAAGTGCGACCAGCGCCCCCGCGCCTTGTACCGCCACGGGGCGCGAATGGTTGTTCAATGTGCCGTCTCCCAATTGGCCGTAATTGTTCCGGCCCCAGCAGTAAGCCATACCGCCCACGGTTCGGGCGCACGTATGACTCAACCCTGCCGCAATCGTGAGGAATTGAGCGTTGGTTTCGACGCGCTGTGGTGCCGCTACCGCTTCGCTACTCGTCCCGATTCCCGCCTGTCCCGACGAGTTCCTTCCCCAACAATAAGCATCATTGCCCAATGTGACAGCGCACGTGTGTTCGCGCCCTGAACCAATGCTTACGAAGCGCTGAGACGTTGCCACCCGAACCGGCTCCGTGCGGCTTGTTTTGGACGAGTCGCCAAGCTGACTGTAAGTATTGGCTCCCCAGCAGTACGCACTTCCATCGTTCAACAAGGCGCACGTGTGACTGCCACCGACCCCGAGGCGTGAGGCGGCGCCAGGCAGCGGAACACGAACAGGAGAGTTGCGGCTTACGCGGCTGCCATCGCCCAACTGACCGTTGCCGTTATTTCCCCAGCACACGACCGCGCCTGATGTCGTTAGGCCGCACGTGTGCGAACGACCCGCACGCACGTACGAGAAGTTATGGCCACCGCTGACGCGCACCGGTGCAGTTCGCGCCGATGTCGTGCCATCGCCAAGCTGTCCAGCATCGTTGTCACCCCAGCACAACGCCTCGCCAGCTGTCGTGACGCCGCACGTATGGGAATCTCCCGCCGATAGCTGGCTGAAGACAAAGTCGCCGGCCACGGAGACTGGAGTGACCTGTACGTCCATGCTGCCGTCGCCGAGTTGACCGGCTGCGTTGTTTCCCCAGCAGTTCGCTTTACCAACAGAGCTAATGACGCAACTGTGCCGGCTCCCGGCGGTCACACGTGCACGCTCGGCGGGGAACGAGAGACTCGGGACGCTTGGTGTCACGTTAGGCGTCGGCGCTGTGTCGCGCGCAGGCGGCGGAGTCGTGATCACTGGTTGTGGCGCGACGATTGGCGGCGTCTGGCGTGGCGTCGAGACGGTCTCCTTCGGTGTTTCGCGCGCTGGGGGAGGTATAACCACCACCGGTGCCGGTGCCGTGTCGGTGACCACCGTACCGGGCGCTGAGTCAGGACGCACCGCGGGGACCTCGATCGATCCTGCATCGGTGAACGTCGAGCGTGTCGAATCGACTTTCACCACCGCCGGCGGTCGCATATCGATGAGAAGGATGCCCGCAATTATGGCCGAGGCGGCGATGCCAATTCCGACACCCCACTTGGTTGCGCGATCTGCGCGCTGGCTCGAGACCGCGGTGCCATCGTCCTCGACTTTCCACTCGTCCATCGGTGTGGCAGACGTCTCCACACGAATGACTTGAGGGGTATTTACGAGGTCGGCGCGCGCGCCGACTGCGGCTCGGTCCTCAGGCGTGCGACGGAACCGTTCGGTGGCGAGCGAACGACGGAAGCGCTCCGTGGCGGCTTCCGGAAGGAGATCCTCGTTAGGCGCGGCGCGCGCCGCTTCCTTGCGGTTCTTCGCCTGCTTTTTCTTGAACTGCCGCCACTGCTTGAGCCCCGGCGGGTCGCTCGCGTCGTTCAGCCGCGTGAGGAAACGCTCGGCGTTGGCCCAACGTGATGCTGGCTGCTTGCGAAGAAGCCCATCCACCAGATATCGCAACCGCTCCGGAACATCGGGGCGTACTTCTTCGATGGGAACCAGCTCTTCGTGCTTCTGGCGGTAGATGACGCTGTACAGGCTCTCGCCGTCCCATGGCCGGCGTCCAGTCAGCATCTCCCATGCGACGAGTCCGAGGCTGTACAGGTCGCTGCGGCCGTCGACGCGCGCACCGTCGATCTGCTCGGGCGACATGTACGTGGGCGTCCCGATTGCAGTGCCGGTTGCCGTTAGGCTTGTGTCGGCCTCGCGGATTGCAACACCGAAGTCCGAGAGCAGCGCGCGTCCGCTGCCGGCGTCCAGGAAGATGTTCTCCGGCTTTACGTCACGATGCACGATGCCGCGGGCGTGCGCATAGGCCAACGCGCGCGCGATATCGCGGAGTACGCGCTCAACGCGTTCAGGGGCGAAGGGGCCTTCGTCGCGCAGCGTTTGCTTGAGCGTCTTCCCCGGCACGAGCTGCATAACGAGTGCGAGGCTGTCGTCCGACAACCGCTTCACCGCGTGCAGCGCGACGAGGTTCGGGTGCTCCAGGTGCGCCACCGTGCGTGCTTCACGCGCCAGCCGGGCGACCGCTTCCTGATCCTGTGCGTAACGAGTGCGCACGACCTTCACGGCAACGTCGCGCTGCAGCTCCTTGTCGCGCGCGTGATACACGATCGCCATGCCGCCGCGGCCCAGTTCGCCGACGCACTCGTATTCGGCGTCGAGCTCGCGCGGCCACCGCATATCGGGCGAGGTATCGCGTGGAGGGATCATGGGGCGCGCCGCATCGCTCATGCGATGAATCGGAAAGTCACTTCACCCATTTCTACCCGATCCCCATCACGCAGTGCGATCGTCGCCCCCTGGCCGCTCAGTGGCGCGCCGTTCACGACAACCGGGTTCGTGCCTGACAAGTTCTCGAGATGCCATTTCCCCTCGCGCAATTGCATCCGCGCGTGCTGCCGCGAAACCGTGGGTTCGCGCAGCTGGATGTGGCGATACGGCGGCCCTTCGAGTCTTCCAAACGTGATGACGTCGTCAGCACTGGAGGTTCGGACGAAGCGGATCTCGTGCCCGGCGTCGCGGCCTTCGATGACTTCGAGGCGCCCCGGCAGGAACTGCAACGTCCCCTCGGCGGGGCGATAAAAGCGCAGCGAATGGCCGTCTACGAGCGTGGCGTATTCGGCCGCAGGATCGACGATTGAAATCTCGTTAGGCGCCGCTCCTGCCACGCGCCGCACGCCCCGTCCGGCTCCGGGAGACAGCCGCGGCAACCGACGCACCGGCGGCGGTGGCGGCGGCGGAGCTAGTGAGCGTTCGCCGGCGAATGCCGAAAGCGCTGGAGCATGCGGGATAGGTGCGGGGGACGCGTCCAACGACAAGGCCTGTTGGGAGGGGGGAGTTTGAGCGTGAAGGGCCACACGCCTAACGGGCCGAGCGACATCGAGCGTGGCGAGAATGGGCATAACGACGTATGGCATATGCTGCTCACGCAGCCGCGCGTCGCGCCGTTTTCGTCTGATCCAAAAACCCGCGCCGATCGCGCCAGCAAAGCCGACGACCAGTGCGAGGATCAGCAATGTACT
>DATFBW010000239.1:0-12239 GCA_035253645.1 Gemmatimonadaceae bacterium | reverse complement strand
CGAAACCGACGTCGGCGCGTTCTTCTTTTCGATAACTGTCGCAGCGCCGGTGATCGTCAGCGCTTCGAGCTGCAGCACGTCACGCTCGAGCGCGAAATCCGCGGTGGCATCACCAGCACCGATGACGCGTGATTGGCGCTTGTAGCCGATTGCGCGGACCTGAATTGTCGCGGAGCCGGTAGGCACGCGAAGCCTGTAGACGCCTTGATCGTTCGTTCGCACGCCCCCAGGAGCGCCACCGATCGCGACGAGCGCGTCTTGCAGCGGTGCATTTGTGCCGGCGATCGTCACCTTACCGGTGACTTCACGGACGGCCTGGGCAGGCAGCGATAGCGCGGACGCGGCAAGTGCCGCGAGCGCCAGCGCGCTTACAACTGTTTTTCTCATTGTGACGGCTCCTACCGAGTGAGGGAGGGGTCGGGATAGGGAATTAGCCCGGAGCCTGATTCAGCGCGCCTAGTGTCGGATTGAATGCTACGCGTGTCAAGGTTGCGTCACGACTACGTGCGTATACCGTATGCGAACGGCGTTGCGCGTTGCACATTCTGCGATTGGAGATCCCCAATGAGCCCCCGACATATGCGCGTCCTGCTCCGAATTTGCGTCGCTGTTCTTTGCGCCACGCCGCCCGCGCTCTGCGCACAAACGTCGACCGCGTTCACCGCGCGCGACGCCCTCGGTGTCACCGCTACATCCGTGGTCGATCTATCCGATGATGGTCGCTGGGTCCTCGTCACCTTTGCACGGCGTGGCGATCAACTCGGCGTCGATCACCGGCGGGATGGCGATCCCACGTACATCCGCCCCGGACTTGCACGCGTGCAGTTGATCGAGACGGCAACTGGGACCGCCCGCGAGGTGTTGTCCGCTCCAGCCAACGTGCGATCGGCGGCGTTGTCGCGTGACGGCGGTCGCGTAGCGCTGTTGACGGAACGCGGCGGTGCATTGGAGCTATCCGTGTGGGATGCCGCAAACGGCCGCCGGACCAATATCGCGCTGCCTAACGGCCGCGTGATCGCCGAGAACAGTGATCTGCGTTTTGCGCGCGATGGGCGAGCGCTTTATGTCGCGTTGCGCTCCGCGGCGCAGCGGGCAAAACTCCAGGCTGAGTTCGCGCGCATAACGAGTGGGCCGGTATTTGTCCAGGATGGCGGCGATTCGTTCCTTTCATGGGATGCGCTCCGGCGACATGGGAACGTGCGGTCGGTTGCGCGAATCGAGGTGCCTGGAGGCAAGGTCACAGAGCTCGTGCCGGAAATGGGGATCAGCGCGTACCACGTCACCGAAGACGATTCGCTCGTGGTCTACAATCAGGACGTCACGCCGAAGACCGATTACGACATCATCTTCGGAACAGAGAACCGTGTGATGTTGCGGCCGACAGCCGCCGTGGCGCCGCCGCGTACTGCGCTGGTGTCGACGAAAGGAACACAGATCGTGTGGGCCACCGACGGCCGACGCTTCGCGTACACGAAAGATGGCAAGGTCTATCTGCAGACCCTTGGGGCGACCACAGCGGCGAGCCTACTTGCCGGCGGCGATTCCACGCGTCCGGACGAACGGTTCAACGCCGTGCGCTTCTCGCCTAACGCGGATGCGATTGTCCTGAGCAACCGCCAGGGCCTATGGCTGCAGCCTTTACCGTCCGGACCTCGCGAGCGCATAGTCGAAACGAGCGATTCGCTGCTCGCCATGCCGCGTTATGCGGTAGCCGCGTGGTCGAGCGATGGCCGCTCCCTGTATCTGAGCTACGCCTCGCGTCAGAAATGGGAGCGAGGGTTTGTGCGCTATGACCGCCAGACGAAGCAGCTCGAAGACGTCGTGAAGGATGGACGCCTCTATTCCGGCTTGCGCATCGCGCGCAACGGGACCGTGTCGGTTCTCTCCATCGCCGATGGGAACCGCCCGGCCGACCTGTACGCTGCCCTGTCGCGCACCGACGTCAAGCGCCTAACGAACGCGAATCCACAGCTGGCGGACAAGGCGTTCGGGAAGACCGAGCTGATTTCGTACCATGACATCGACGGAAAGACGCGATTCGCCGTAGTGCATTATCCGCCTGGCTACACGGCGGGACGAAAGTACCCGACGGTGTTCAACATCTACGAGGAGTTCTTCGACGACAACTTCGACGCGGCGGCCAACGTCCTGGCAGGTGCAGGCTACGTGGTCGTGAAGCCGTCCGTCGGTTTCGACATCGGGTATCCCGGCGAAGCATGGGTGAAGGGAGTGACCGCCGCCGCAAACAAGTTGATCGAGATGGGCGTCGCGGATTCCGCCAGGCTCGGCGTACACGGAACGAGCTACGGTGGATATGCGACGAACCTGCTCATTACGCAGACGCCGCGTTTCAAGGCAGCGATCAACATTTCGGGGAAGGTCGACATCATCTCGTTCTATACAGATTCCCCGCGATTAGGCGTACGCAACATCCACGCGGCGGAGAAGAGTCAGGACAGGCTGGGGGCCACATTATGGCAACAGCCACAGAAGTATGTCGCGCATTCAGCGATCATGTACGCCGACCGCATAACGACACCGCTGTTGCTGATCACCGGCGAGCTCGATTCCAATGTGCCGGCCGGCAATACGCGTGAGATGTACTACGCGCTTCGGCGGCTGGGCAAAGACGTCGTGTGGGTCAACTATATGAATGGCGGGCACGGGACGCCGCTGACGACGGCCGCCGAATTCGTGGATTTCCACGAGCGGATGGTTCATTGGTACGACAAGTATCTCAAGAACGACGGCCCGCGTGGCCGTGTCGAAGCGATTTCGTTGTTCGGCGATTCATTGGTGCCGGCGGCTCCATCACCCGCAGCACGCGCGACGCTCGAGCGCAACCTCGCAGCCGCGCAACGCGCGTACAATCAGGCGCCTGACAATGCGGATTCGATCATCTGGTTAGGCCGCCGCACAGCGTATCTCGCGCGGTACAACGACGCGATCCGGATTTACACGGAAGGCATCGAGAAGCATCCTAACGATGCACGGATGTACCGCCATCGCGGCCACCGGTACATCTCCGTGCGGCGGTTCGATGACGCCATTGCTGATTTCGAACGTGCCGTCGCGCTGATCCGGGGCCAGCCGGACGTGGTCGAGCCTGACGGCCAGCCTAACGCGCGAAACACCCCTACCAGCACGTTGCAGTCCAATATCTGGTACCATCTCGGGCTGGCGCATTACCTCAAGGGGGATTTCGAGAACGCGCTGCGTGCGTACCGCGAGGACCTCAAAGTCGCCAAGAACCCGGACATGCTCGTTGCCGTCTCGCACTGGTTGTACATGACGCTCCGCCGTTTGAACCGGGCGGACGAAGCGGCATCGGTACTCACCGCGATCACGAAGGACATGGATATCATCGAGAACCAGTCCTATCACCGCTTGCTGTTACTCTACAAAGGCGAGCTGACGGCAGACGAGCTGCTCAAACGCGAAGGCGCGACCGATCTCGATCTCGTCTCGATGGGGTATGGCGTGGCCAACTGGCACCTGTATAACGGCCGCCGGTCGGAGGCGGAGGCTGTCCTCCGGCGCGTGTTAGGCGTGAAGAATCAATGGGCGGCGTTCGGGTTCATCGCGGCCGAGGCGGAGTGGAAACGCCTGGGTGCGCCGGCGCCTAACGTGGCAAATGGACATTAAACCGCTCCACCACGGACGCACGCGGACGCAACGGCAACAACGCACGAGTTTTGTTGTTAACACAATCTGCATCCGTGTTCGTCGCAGTTCAGTCGGCGCGAGTCCGTGGTGAAGTAGTTGTGCCGGGCCGTTAAGGCGATGAATCCCGCGCCCGCACGGATTCGGGTAATTGCTCGAGGAGGGGGCGTAGGTCCGTCGCTTTCTCGAGCGTTGTTACAAACGTCAACCCCGGCAGCGCGACGACGAGCAGGCCGTCCACACCATAGAGCACCGTACAGATCTCGCTGCCTTCCGCGTGCGCGATGTTGCTTTCGGCGTCCACGAACAGCGCGTTCCCCACACCGCCGTTGCCGTCGTCATCCAGCTCACGCGCACGGCGCAGTGAGCCCCACGTGCCAACGTCATCCCAACCAAATTCTCCCAGCAGCACGACTACCTGATCCGAACGCGCGAGCAACCCATGCTCGACCGAAACACGTTCCACGAGATCGGCGAACGTCGCGTGGTTGTCCGTCTCGAGCGCGGCCAAGGCCGCCGATGAGAGCTCGGGCGTATGCCGCTCCAGTGCTTCGAGCACAACGTGCGCGCGCCAGACGCAAATCCCGGTATTCCAGAGGGCGCCGGCTTCGATCAGACCGGCCGCGGCTTCGGTGGATGGCTTCTCGATGAACCGGTGCACGCGCTGGGCGCCGCCTAACGACGCTGCTTCGCTCACCGATGGCATCTTGGGGATGATGTACCCGAACCCGGACTCGGGACGTGTGGCGCGTACGCCGATCGTGACGAGTGCATCCCCGGTGCTCGCTGCGCGCGCGGCCGCTTTGAGTGTATGCCGGAATAGCTCGGGAAACGCGACGGCAAGATCGGCGTGAAGCGTGACAAAGATCGTTTCGGGACCGGCGCGTCGCGCGATGACGCTCGCCGCCCAGGCCAGCGCCGCGGCCGTGCCTAACGGGCTCGGTTCGACCAGCACGTTCTCGCGCGGCACCTCGGGAATGGCGGCCTCGATCGCCGGGGCGATGTCGGCGCTCGTGACGACCAGCACGCGGTCCGTCGGGATGAGCGGTTGTAACCGCATCACGGTATCTGCGATCAGCGGACGTTCACCCGCGAGAGAGAGGACCTGCTTGGGCCTGCGCGACGATGACAGCGGCCAGAAACGGGAGCCGATACCGCCCGCGAGAACCACGGCCCATAGCGCTGCATCGGCCTCCAGCAACGCCGTCTGCTGCCGCTTCTCCGCAGGCAGAGTGCCGACCGCTGCACCTCCTCCCAGGAGCTTGGGAGGGTTGGGTGATCCGGGAGGACGAAGTGGGAGACCGCTCATCGCGGTGCGAGATGCGAGATACGAGAAGCTAGGAGCGGGGAGCGGGGAGCGCGCGCGGCCGAGTAAACTATAGTCTCTCATGGCTGAGCACAGCGCGTCAGACACCCGCACCACCGCCGAAAACCGTGCGATCGTCACGCGCGCGAACCTCGATGCGGCTGTCGGAGATGCTGCGCGCAAACAGGCCTTCGTTACACCGCTTTTCGACCTGATCGCGCCGCGATACGATCGCTTCACGCGCGTTTTCTCTTTTGGCATGGACGCACGTTGGAAGGAGGAGCTTGTACAGTGGCTCCTGCAGGATTTCGAGCACGCGCGAGCTCCCCACATACTGGATGTGGCCTGCGGCACCGGCGACCTCGCCATCGCGAGCGCACTCGCTCTGCCGACGGCTCACGTCACCGGCGTGGACGTTTCGAAGCGCATGCTCGAACGCGCACGACGACGCCTCACACCACTGCTCGACGAACGTGTAACCTTCGTGCACGGGGATCTTACGCGGCTAGCGCTCGAATCCGAGAGTGTGGAAGCCGTTACCGCGGGATACGCAGTGCGGAACGTACCCGACTCGCGGCAGGCGTTAGGCGAGCTGGCCCGCGTGCTGCGGCGCGGAGGGCGCGTATACCTGCTCGACTTCTTCCGTCCGTCGCACACACGCTGGCGGAAGTTCTTCCTGGGCTACTTGCGAGTTGCCGGATCGGCGGTGGGTTGGTGGTGGCACCGCACACCCGCTGCGTACGAATACATTGCGGCCTCGATCGCGGCGTTCGTTTCCCAGGAAGAATTCGCCCGCTGGCTCGAAGCGACAGGATTCACTGTCGAGCGCACGCGCCCCCGCCTCGGCGGGGGCGTAGGACTGATCTCGGCGCGCAAGCGTTAGGCGCGCTCGCGGGCGCTGCTGGTCGCCAGGCGGCGATATGTCCGCGTGCCGACAGAAACGACCGGGAAAGCGAAGACCGCGCAGTGAGCACCGCGGATGACTCCCGTCGCGGTGCTGCCGACGAGGACACGATCCAGAAAACCGAGTCCTTTGCTGCCAACAATGATCACGTCGGCGCGCCGTTCGTCTGCGAGAGTGAGCAGTTCCTGTGTCGTCCGCCCTTCACGCACAACGGTGTCGACCTTTAGCTCGTGCGGCGCATCCAGCTCGCGGACCACGCGCTCGAAAGCTGGCCCCACACCACGGTCATACTCCAGCCGCCACTCGACGTACGTGGTCGGTTGCAGGTCCCAGCGCGGCGCCACGTGCACCAGCGTCAGTTTCGTTAGGCTCGGCAACAGTGCTACGGCGCTCTGCACGGCGGCCAGCCCTGCCCCGCTGAAGTCGATGCCAACGATGGCTTGTCGCGGCGGCGCCGCATACGTCTGCGGGACCGCAAGCAGCGGTGTGTGAGCCGCGCGCAACGTATGCAGTGCGGTCTCACTCCCAAAAATCCTGTCGACGAGCTGATGATGGCCGAGGCCCATGACGATGAGGGCCGCATTGGTCTCTCTTGCGACGTTGGCGATTGTGGCGGGCGGCGCGCCGCTGCGAATCGCCAATTCAGCCTGGGACTCGCGACCGAGGATCTCGTCGAGCTGCTTGCGCACCTGGTGGACTAGCGCATCGCGGCGCCCTTCTTCGTAGTCGGCGATGGGGATGACGAACCCGTATTCGCCGGCAACGATCGGCGGAGGCTCCACTACCGCGATGGCGGTGAGCGGACGATCGGTCGCCGCGGCAAGTTCGCTGGCAGCGCGCACGGCACCAACGGACTCCTCCGTCCCGTTCGTGGCCAAAAGGATTGGCTCGGGCGACTCGTTAGGTTCATTTCGCTTTGAGCGCATGCGTACCTCCTGCGGCAGCGCGTCGGTCTCGTGACCCGATACCCTTAATACCACAGGAAGTGCGCGAACGTGCAAATACAACCTGCCAGCCGCGGCTTTAACAGGAGCTCGGTCTGCCTGCAGCAGGCTCAGCGTTAGGCCGCTCCCCGCTCATCCTTGGCGCGCCGAATAGTAGAGTAGCGTGCACCATAGACGAAGTAGAGCACGAGACCTAACGCGAGCCAGACGAACAACCGCAGCCAGGTCGACAGCGGTAGCGCGACCATCTGGAGCAGACACGCCAGCGCCCCCAGGATGGGAATGAGCGGGACGGCCGGCGTGCGGAACGGCCTCGGGAGGTGGGGGGCGGTACGACGGAGGATGATGATGCCGATACACACCAGAACAAACGCGAGCAGGGTTCCCATGCTCACGAGCTGCCCGAGTGTGGTCAGTGGCAGGAGCCCGGCGGCGACCGCCATTACAGTTCCCGTTATCATCGTACTCAGGTGCGGCGTGCGAAACCGCGGATGGACGCGGCTGAACAGCTTCGGCAAAAGACCGTCACGACTCATCGAGAAAAAGATGCGCGACTGGCCGAGAAGCTGGACGAGCATCGTACTGAACAGACCGAAGAGCGCACTGACCTTGATCACGGGACTGAGCCACGTTAGGCCGGTCGCGTCGATGCCTACAGCGAGCGGATCCGGGACGTTGAGCCGGCTGTAGGGCACGATACCCATCAAAACCACAGCGACGGCGATATAGAGCACCGTGCAGATAGCTAGCGACACGAGGATGCCGATCGGGAGGTCGCGCTGCGGACGTTTCGCCTCCTGCGCCGCCGTGGAGACCGCATCGAACCCGATGTACGCGAAGAACATGATCGCGGCACCGCGCAGAACGCCGGACCATCCGAACGAACCAAATTCCCCCGTGTTCGGCGGAATGAGCGGGGTAAGGTTGTCGCGATTGATGTAGGAGATCCCCGCGACCACGAACAGAACGAGCACCATCGACTTGATGACCACCAGGACCGTGTTCGTGTTGGCCGACTCGCGGATGCCTAGTGTGAGAAGTCCGGAGACGACCAGCACGATGAGAGCGGCCGGCAGGTTGAAGAACCCCGTAATGACATCCCCGTTAGGCAGCGTCGTAATGGTGCCGGGGGCGGACGCGAGAGCGGCCGGAAAATCGATGCCAACCGTTCGCAGGAACGACACGAAGTAGCCGGACCAACCGATGGCGACCGTTGCACCGCTCAGCGCGTATTCAAGGATCAGATCCCAGCCGATAATCCATGCGATAAGCTCGCCGAACGTGGCGTACGCGTATGTGTACGCGCTGCCGGAAACAGGGATCATCGCCGCCAGCTCCGCGTAACACAGTCCCGCGAACGCGCAAGCAAGCGCGGCGATCATCATGGAGACGATCAATCCGGGACCAGCATGCTGGGACGCTGCAACACCCGTAAAGACGAAGATCCCCGTCCCGATGATGGAGCCGATGCCTAACGCCGTCAGGTTCCACGGACCCAGGGAGCGTCGCAATACGCCCCGCTCGGATTCCACATGCAGCTCGGCCAGCGATTTCGTTGCAAATAATGACATAGGTGAGACCGGAGCTGTCAGCCGTCAGCTGCCAGCGGTCAGGCTGACAGCTATTAAGACTCGCGTCACGCGCGTTACGACCTTACTGGTCTGGCGACGAACAGTTGTTCGGTGGCTGTGTGACCGGTGTTAGGCGTCGTCTGACACGGGCGCGCCGGCCGTGGGCTCAGGACGGCGCGAGAACCGGTAGCCAGTCTTGAGGACCGTCACGATGTGCTCGGGGTGCGCCGCGTCCCGCTCGAGCTTCCGCCGCAACTCGGCGATGTGCGTGTCCACGGTACGGCTCACAACAGCTGGATCGTATCCCCAGACTTCGCGCAGCAGCTCGTTGCGCGTAGCGACCTTCCCTTCCCGCCTGACGAGGGCCGCGAACAGCTCGAACTCTTTGGGGCGCAGCGCGAGCGGACGGCCGCGGCGCGTGGCGGTTCGGGCGTGCAGATCTACGCGCACCTCACCGAAAGTGACGATGCCGTCCTTATCCTGCCCGGCACGCCGGCTCCGGCGCAGCAGCGCATCCACGCGCGCAAGGAGCTCGAGCAGACCAAAAGGCTTCGTCACGTAATCGTCGGCACCGAAGCGGAAGCCCCGCACCTTGTCCGCCTCCTCGCCTAACGCCGTGAGCACCAGCACCGGCGTTCCGTCGCCGCTTTCACGCAGGCTCCGCAACACGCGATACCCATCGGCGTCGGGAAGCATCAGGTCGAGCAGGATGAGATCGAAGACCGCTCCATTCGGTGACGCGCTCTCAGGCGTCAGCGCGGCCAGCGCCTCCTGCGCCGTCGCCGCGAGCACAACCTCGTAGCCTTCGAACTCGAGGTTGCTCTTGAGCCCTTGCGCCAGGGGGGCGTTGTCTTCGACGAGGAGGATGGATGTCACGGCGAAGAGGTGCGAGGTGCGAGGGGCGAGGTGCGAGGGGATGGAAGTTCTACGACAAACCTGGCTCCTCGACCGTTAGGTGGAGATTCGACCCACGTGCGGCCGTGCATTGCCTGGACCAGCTCGCGCACGACAGCGAGGCCGATGCCGCTGCCGGCGCGCCGCGCTGTTCCATTATGACGCAGCCGCACGTATGGACTCCACACGCGTTCGCGATCGCTGGGCGCGATGCCGGCACCGTCGTCCGTGACCGTTAGGCGGACGACCCGTGGCGAGCTGCCGTTATGCGAGCCGTCTTCTGCTGCCACTGCGTCCACGACGATCGTCTGGCCGCTTGGGCCGTACTTTACGGCATTATCGAGCAGATTGAGTACGACTTGCCGCAGCATCGCGGGATCCGCTTCCACGACCGCGTCGCGGACTCGGTTCTCTATCCGCATGGAAGCAGCGGCGGCGAGAGGGGTGAAGCTGGATACGATCTCGTTCAGATACGCCTCCAGCTCCAGCTGTTCCGGCGCTGCCTCTGCCGCATTCTTCCTGTGCGAGAAGTGCAGGATGTTGTCCACCATGTGCACGAGGCGACGGGCTTCCCGCACGATTGATGTCGCCGCCAAGGCTCGTTCGTCATCGCTGCGCGCGCGCTGCAGACTCAGCGTTTCGCCAAAGAGCATGATCTGCGCAAGCGGCGTGCGCAGCTCGTGCGACACGCTGGATGTAAAGTCGGCGCGCAACCGCGCCAGCTCGTGCTCACGGCGCAGCTGGATCAGGGCGACGAGAGCGAGGACGACACAGAGCAAGAGCAAACCGACAAGGAGAGGAAGGCGGGAGCGCTCGGGAGGGGACACGAGCAACGCGGCGCGCGCGGCGGGGCGCAGCGCGACATGAGCCGTAAACCCCGGGAAGGCACGCAACGGCAGTATCAGCTCTTCGCGCCCCGCAACGTCGCTTGTTCGCACGAAGGGTCCCGCGGTGTCCCGGATCTGGACACTCACGAGTGAGTCGTTAGGCATGGCGCCCCGCACGTCTGCCGGCAGGAGCGCGTCATGCCGCAGCGCCTCATTCACGCTGGCCATGAGCAGACGGCTATCGCAATCCGGGACAGCATACGCAGCCACCGGAACACCAAAGCGTGCCGTGCGAACACCGACGGCAGCGAGCCGCAAACCGCCGGCGTAAGCGAACGGCACCATGAAGCGCGTATCGGCGGCCGAGGCGCTCCGGAGGCGCTGCTGGATGCCGCCGACAATGGTGCGGATCAGCGTGTCGGCGAGCGCGCTCCCTGCCCGCGTTAGGCCGTCTCCCGCGAGATCCACGCGCAACACTGCTGGCCCCGAGCCACACGACAACCCTAACGTTGCGGATCGCGGCAGCAACACACCGGGGTCCGGCGAGCGGTCGTACGGGGACTGCGCCACGCCCGACACTGGCGCGAACAACTCATCGAGCGCCCGCGCGAGACGCGCGCGCGTCGCGGCGTCGAGCTCCCAACCCGCCATTGTCGCATACTGCGCCAACGCACGTTCTGCGGTGACGCGCATGGAGTGTCGCGCGCGGTACGCTTCATACGCCAGCACGGCGGACACACCAACGACGGCCGCCACGAGACCGATGAGCAACGGCACCGTCAGACGCGAGACGACGTGATTCGGGCGTTCGCCAGCCATGCCGGTTCCTCTCACTCCGCGCGCCGCTCGTCAAGCCCGCGCGAAGCAGTCCTACAAGTCTCTAACCCGGTGCCGGACGGCTCCAGCGACGCACAGCAAAGAAGATGATCGCCCCGCCGCCAAGGACCGCAGCTACGGGCAGGATGTACACCAGGCTGTTGAAGCCCGTTGGCTGCGGCTCGAGCAAGACCCACTCGCCGTATTTGGCCACGAAGTAGGCCTTCACCTGCTCAGGAGTGCGTCCGGCGGCAAGTTGATCGCGCACGACGCCGCGCATCTGGATTGCCAGCTCGGACGGTGAGTCCTGGATGGAAAGGCCCTGGCACACGGGGCAACGCAACTGCGATGCGACTGCACTCGTCTGTTGCTCGAGCCGGACGGAATCGATTGCCGCGCGCTGAACAACGGCTTCACCGCGGGCAGACGCGGACAGCAAAAAAACACACGCTGACACCGCGATTGCTTTTGGCAGCATCGTTAGGGCAATGGCGTTCCGGCGAGCAACGAATCGATGCGCTGCTCGAGCACACGCGCTGAAATCGGTCCCACGTACTTCGACGCGACAGTTCCATCTCGGCCGATGAAAAATGTTTCAGGAACGCCGTACACGCCGAAGTCGATCGCCGTGCGCGTACCGGGATCCAGCACCGCAGGGTAGGTCTGTCCCCCCATCTCGTTCAGCCAGCGCAACGCATTGGCGGTCACGTCGTTGTACACAACACCCACGAAGCGCACCGGCCGATCTGCATAACGAGACGCGACCTCGGACAACGCCCCGTGCTCATCGCGGCACGGCAAGCACCACGATGCCCAGAAATTGACGACGACGACGTTGCCTTTAAGATCGGCGAGGCGCACGCGCTCGCCGTTGGCCGGAGCAACCTGGCCGCTGCCTGACGCAAAAACAGCAAGATCGAACTCGGGGGCCGCACGGCCCGGCAGCGGAGAGGCGATCGCGCGGGGATCGCGCGTCATCCCGAACCGTAACAGCGCGATGATCGGGACTGCGAGCAGAGCGGCGATAACAGCGCGTTTCCAGTTCATATGCAATTCAGGGCCTCACGCCGTCGGCGCGTGTTCGAGCTCGGGGACCGGAGCGCGCGGACGCTCCTCGCCTAACGGTTCTCGGACCGCGACAGGGCGCTTTTTGGCCGGCCCCGTTCCCGCAATGAGCGCTCCGAGACAGATAATCGCCCCCCCGAGCCAGATCCAGGGGACGAGCGGCTCGGTGATCGCGCGGATCGTCGCGCGGGAGCCGTCGTCCTCGAACGCCATGAGGTTGAGGTACAAATCGCCCCAAGGACGGCTGCG
>DATFBW010000238.1:0-2787 GCA_035253645.1 Gemmatimonadaceae bacterium | reverse complement strand
GGTCGCCCAACGGGAAGAGGCGCGCCACGGTTGCGATCCCATTGTCTTCGCGCCAGAACTTGAGGTCGTACGCGCGGATGATGAGCCTAACGAATGTGTCCGGCGTCGCTCGCTCCAACGGCACGCGCAGCGCACCGGCGACGGCGGACAGGCCATCCACCCGTGCGTCCAGCACATTCACATCGCCCACGAATTTGGCGACGAACTCCGTTGCTGGATGATCCAGGATGTCGAGCGGCGTGCCTTCCTGCTCGACACGCCCTTGGTTGATCACCAGGACGCGGTCGGCGAGCGCGAATGCCTCCTCCTGATCGTGCGTGACAAAAATCGACGTGACGCCGGTTTCGTCATGCAGCCGCCGCACCCACTGGCGGAGCTCCTGTCGCACCTTGGCATCGACCGCGGCAAAGGGCTCGTCCAACAGCAAGAGCTTGGGCCGCGGTGCCAACGCGCGCGCAAGCGCGACGCGCTGCCGTTGACCGCCTGACAACTCAGCGGGCATCTGCCGCTCGTAGCCTTCGAGGTTCACAAGTCGCAGCAGCTCGCCGACGCGCTGCTCGCGCTCCGCGCGGGGAAGTTTTTGCACCTCCAAGCCGAAGCCGATATTTCCGGCAACGGTCATGTGGCGAAACAACGCGTAATGTTGAAACACGAAACCGACACGGCGCTTTCGCGCGTGATCGCCTTCGACCTGAAGCCCGTCGAATGCCACGGTGCCCGAATCCGGATGATCCAGCCCCGCGATTATGCGCAGTGTCGTGCTCTTGCCACCCCCCGATGGACCCAATAGCGCCACAAGGTCCCCTGATCGCACGTCAAAGCTCACATCGTCGAGCGCGACGAAGGATCCAAAACGCTTCGTTAGGTTCGCTACCTTGACGTTCATGGGCGTTTGCGCCTTGTTCGCAAGTACTCGAGCGTCACGAGGAACCCCATACTGACAAGTGCGAGCACGAGGGCCAGGCCAAAAGCTGCGGCCTCATTGCGCTCTTCCAGGGCGCCGTAAATGAACGTCGTCGCCGTGTCCGTACGTCCCGCAATGGCGCCACCGAGCACGAGAACGGCGCCGAACTCGCCTAACGCGCGTGCCGCGGTGAGCGTCAGTCCGAGCGTCAATCCTCGCCGGATATTCGGCAGCGTCACGCGAAAGAACGTGCGCCACGGAGATGAACCGAGCGTCGCCGCGACGTGCTCCTCGTCATTGCCGACTTCAGCCAGGACGTGACTGACTTCACGTGCGGTGAACGGTAGCGTGACGAAGAGCGTCGCGAAAACCAGTCCCGGAAATGCAAAGGCGACCCGGACATCGACCGTTGCCAAAGCCGGCGCGAGCCAGCCATTGCGTCCCACGAGAAGGAGGAAGGCGAGTCCGATCATCACCGGCGACACTGCCAGCACGAGGTCGATAGTTGCATCCAGGATGGCAAGCCCGCGGAACCGCTGCCTAACGAGCACGAGTCCCGCGGCGATTCCGAAAATGCCGTTGACGACGACCGCTATCGCGGTGAGTAAAAGAGTAAGACGCAGCGCGGCGAGCGCAGCCGGCGCGGTGATCCCTCGCGCGATAGCGGGAATGCCCAGACGGATCGCCTCGACGACCAGCGCCCCGAGCGGGAGAAGCAGGACGGTGCCAAGATAGAGAACCACCACCGTCAGAACGGCGACGCGCGCGGCCGTCCAGCGGGTCAGCGCGCGAATCTCCGGTGCGTCCGGCACATGCGGCATGCGCGGCAAGGGTTCGTGCGCGATGACATCTACCTCGAGCGTCGCGGGGCGCGGCCGCTGAACGTCGTCGTCGGAAGGCGCAACCGGCTCGTGGGCGGCGCCGGCGAAGTCGTGGGGCGGCAGGGTGCTAGACACGGCGGCTTCCGATCGCATGGCGGAATGCACGTGCACCTAACGACAAGGCGAACGAGAGGGCGAGCAACACCAACGAAACGGAAGCGGCGATGTCGGGACGCCCACCTTCGACCTCGCCGAATATATAAATCGCCCCCGTGAGCGATTTGTGCGGAATATTTCCAGATACCACGATAATCGACCCGAACTCGGCGATCGCTCGCGCAAAGCTCTGCAGGGCGCCCACGCCGATTGCCGGCATGAGGGCAGGGAGGATCACGCGCCGCACCACCGCCCAATCGCCTGCACCTAACGTGCGCGCCGCTTCTTCTTCCGCCGGATCCAGCTCCGCCAGTACGGGCTCGACGGCGCGTACGACAAATGGAACCGTGACGAACAGCAATGCCAGGATGATCGCCGGCGGCGCGAACAGAATTTCGACTCCGCGTGCCTCGAACCACCTTCCGAGTGGACGCGTCGGGCCGAGGAGGAGCACGAGCATAACGCCGGTGACGAGCGTTGGGATGGCAAACGGAAGGTCCACTATCGCCTGCAGTATTTTCCTGCCAGGGAAGCGAAATCGCACGAGGGCCCAGGCCGTTGCCGTACCGAAGAAAGCGTTGATGACTGCCGTTAGGCCGCCAGTCCACAACGTGAGTAGCAGCGCGTCAGCCGCGATCGGCGACGACGCCGCCCGCCAGACGCCAGCGAGACCATTCGCGAGACCTGTGCTGGCCAGCGCAGCCAGAGGTAATGCCACGAGCGCCGCGACGTACAGGAGCACTCCGCCGCGCATAACGCGTTGGATGGGGGAGGCACGCGTCGCGACGACGGTCATTTGCGCCTCGAAACGCGCTCGAACGCCGCGCCGGGAGCGAAGAGCCGGTTGATGACTGTAGTCCAGCCACCCAGATCACGAATCGTGAAGAGTCCCGGTACCTCCGGATA
>DATFBW010000237.1:0-4760 GCA_035253645.1 Gemmatimonadaceae bacterium | reverse complement strand
GGTAGGGATGCTTGCCGTTGACGATTTCGGACCAGTGGCCGCGCGAAAGGCCGACCTTGAGCGCCCAGTGGTTTTGGCTGAGGGAGCTCGCACCCAGTAGCTCGATGAGACGCTGCTGCTTGAGTCGGAGGCGCACAGTCGCAGGACGGACACCGATAGTACCGCGTGGGTTGGGCCTCCATAACGCCCAGCGAGAAAAAAGTGTTCGAGACTCTTCGAAATGGGAGCTAAAACGCTGTGAGCTGGTTCAGCGCAGAATAGATCATGGCTGACCAGCTCACAGCTTCATCGCTACTCACAGCTGGGACGTTAGGTCCCTCGGGCCGGCTACTGACGTTTGAGGATGTAGTAGCCGCCACCGGCGTCGTATCGCAGCTCCGTGGCAGGGCCATTGTCGCCAGCCCGTCGGAAGTGCAGGAACGTGTTCCCCTGCCGGAACGTCAGCCCATCGACCCACGCAACTGGACGCGCCTGTGCCCCATTCACCGAGATCGCGATCCCCTGCGGAACCTGCGTCACCTCGACAGTCATCTCACGGCCGCGCGATGGTCCCTTGTACTTTCCGACCAACGGTGCCGCGTCGCCGGCGAACTGCTTGAGCGTCGGACGCGTCCACGGCAGCAACTCGGCGGCGAGCTCTCCCGCGACCGCGCCGGGATCGATGTTGCCGTTGCTGTTCATCAGCACCACGATCGCCGCCTGCGCATCGGGATACCACACCGCTTCCGAAGTAAACCCGCCGATGCCGCCGCCGTGGCCGATGGCGTTGAGGCCGCGGCTGTCCTTCCCGACGGAGAGTCCCATCGAATACCTGAGGGGCGTGCCGTCATTCAACTTCGACGGCGTGATCAGCTCAGCGTACGACTTCTGCGAGAGCACCTTTCCGCCATGGAGAGCCTTGAGCCACGTGACCAGGTCGCCCGCGGTGGAGCATAACGAGCCTGCGGAGAACGGCCACGTGTGCACGTTTGTCGACGCACGGCGGATCATCCCGTTGGCGACCTGATAACCGTGCGCACGACGCTCGACGTTCTCCGAGCTGTTGCAATACATCGAGCGCTTCATGCCTAACGGTTCGAAGAGCTTTTTCTCGACGTAATCTTCATAGCTCATGCCGCTCGCCTTCTCGACAACGAGCCCCAGCAGCCAGAACGCCGAGTTGTTGTAGATCTGCGCTTCACCGGTTGTGAACTCGAACGGATAGCGCTTGATGAGCGCGTAGGCCGAATCGCGCGGGAAGCGGGCATTGCCGACGAGGTTCCCGAACTCGGGCATCTCGGTGAGCCCTTTGATTCCCGAGGTGTGGTCGAGGAGCCGCCGCAGGGTCACTTTGTTGCCGCGCGTATCGAAATCGGGCAGCCACTTCGTGATGTCGTCGTCGAGGGAGAGTTTCCCTTCATCGCGCAGTTGCAGCAGGGCAACGGCGGTGAACTGTTTGGTGACGGAGCCGATTTCGAACATCGCGTCGGCGGGCATCGGGATGTTCCACTCGACGTCCGCTTTGCCGTATCCCTTGTACAGGAGAGTATCGTTCCCGCGGACGACGGCGGCTGCGATACCGGCCGCCCGATTCTCGAGAACGCCTGAGCCGGCCAGCGAGTCGAGTTTCTTGACGAGCGCAGCCCGGTCGCTTTGTGCGGCAAGGACGGTGGTGCTGACCGCAGCAAGGCCCAGCGCTTTCAGGGAGGTGCGGAGAGTAGCCATCATGAACATCGGATTCAGGCTAATGGTGAGGGAGAAAGGGAAAAGGGGGAGTTGGAGCAAATACGCCGGCTTCGGCGCATGGTTTCGCGGGACACCGCCGGAACGCTTACGCCGTACCGTCGTTGGCTTGGGGCTACCCTGGGGTCACCAAGTCCACCCGGCGACTCGTCCGCACTTTTGGCCTGGGGTGGGGACGCGAGTGCCGCAATAAGCCGCGAACCGAGGATCATGTTTGATACTGGTGAACCAACTACTGGACGCGAGCTCGTTGCGGCGCTGGATCGCCTAACGCGAGACGGAGCGCAAGCGCTCGGCGCGTTGCCTGTTGCATCGTTTTTTGCACCGCAGGGCGATCGCTGGTCGCCTGCGGAGCATGCGCGTCATTTGAGGCGCTCCTCGTACCCGCTCGTCGTCGCATTCCGCATCCCTGCATTTTTACTCCGCCTGCGTTTCGGGCGCCCGCGAAGGGCATCCCGGTCCTTTGTGCAACTACGGGCCGATTATCGCGCTGCGCTAGCTGCAGGTGGACAGGCGGGTCGCTTTGCACCTCCCCCGGAGGATCGACTGGCGGATCCGGACAAAAGACGCGGTGAGATTCTCACTGCGTGGTCCAGGACGAATGCGCGCCTCGGGCAATTGTTGCAAAACTGGCGCGAAGATCGGCTGGATGCTGTGCAACTTCCGCATCCACTCTTAGGGATGCTCACAATACGTGAAATGGCGGCGTTCACTGTGTATCACACTGCGCATCATCTGAACCTTGTAATGCAGCGCATTGGTGGGGCCTAACGTGACCTCGTCCTTGCCACGGGTCCTCTTCGTATGCGTCGAGAACTCCAATCGGAGCCAGATCGCGGAAGCTTTCGCCCGCCTGCACGGTAGTGACGCTGTGGAGGCGTTCAGCGCCGGCTCGCGCCCGTCAGGCACTGTGAATCCACGCGCCGTCGAGACGATGGCGGAGCGTGGTTACGACCTCTCGCGGCATCGATCGAAATCGCTGGACGAGGTTCCGCAGGGTCCGTACGCCGCGGTCGTTACGATGGGTTGTGGTGACGCGTGTCCGTGGATCCCTGCCGAACGCCGGGAGGATTGGGACCTGCCCGATCCCAGGGATCTGCTGCCTGACGAGTTTCGCGCGGTGCGAGATGACATCGAGCGTCGGGTGCTCGCGCTCTTGTCTCAGGTCAGGAGCCCATAGCTCTTAGCTCTTAGCTCTTAGGTCTAAAGACTAAGAGCTAACGCCTGTAAGTGAGGGCCTGGATGCAAAGCTGATCCAGACCCCGCACGTTACAGTTCGTTGCCTAACAACGGTGGCTGATGTAGCTACGTCTCCAGATACGCCTTCAGACTGGCCAGTCGCCCGCGCCACGCCGCCTTCGCGGTTTCGGCCTCGTCAGGGTCCGGGAGCCGTTCGTGCGCCACAGCGGCGCTCGCCTTCTTTGGTCCCTTTTCCTCAAACGAGACCATCACCCGTGTCGCCCCGTCATCCCAGTTGAACCGCGCCGTTAGGCGGGGGCGCGACGTCCGCAGCGTCATCGTCCCGTCCGTGAGCCACTTCCGACGGGACCGCGCATTCACGAATGCATCGAAGAGCTTGGCGATCGGCACGGCGATCGTTTTCGAGGCGTAGATCGTAAATCCGTCCTTCTGCTGGTGCTTGAGGCGGAGCCCGCGCGCGCGTTCGTAGTAGACGGTGATCGATTGCGACCACCATCCGGGAACGCCGTGTTCATTCATGAGGAAATTCGCAATCTCCCCGTGCTTCCGCTTATCCGCTCCCCAGTCGTCCAGCACTGAGAACCAGGTATCCCACCGCTTGCCCGTCGCTGCTACGACCTTGTTATCGGCTGGCCGCTCGTCCGCCGACGCCAGCCTAACGCTGGCGGACTTGAGGCGGGCCCGCTTCCTGGCGACCTGGAGTCGCGCCGCTGTGTAGCTCTCTCCGGTCTTGGACATGCGCTCGCGAACGCGGCGCTTGAAGGATTTCTCCTCGGTCATTGCACGCTCCTTCGTTATGCCGCAGCCGAGAGACTCACGCTCCCTCGGGCACGGCCCGAAGGGGTGCTTACCAACTTCCCGAGGGCTGAGCCCCCTTTGCCTCGCGAAAGCCGGCGGCGTGAGCGCCAGGGCCGAGGTTGGGCGTGGGACACGCCAAGGCTCGAACATACCGCGGCTCCAATGATGTGACAACGGGTGCGATACGCCGTCTGGATTGGGAAGGCTGCATGGGATCGGGCGGCGTCGCCCTACGCGATGTAGATATGTTCTTTGCGCCACATGGGAGCGCTGCCCGACGATGGATTGCCCCACACTACGTGTCATGCTCGTTAGGCAGATGTTACAGATCGTCCTCCCGGTGAGCGTGCTCACCCTAGGGTGTGGCCCTGGGAAAGAAGCGACGCCGGTCACGGTCCCTCTCGACGGGAACATCGTTGCCGTGCAGGATCGCTGGGAGCCGCACTGCGCCACGCCGGCTCCGATTTATCCCACGGTTTGGGACAGCACCCTTGCCGACACCGCGGTCATACTTGCCGCGCCGATGAATGCGGACACGATCGCCCAGATGTTTGGCGTCACCCGCCGAGAGGACGGCCTGTTGTGGTACGATTCGCAGGGCCGTGGCGGCGAGCCATATACCGGAACGGACTCGGTGCGCGTTGGGCCGTGGCAGGTCGTCGCCGGCCAATACGAATACATGACCTATACGGACGATATCAGCGATACGGTGGATCAGAGTGGCCGTACGTTGCCGGAGCACTGGCGCCAGAGCTGGTTCTATGGCTTCGCGCCCACGAGTGCCGAGTGCGCGGTCGTTGTCGCGTGGCGCAGTCCGCCGATAGGCTCGTATCGCGGGCCTCGCTACGCAAACTTCGAGATCGCGCGCGAGTCGCTGCAGGTCATATTTACGCGCGTGACGGGGCCAGGGACGGGGCACGCACCGAAGAACTGAGCGAGACGCATCGCTCGCATTTTCTGTCAACTTCAAGCCGTTAGGCATCGCGCATGAGCGTTACACGCCGCGAATTCCTCACGACGCTGGCCGCCAGCTCGGCGCT
>DATFBW010000236.1:0-9057 GCA_035253645.1 Gemmatimonadaceae bacterium | reverse complement strand
GTCGAGGTGGAAGAACGCAGCATCGCCGTCGGCGCCGGCCCCGGTCAGCCGGAGACCGTCGCCAACGTGACCGCGTCGACCTTTGCGCTGACGCGCGTTCCGGCGTTGATGGGACGTACGCTGCTGGAAGCCGATGAACGGGGCGACGCAGGAGAGGTCGTGGTGGTCGGATACGACTTCTGGAAAAACAAGCTGGACGGCGCGGCAGACGCCGTCGGCCGCGTCATTCGGATCAGCGGCACACCTGTCACGATCGTCGGTGTGATGCCGCCCGGCTACGGATTTCCACAGCGGAACGGCGTGTGGCGACCGTTGCATCTCGAGCGGATTCCCGAGGCATCGCCGAGCCTGAGCTATGTCTTTGGGCGGCTGGCGCCGGGCCATCCACGCGAGGAAGCGACCGCCCAGGCGGCGGTGATCGGCGCCCGAGCAGCGACGATGTTTCCGGAGACGCACAAAAACGTGCGCCTGCAAGTCCTCTCGCTGCCCGACGCTGTCAGTGATTTGCCAGAAGCGGCGGCATTGGGGCTGGCGTCGATCAACGTGTTCCTCGTGCTCTTGGGCGCGCTGTTGTGCGGCAACGTCGCAATGTTGTTGTTCGCCCGCGCCGTCAGTCGAGAGCGGGAGCTCCTGGTTCGCGCCGCACTCGGCGCCAGCCGTGGGCGCCTCATCATGCAACTCTTTGCCGAGGCGCTCGTGCTCTGCGTCGTTGGCGCGGTGGTTGGTCTGATGGTTGCGCGCTTCGTGCTCGCGCGGACCTGGACGATCATCGAAGGGCAAACGGGTCCGTTGCCGTTCTATATCGACACTTCGGTTTCGTGGACCGCGATTCTGTATGCCGCTCTGCTGACAGTGTTCGCGGCGGCGATCGCCGGCTTCGTTCCCGCCTTCAAAGTGACGTCGGGTGGTGCCGGTGCCAGGCTCCGAGCCGCGTCGAGCGGCGGCGGCGGGTTGCAGTTCGGCGGCGTGTGGACCGCGGTCATCGTCGCGCAGATTGCGTTCACGACGCTGCTTCCGTGGCCGCTGCTCGGCCTGGGAGGGAGCTTAAGGAAAGACACGCCCGCAGGATTCCCGGCCGAGGCATTTCTCACGGCCGCGCTCGAAATGGATCGCCTCGACGGCGTCGCAGCGAGTGGAGACACGGTGCCGGCGGTGCGTGCGGCGCGGCTCGAAGCACGGTACCGCGCGCTCGCCGATCGGCTCAGACAGGACCCAGGCGTATTGGACGTCACGTACGCCGATCAAATGCCGCAGCTGACGGAAGGGCGGCACTTCATCAAGATGGACCCGGGACCGGCCGCTGAGCACAGTGAAGGCTGTGCGGCGGGCTACTACTGCGTCGCGTTTGTGTCCGTCGATCCGCGATTCTTCGACGTGGTCGGTGCGCCCGTGATCCGCGGCCGGGCGTTGACGACGGCCGACGCGGAACAGCGGACGCGTGTCGTGCTCGTGAACGAGACTTTCGTCGATGAGATACTGGGCGGCCGAAATCCCATTGGCCGCCGGTTTCACTTTTCGTCAGGTGGCGAACCCACCGCCGAATCGTGGTATGAAATCGTCGGTGTCGTGCCCGATCTCAGCGTCAGCGAGACGAGCACCTCGTACGACACTAAACGTATCTATCGGGCGACGCTGCCGCGTGAGGCCGGGCCGCTGCGAGTCGCCGTTCGCGTTCGCGGCGATCCGCAGCGTTTTGCGGTGCGTCTCCGCGAGCTCGCGCAGGCGACCGATCCCGCGCTCCGCGTGATCGATCCGAAACCGCTGCCCCTTCTGGTGGATCCCGATTCCGCAGGAATGTTGTACGGGTTCCAGCTCCTGATCGGCCTGACGGGAGTGACGCTGATGTTGTCGCTCGCCGGGGTCTATGCGGTGACGGCCTTCGCCGTTGCCAGGCGGACGCGGGAGATCGGTGTGCGCGTCGCGCTCGGCGCGCGGCCGCTCGACGTCCTGACTATCGTCTTCAAGCGCCCACTCGTTCAGGTGGCGCTGGGCATTGGCGTAGGTGCCATCCTGGGGTTCGGTCTCGCCAACGACGACCTATCGGAGGTGCATCTCGATGTTTTGGGCAACGCGGCGGTCTTCGTGCTGTCGACGATCCTGTGCTGTGCACTCGCATGCATCGTCCCGACGCGACGGGCACTTCGCATTCAGCCGACGGAGGCATTGAAAGACGAAGGTTGAGCTCACGGCCCACGGCCCGCGGTGCGGCCGGAACCGGGTCCATCACGTGGCGGATCTTTGTGTGCACATGATGCGTGTTGCCATCTAACGCCGCGTTCACCTGAAGGCGATCTTCTCGAAGGCGAGCGGAGCTCGCCCTCGGTTTTGCACTTCACGTAACGATTGCGTCTGGCCAATTGCAATACGTATGTGCCGGCCCGCCGGTTGACTGCCGAAAATTCGTCATTGAACATTGAGCAGCGTCGGTCAACGCTGCCACTTTTCCGCGGCTACTCGTCCTCTGCGGCGATCCCCTCGTGTAAATCGTCTTGTGCCTCGTGCGCCATAACGGGTATGTGCTCATCGTCTTCGGTAAAGATCTCATCTACATACTCCGTAACTTCGGTTTCGGCCCATACCGTGCCTAGCACGTCCAACGTGTGGAACGGACTCTTTAGGGGCGCCCGTGCGATGACCGACCGAAGTCGTCGCGTGCTTACGGCACCGGTTCGGCGCTGGGCTTCCGCAACGGCCTCAATCTTCCCCCAGATCTCGGGGGTTTGCAGAAAGCGAGCGGCCTTTTTCCAAACTTTGTCGGCACCGCGCCCAACAAGCTCCGATTGACCCTTCAAGCGGTGGTATCGTGCGGCAGCTCGCAGCACTAGGCGCGCCTCGGCGTCACGCGCATGAATGCGTGGTAGCCAGCCATGCGATTGCAGTCGTGCGGAGAGCGGTCCAACCAATACCGCCATCAAATACGATTCAAATGCACCTTCCGAAAGCTGGTAAGTCTCCTCCATCTCCAACACACGTAGCACGTCGCAGTCGTACAGCGCAACGGAGCTAGGACCTAACTCGGGTCGGGATATGAAGGCGCGCGAGTAATGCTTATTGACGATCGGCAGATTCAATTCAACACCGGCCACTAGATGCGCAGCTTGGTGCAGACATGCGCGGCGAGTTCGAGGCGATCTACGCGATGTAATTGGGTTCATCGACCACGACTCTTCAGGCTTTAGCAGAATGACTCATACATGCCGGACGGATCCGACTACTCGTTGCTACCTCCACTGTCGCTTTTCCCAAGAAGGTAGCCGGCCACTGTTCCTAACATCCCAATCACTGGCGTTACTCGATCAAGTGCCAAGTCCGCCGATGCGAGGAAGAGAGCCGAAACGACGATAAGCGAAATACCTATTGTGCGACTGGACTGGAGTCCCCATCCCCTGTTTCGCCGGAGCATAACAAAAACCTCCAATGCGATGACGAGCAGGCCGAAGACGAGGACGCTTATAGCCAATAGAGCATTGCGGGGCATGGGAGGCACAGTTAGAGGTAAGCCTGTCCGGATGTGGACCGATCTGCGGCTCTAGCGCCACTTCTGTCAAGGGTTGTGGGTGCTGGCCCTAGCGCCAACGATTGTGGTTAGGCTGACGCTGAGCGGAGTGGGGAGTCGGCCACTGAGATTCACGCATTCTTCGAAGGAAGTTCGAAGGAAGCTGCCGTTCGGTGTGCGCAGCCGACGGTTTGTTGTCTGCAGAACGCTGCGCTCACCTGCGAGCGATCTTTTGGAACGCGCGCTTCCGTAGGCCTTCGCACTTGCGTTTGAAGGGGTGCAACGGCGATGGCTTCCTCTAATATCGCGCTCGTCAGGTGCAGTACGTAGCTCTGCCGCCGGCGCATACAGCTAGCGGCTGCGGGACTCACCCAGAAGGCGATGCCGGACCCACCAGGCAATCCACCCGACCAACATTCCGTTGGTGACCAGAGCGATCGCGGTGGCGGCAGCGAAGACGGCCTCGGACCTATTGCCGAGCGGAACAAGTAGATAGCCGCTGGGGATGGACAGTGGCCACGCGGCGTATAGTAGTCCTGGCCAGCTAGGGCCGCGCATGAGTGCCCAGATTGCGAAGACGGCAACGACCACCGCACCGACAAGAGCGCCCCGCAATACGTAGCGAGCGCGGGTGGCCATATCTCGCTCCCCCCAGGATAGCGCCAAATGTCGATAAGACTTCGTGGTCGGCAGAACGCTGCCTTCACCTTCAGGCGATTTCTCAAATGCGCCGGACGGCGCGCCCGGTGTTGCACTTCAAGGAGATCAAACGCGATGAATACCTTAGACATCGCGCCTGTCAGGTGCAACAGCTAGTTATGCCGCCCCTTCCGAAAGCAGACGGGCACTCTTGCGCACGAACGCGTCCGAATCCTCGCGTAGCGGCCAGAGGAGCTGACGCCTATCCGAATAGGGCATGTTGCCGATCGCTTTGACGGCCGCCTGACGATTGAGTCTATCCGGACTTCTGAGCTCGGCGACGAGACGGGCGCGCGCCCCCTCTGGTGGGAGCGCGATGACCAACCGAACGAGTTCGTGCTTCGTTAGCGCGTCGGGGCGCGTGAAATACAGGTCAAGGATCCAGTCGACGTCCGTGGCGGAGACGTGCGGAATGAGGTTGCGAACGGCTACGCCGCGAATCGCCCAGCCAAACTTGCGGGTAAAGGCGGTCTTGAGGAATTCGCGAAGCGCGGCGAGCGACTCTGGGTCGCCCCAGGCCCCGAGGACATCGAGGGCCACAGCCTGCACGCCCTCGAACTTGTCGTGAAGCGCGTCCGCAACGAGTGAACGAGTCTCCGCTATCGGCGGAGCGTTCGCCAGCTCGCGTAATGCGGCTGCTTTCCGGGAGAGTTCGTCCATGTTAAAAGGCCGTAGCCGGCATAACGCTGCGCTCATCTGCAGGCGCCTTGTTAAAGGAGGCGCAGCGGCGTGTCCGGTGTTGCACTTCAAGGAGACCACACGCAATGCCGTCCTTGAACATCGCGCCTGACAGGTGCAACAGCTAGTTCGCGGCGGTCGGGATGCGGAAGATCCAAGCGGAGCCAGCGGAGTCTCAGCCGCAAGGGGTCGAGCGCGCAACGCTAGTTCTGCGTCGCAAGTGGGCCAGCCGAACAGTGGTCCTCATCGAGTTCCGGTTATCGATTCGCTCGACAATACTCGACGGCTACCTCGTTCGCGGACACCGCTCTGGCCAATCGGGATCGACAAAGACGATGCTGTTCTGATCTCGCGGCCACACACGCTCCCACCATCCCACAGCACTGTTTCTGTGGCGGATACGAAGCCAGAGCCTTGTGTCGGGCTTCGAAAGGGAAACAGCAGCTACGGCATCGTCGTCTCGAAGGGTGCCGTTGCGGGCTGGTTCGCTCCAGAACTCTTCGACAACTATGCGACGACCTTTGTGCTCGATCGCCCAGTCGCCCTCCCCATGGTACGTCCAGATTAGCACACTGTCGCCCGCCGCCATCCGAACGGTATCGGACGAGAGGGGGCCATCCGGAAGTGGCCTTTCCTCCACGATGGCAACATCTCGGCGCAAAATGGCCAAGCCGGGAGAAGCGATGTGAACGTTGCCCGTCTCCGCGAGGACCGTGTCCCCCACATTGACCTGACCTACCTGCGCCGCATTATCGGCGTCGCTTGATCTCAGGGTGAGTGTCGTGCAGGCGACAAAGGACCAAGGGAAGCTGCATCCCTCTCCTTCGCAGAAGTTCCGGATGATTAGGCGCCCGGCGATGCGGACGCTGTCCGCGCCCCATGGACGCCTTGCGGCTTCTCCGACAGGTTCGTCTGAAGAATGAACCGCAGCTGGCGGTGTCGCGTGCGCGATGGGTCTAGACAGTACCGAATCGGCCACCGCCGACTTCCGTGGCTCGGCGCAGGCTGTGACACACGCGACTGTGAAAAATATCGGACCAAGCCAGGGCTGACGCATAGACGTTCGACGCGCCGCAGGGCATCGACGTCACGCGGGCTGCAGACTACTCAGAACCTCTCGCGGATCCTTTTCGTCTTCTTGGGATCGTCATTGACAATCGCGAGCGGCGACAACGACGCAAGTACAACGCAGCAACAACTGGCATCACCTATGACTCTGTCGTCCGCAGAACGCCGCGCTCACCTCCAGGCGATTCTCCAGAAGGCGAGCGAAGCTGCCGTCAGTTTTGCACTTCAAGGAGATCAGAGGCGATGAATACCTTAGACATCGCGCCTGACAGGTGCAACAGCTAGTTATGCGACCGGCGATGACCGGGCTCGCATCACGTACAGGATCAGGATGAGGAACGCGACGGCGCTGAGCACGCTGCGGACCGCATGGAGGCGACCCCAACGTTGAAGCAACTGGGCGGCTTCCGCGGACTCGGGATCAAGCTCGGCGGCAAGGAGCCGCCTATTAGTGGGCGCGATCACCACGAGGGTGAAGGGCACGACGAGGCCTAGGGCTAGCCCACCGACCAGGAGTTCGGGAGCCCCCGTCCGCGACCAGGCCTCGAGGGCGCTGAAAAGGCCGACAATGGCGAGGCCGGCCTGCATGATCGTGGCGCGGCGGTAGCTCGGCGCAAATTCACGGAGGGCGAGCGCGCTACCGCAGGAGACTCGGGCTGGGTGTTCGACGAACGTGATATAGAGGGCGGCGCCCGCGAAGATCCCCGCGCAGATCGTAGCGATTAGAGCGAACGACATTCACCCTCGGGGAGGAAGTGGGTGTCGCATAACGCTGCGTTCACCTGCAAGGCGATCTTCAGAAGGCGAGCGAAGCCCGCCTTCGGAGTTGCTCTTAAGGGCGATCAAACGTGATGGCTTCCTTGAACATCGCGCCTGACAGGTGCGACAGCTAGTTACGCGGCGCCCCACCAGGTGCGCGTTGGTCTCGCCAAGCGCGATAGAGATCGGGTACGAGCATCCCGAAGGTGAGCGGAAGCGTATCGAGTGGCAAGGAGCAGGTGTGATCCTCACGCCGCTCAGTACGTATCAGCTCGCCATTGCGATAGAGGGCCAGATCCACGGTCGTCCAGGCCGTGCAAGACTGGGACTCGTTGAGGTGGTCGTACGCCTCGATGAGCGCATCCAGAGCGCGCACGGCACTCGCGCTGAGGAGCGTGTCGTGAACCGTTGCTTGAAGGCGCACCAGGGAAGCCCGCTCGAGGGGGTAGATCGGCCGCAACTCTGCATCGAACATGTCGCTGACGGTGCCCGAATAAGTGAGGTCACCGTCCGTGGCCGGTCGAAACCGGAGCTCAATGCGACGTTGGCCATAACACCCGCCGGCGACGAACCGAACGAAGATTTCCTCGCCAGATGAAAGCGTCGCTAAGCGAATCTGGTGGGTGTCCTGGGGCTCCCGCGGTGCCACGGGCCTGTCGATGCAGGCTACGATCTGCATGCTGAGGGCGACCAGGGTGAGATGCTGCAGGGTCGGGGTAAGATGGAAGCGCGTCATGATCGAAGCCCTCCAATGGGGTTCGATCCACCGTACGGCGGCGAGATTACCGAGGGGCTACGTTTCCGTTAACAGGGGATTACGACCGCGTGAAACTTCGTCGCAGTCGCGTCCGCATAACGCATCCCCGTTCAACCACAGGCGGCGCTCTTAAAGGCGCGCGACAGCGCGCCGTGGGTGTTGCACTTCAAGGCGCCGAACTGCGATGGTTTCCTCGAACATCGCGCCTGGACGGTTGCAGCGGTTAGTTCCGCCGCAGGCGCGAGGATGACGGTTGTGACGACAGGGTCTTGAAAGCTTCGACGTAGGTCTCATCTCCTGAATCGCTCAGCCCGCGATTGAAAGTGCGGATGAAGTTCGGGAACCCGTAGATGGAGTCGAAGCTCGCTTCGATTTGCCAATTTGGGTTAGCGACTGCCCATCGGATCTTCTCGAAGAGCTTAGGGACACTGAGCGCAAACCGTTGCGTTTGTTCAGCGGTCAAGGGCCGACCGCGCGCGGTGCGGACCAGAATCGAGTCCCTGCGCACGGTGACAACGGCAGGCGGGTCTTCCGCACAAAAGCACGTGATACGAATGGTGAGACGATAGTCGGTGATTCCATGCAAAGCCCACTGCGCTTCACGCCGCGGTAGCTCCGCCCGCAGCGCCTCTCGAGTGGCTTCGATCGCGGAATCGCGTTGCCGTGCATCGAAGGTAGACTCTCGCCAATAGCGCTCTTGAGCTTCGCGTCGCTGCCGACCACCAGGATTGCAAGCTGCGGCGGTTGCGAGGACAGATACCGAAAGTAAGAAAAAGCCAAAGGAGGCGCGCACTCTCCTAACCTCAGACTCTATCGTCGGCAGAAGCTACACCGTTCACTCGCGCGCGGAGCGCGAGACTGAAACATGATGCCTACCTTACTTACTCGCGCTCGGCAGGCGCTACGGTTAGTTCTGCCGCAGCGCGGCGAGTTGTCAAGGTTCTCGTGGTGAGTAGTCACCCGTGGGCTGTCGTCCCAATGTGGCGAGGCGACGACATGCCCAGAAGGTAGTTGTTCCTGAAGCATGGCCGTCCATCGGAAGCCAGGGTTCCGCAGTCTTCGGCGTCCAGCGGCTGATCTCACGGCCAGCTGTGTCAAATAGGGCCATCCCGCGCTCCTGCACGCGGCGCCCCGCACAATCGAGCGTGAGAGGCCAGTCCATGCGCGTGTACTTCAACGTATCGTCGGTCAGTTTCCTAACGTCGGCGTAGTCGATGCTCAGGATTACGTCGACGGGCCCGGTGCGATCACCCATTACGCGCGAGCTATCCAACCATCCGGTGATGCCCTCGCCATCCATGAAGTGGACCCACGGCGCGGGGCGCACGGGCGTGGCGTGCGATCCGGACTCAGCGCACGAGAACGCACCTAGCACGACGACAGTCACAACCGCGACTCGCGAGAGAAGCATTATTGTCGGCAGAACGCCTCCGTTCAACTGCAGGCGGCTTCTCAAAGGCGCGCTGAAAGCGCGCCGTGCAGTTGCACTTGAAGGCGATCAAACGTGATGGCTTCCACAAACATCGCGCCTGTCAGGTGCAACAGCTAGTTCTGCGGCAGGTGCGAGGGCTCCCAGGAGCGAACACTTGTGGGACGCTCC
>DATFBW010000235.1:0-2028 GCA_035253645.1 Gemmatimonadaceae bacterium | reverse complement strand
TCGATGTGGAGCGCCGTGCGTAAATCGGACCGCATCCTGACCGTCTCTGAAGCGTCGAAGCGCGACATCCTCCGCTTCTTCGACATCCGCGCCGACAAGGTCGTGGTGATCTACAACGCGATCGACGAACGGTTTCTCGCGCCCGCAGACGAAGAGCGGATGGATCTCATCCGTCAGCGCTATCAGCTCGATCATCCATTTCTGCTCTACGTCGGCAACATCAAGCCGCACAAGAATCTCGAACGATTGATCGACGCCTTCGGCCGCGCGCGCGCCGGCGGTCTCAGCGATCTTCGGCTGGTGATCATCGGGGACGAGATCTCGAAATATCCCGCCTTGCGTCAAGCCGTCCACCGCCATCGTCTCGACAAATACGTGCGCTTTCTTGGTTTCCAGCCGTACGACACGCTCGCCGCGTTCTATCGTCTGGCGCGCGCCTTCGTCTTTCCATCGCTCTACGAAGGCTTCGGCCTGCCGCCGCTGGAGGCGATGGCGTGTGGAACTCCGGTGGTGACCTCGAACGTGTCGTCGCTTCCCGAAATCGCCGGCACGGCCGCCCTCCTGGTAGACCCTTACGAGCCCGCGTCTATCGCGGAAGGGATCACGCGCGCGGTGAGCGACGAGCGTGTGCGCGCCGACCTGATCGCGCGCGGACTCGCGCGGGCGCGCGACTTCTCGTGGGCACAATCAGTGGCCGCGATCCACGGCATCTATATGGACGTGCTCGACCGATGACCCTTCGATTCCACTCAGCGGCATTCCGACCCTTCGACGTTGCTCAGGGTCGTCTTGAGCTTGTCGAAAGACGAGCGGGAGTCGAGGGGTGAAGATTGCGCTGATTCACGATTGGCTGACCGGCATGCGCGGTGGTGAGCGCGCACTGCTGGCCTTCTGCGAAATGTTCCCTGACGCGGATCTGTTCACGCTGGTCCGCGTCCCCGGCGCAACCGATCCGATCATCGAACGACGGCGCGTGCGCACATCGCCGATCCAATACCTGCCATGGCCCGGCCGCTTCTACCGACATTACCTGCCGTTGTTTCCGGCGGCCATCGAGCAATTCGATTTGGATGGCTACGATTTGGTTCTCAGTACGAGTCACTGCGCGGCAAAGTCAGTGGTGGTCCCGGGCCGCACCCGTCACATCTGCTACTGCCTGACGCCGATGCGCTATGCCTGGGATCAGTTCGACGCCTACTTCGGCGAGGAACGCGTTGGGAAGGTGATGAACCGCCTGATGCGGCCGGTCATGGCCCGCATGGCGCGATGGGATCGCGCGACCGAAGGACGAGTGCACCGCTATCTCGCTATCTCTCAATATGTTGCGCGGAGGATCTCGCTGTACTATAATCGCCGATCGACGATCGTGTACCCGCCCGTCGAGACGACGTTCTACACCCCCGACGGGTCGCACCAGGTGATGGGTGTCTTGGTCGTCTCGGCGCTCGTGCCGTACAAGCGAGTGGAACTTGCGATTGCCGCAGCCCGTCGTGCCCGGATGCCATTGACCATCGTGGGCGATGGGCCGGAACGTGCGTCGCTCGAAGCACTTGGCGGCGGCGACGTGCGATTCCTCGGTTGGTGCACCAACGAGCAGATTCGTGATCTCTATCGCACATCGATTGCGACCATCCTGCCCGGCGAGGAGGACTTCGGCATTGTGCCACTCGAATCGCAGGCCTGCGGCCGTCCGGTCATCGCGCTGGCGCGTGGCGGCGCCTTGGAAACGGTGATCGACGGAGTGACGGGCATTGTTGTGCAACCAGGGGTCGACGCCCTCGCCGATGGTTTGCGGCGCGCCGCGGACCGCGAATGGGATGCGCACGCGATTCGCGAACATGCCGTGCGTTTCAGCCGACAACGTTTTGTACGCGAGATCGAGCAGGCGATTGAGGACACGATGAACGCTCCCGCAGGACAGCGATGGTAAAGCGGCACAATCGCCTCCTGGTTGCTTTTCATGTCGCCACCGATGCCGTGCTGGGGATGGTGGCGTTCATCCTGGCGTATTTCTCGCGATTCGAAACC
>DATFBW010000234.1:0-34795 GCA_035253645.1 Gemmatimonadaceae bacterium | reverse complement strand
AGAGGACGCGCAACCGGCGGAAGATCCGCTGGAAAACTTTGCGCGCGATGGTATTTCCGCGCTCCAGCGCTTCGGTGCCGAGTTGGAAGCGATGCTCGTCGGTGCGGATGGGATCTCGGAGCCTCCGAGCCAGGCGCGCCCGCGACCGGAACCACAGCCGGAACCGGCGCCGCCTAACGCAGAATCGCCGGAGAGCGTAGAGGAACAGCTGCGCTCGCGACTCGTATCTGAAGGCGTGGTCGTACGTGGCGTCGACGTCGCCCGTGTGGTGGCGCTCGCAACGGGTACATTTGTGTCATGGACTCCAGACCCCACTTCCGAGCTCTCGACGCCCGCGCCCTCATCCTAGCGGCCAGCACATTCGCCGCATGTACCGGCAATGAAAGCGCTGCAGCGGGCGACGGCCCTTTTGCGCGTGAAGCAGCGCGCGTAATCCCCAAACTCGAAGCCGGGGTGGGCCTGAAGTTCAAAACCGCACCCAAGATCGAAATGCGCACGCGGGACGAGGTGCGCCAATTCCTCGAACAAAAGCTGGCCACCGACCTTCCCGCTGAAGAGCTCATTGGGCAGGAGCGCGCGTACAAACGGTTTGGGCTGCTCCCCGATACGCTTGACCTGCGCTCGTTCATGGTCGCGTTGCTGACCGAGCAGATCGCGGGCTACTACGATCCATCGGCGAAAGTGCTCTACGTCGTGGAGGGAGCCGATCCGGCGCTGACCGAAATGACACTGAGCCACGAGCTCGTGCATTCGCTGCAGGATCAGTATTTCAACCTCGATTCCATACAAAAACTCAAAGGGAAGAACGATCGCCAGGTTGCGGCGCAGGCGTTGTTCGAGGGGCAGGCGATTTTCGAGCAGATGTCGGCAGCCATCGGCGAGCGCGCGCTGACGACGGCGCTACCTGGTACATGGGATCGCGTGCGTGAGCTGATCCGTCAGAACAACGAGGCGATGCCGCTCTTCTCGCGCGCTCCGTTTGTCATTCAGGAAACACTCCTGTTCCCGTATTTGAGCGGCGCGGAATTCATCCGGCGTGTCAAAGAAAAGATGCCTAACGGCAACCTCTTCGATCGCGTTCCGGAGTCTACGGAGCAGATCCTGCACCCGGAGCGGTATTTCGACAAGCGCGACGATCCCACGGATGTGACGCTCCCGCCGCCGCGCACGGGCAAGCTCGTGTACGAAAACAACCTGGGGGAGTTCGAGACGCGCCTTCTGCTGTTCCAGCAAATTGGAGATCAAGCGTCGGCTTTTCGCGGCGCCGCGGGATGGGATGGCGACCGGTTTCAGTTGATCGAGCTGGGTAACGGTGAAGCACTCGCGTGGCTCACGGTCTGGGACAGTGCCGTAGAGGCCGCGGAGTTCCGCGACCAGCTCGACTCGGGTCTTCTCCGGCGTTTCAAGAATCTGCCGCCCGCGGGCGGCGACGACATGACGCGCACGTACAACGTGGGTGAGCGCGTGTTCGCGCTCATCGCGGTGGAAGTGAGTGGGCGCCCCGCGGTGATCTACGTCGATGCCCCGCGCGGCAGCCCAGTGAATTTGATCGACGTATCGCGCGTGCGCCTCGACGAATGAGCGGCGTCGCGGTCGACAAGCTCACCAAGCCTAACGAAGACGAACCTAACGCGGCAGTCGCCAAAAAGAGCGATGCCGCGCTGCAACCGCTGACCGCGTTCGACGAACAGACGCGCGCGAAGCAGCTGCGCGGCATGAAGATGCGCGCCGCGGGCCTCCTCGTGCTCGCCGCGATTGCATTCGCCGTCTCCTATTATTTCCGCGCGCGCTATCCGTGGCTTGGCTGGGTGCAGGCGTTTTCCGAGGCGGCGCTGGTCGGCGGGCTGGCCGACTGGTTCGCGGTGACGGCGTTGTTCAAGCATCCGTTAGGCATCCCCATTCCGCACACCGCCATCATTCCCGCGCGCAAAGATCGTGTCGGGCAAGTCCTCGGCGGTTTCGTCCAGCGGAACTTTCTGAATCCGCAGGTCATCGAAGTCCGGCTACGTGACGCGCGGCTGGGCGAGCGCTTGGCGCGCTGGCTCAGCGATCCGGCGCACAGCCGGTTGGTCGCGCAACATGCCGCGCGCGCGCTCGTGACCGCGGCGGAGTCGCTGCGTGATGACGACGTGCAGACGATGATCGACAAGGCACTGGCGGATCGCATCCGTAGCGCGCGTGTTGCTCCAATGATTGGCAAGGCGTTGTCGGTGATGACGGCAGGCAACCGGCACCAGGAGTTGCTCGACGAGGGAATCCGGCTAGCCGCCAAGGCCGTGACCGAGAACGAAGATGTCATCCGTAAGCGCATCGAAGCCGAGACGCCGTGGTGGGTCCCGGGTGTCGTGGACGACAAGATCTTCCGGAAGGTCGTCAGCGGGATCGAGCGCACGTTGAACGAGGTGCGTGACGAACCGGAGCATCCGCTGCGGCTGCGTTTCGACGCTGCCCTGAAACGCTTCATTGACGACTTGCACAACTCGCCCGAAGTGATGACGCGCGCCGAGCAGTTGAAGGAAGAGTTGTTAGGCGCGGATGCGGTGCGCCATTTCTCGTCGTCGATCTGGACGGACACAAAGGCCGCGCTGGTGCGCCGGGCCGAGCGTGCGGAGGAGACCGACGTTGACACGATTTCCAACGGCCTGGCGAGCCTGGGGAAAGCGATCCTCGAGGATCCCGCGTTGCTCGAGCGTGTGGACGGTTGGTTACGGAATGGAGTGCTCGCTCTGGTCGAGCGCTATCAGTCTGAGGTGGGCGATTTGATTGCCTACACGGTACGTGGGTGGGATCCGACGGCAACGTCCCGGAGGATCGAGCTCGCGATCGGGCGCGATCTGCAGTTCATCCGCATCAATGGGACGCTCGTCGGTGGGCTTGTGGGACTGATCCTGTACGCGATCACCCGTTAGGCAGCGGCCCCCGGCGCCTCGCTCCGCTCGGGTGATGCATGGGTGCCTTCCAATGGCCGCGCCCAGCCGTGCCATCGCCGAACGCGACCGCTACTGAACCATGAAATGCCCTAGCGTTTCCACGGGGAAACCAAGCCGCGTGACGGGATTAGGCGCTCGCTTCGACCTTCGACCTCTGACCTTTGACCTGTCAGTCAGTAGATGTAAACCGGCGTCCCCTTGGCGACGTTATGGTACAGCCACTCGAGGTCCTGATCGGTCAGCCGGATGCAGCCGTGCGTCGGCGCGAGGCTGTCGCTTTGCGGTCCGCCATGCAACAGATAGCCCCCGCCCAAGTCCAGCGCGTACGGCCCAAGCTGCCCTTTGATCTGCCGGTTGACCGTGCCAAACGGTGGGACGTAGAGCGTGGACTCGAAGACAATGTGTTCGTCCCGCGGCAGCGCGCGAAACTGTCCCTCGCGGTCGACAACCCCCACGGTGCCATTCTGAATCGTTAGGCTGCGCCCATCGTGCAGCGCGACGGGCTTACCCGGCGAGAGCCAGGCGAGTCGCAGGTTGTACTGGCTTGCGGTCTCCGCATAGGCCCAGTCGGGAGGCGTCCACACCGGGTTGGCTTTGCTGCCGATGACCGTGTGTTTGCCGCGCGGCGTACGGAACGTCCACGAACGGCCACCAAAGTCGAGCGTGAGGCCCGACGCGATACCGACGCTCGTTGTCCGAATGGTGTCATTGTCCCGCAGCACCCAGAGCACGCGGTCGTCGAGTGAAATGACGATGCGGAAGCCGCGCGCCTCGTCCGCGAGGCGCCGGGCGGACGCGTATGCGCCGCGCCCAATGAGCGCGCGAAGGCGCTCCCTGGATTCGGCGGTTGCGGATGTCTTCGTTGCAATGCCCGACGCTTCCTCGACGCGCAAGGGCGGCGAAGCTGCTTGACCGGACAGGGTGCTTAGAGGGACGCTGGCAGCGAGAATTAGACCGACGAGCGCGCGAGGCATTGAGCGCGAACATACAACATCTCGGGTGATCCGCCAACAGCGGCGTTCGCACGCACCTCCGATCGAAAGCAGCCTCGGCCGTTATGAGCGCCGCGTTAGGCAATGTCGCCGTGCCAGTTAGAGCTCGGAGGCGGGTTGCCCCGCCGACCTAAGCGTCAGATCTAAACCGTGTGCGCGACGATCCGAGGTGCATCGACGATCGGCGTGGCCGGTAACGGCACCTCGCTGTCCGCCGGCGGCACCGCGCCGTCAGTCGACACCGGCGCGAGCAGCGCGTGCCGCATCACCTCGTCGAGCGTGCTGGCGAACGTGAATGCCATGTTCGTACGCACTTCGTTAGGCACCTCTCGCAGATCCTTCTGGTTCGCGACCGGCAGGATCACCTCACGCAGCCCGGCGCGGTAGGCCGCGAGGACCTTCTCCTTGACGCCGCCGATCTCCAGCACGCGGCCGCGCAGCGTCACTTCCCCGGTCATGGCGACGTCGCGCCTCACGGGCCGCCGGCTCAACACGCTCGCGATCGCGAGCGTGACCGCGATCCCCGCGCTCGGCCCATCTTTCGGGATGGAGCCCGCCGGGAAGTGGATGTGCAGATCAGTATTGTTGAACGCCGTCTCGGCGACGCCTAACACATCCGCGCGCGACCGCACATACGAATAGGCCGCGTCCACCGACTCGCGCATGACGTCGCCGAGCTGCCCGGTCACCGTCAGCTTCCCCGTGCCGGGCATGCGCAACGCTTCGATCGTCATGAGATCACCGCCGGTGGCTGTCCACGCCAGCCCTGTGACGGTCCCGATCTCGGGCTCCTTCTCCGCTTCTTCGACCGCATAACGCGGCCCGCCGAGGATCTCCTCGACTTTCGCGAGGTCGATCACCCAGGCGCCGTCTTCGCCTTCCGCCTTCTTGCGCGCACGTTTGCGCATGATGGTGGCGATGTTGCGCTCGAAGTTGCGCAGCCCTGCCTCACGCGAGTAACGCGATGAGATGTATCCCAGTACTTCGTCCGTGAATTGAAGATCTGTGTCAGTCAGCCCATGCTCCTCGAACAGCCGCGGGAGCAGATAGCGCCACGCGATCTCTACCTTCTCCTCGACCGTGTATCCCGCGATGCGGATGACCTCCAGGCGATCGCGGAGCGGCGGCGGGATATCGAAGAGGTTGTTCGCGGTGCAGATGAACAACGTCGATGAGAGATCGAACGGCAGGTTGAGGTAGTGATCGACGAAATCATGATTCTGCGATGGGTCGAGCACCTCGAGCATCGCGGCCGTCGGATCGCCGGTGGAGCCGCCACCGGACATCTTGTCGATCTCGTCGATCATCAATACCGGATCGCGCACGCCGACGCGGCGCAGCGCCTGAATCAGCAGCCCCGGCATCGCGCCGACGTACGTGCGCCGGTGTCCCCGGATCTCAGCCTCGTCGCGCACGCCGCCCACGGCGATACGATAGAACGCGCGGCCGATCGCCTTGGCGATCGCCTCGCCTAACGAGGTTTTGCCCGTGCCCGGCGGGCCCACGAAGCACAGGATCGGCCCGTGAGGATCGCCGCCGCGCAATTTGCGCACGGCCAGGAACTCGATGATCCGTTCCTTCGCCTCGGTCAGGCCGTAGTGCCTAACGTCGAGGAGCTCCTCGACTTTCTTGAGCTCGATTTGTTCGTCCCCTGAGCGTTTGTGCCACGGCAGGGAAAGGATCCAGTCGAGATAGGTGCGGATCACCTGATATTCGCTGGAGGCCGGCGAGAGCATCTTGAGCCGCTCGGTCTCGCGACGCGCTTCCTGCGCGACTTTCTCGGGCAGCTTGGCTTCGTCGATCTTCTTCAGCGTCTCGATCGTCTCCTTCTCACCCGGATCTGTCTCGCCTAACTCGGCCTGAATGGCGCGGAGCTGCTGCCTGAGATAAAACTCGCGCTGATGTTGCTCGATTTTGACTTCGGTCTGGCGTTTGACGTCCTCCATAACGCGAGCGCGCTGCACTTCGCGCTCGAGGCGCGAGAGGATGAACCGCAGCCGCTGTCCGACGTCCAGCCGCTGCAACACTTCGTCCTTGTCGGAGATGCGGAAGTTCATGTTGGTCGCGGCCAGATCAGCGAACCGGCCGGGATCCGAGACGTTCATCTTGAGGATCTGCGGTACTTCGTCCGGGATGCGCTCGACGAGGTCGGAGAGCGTTTCCGCGGCTTGCACGATCCGCGTTATGAGGTCGTCGATTTCTGCTGGGTCGGGCGGCGTCTCCCGAGCGGCCCGAATGAGCGCGACGCCATATGGCTCACTCTGCGCGATTCCTTCAATCGTTATGCGTCGGAGCCCTTGCAGCGTGATTTGAACCGTGTCGCCCGGAAGGTTGATCCGTTCGTGGACTCGTGCAGCTACACCTACGCGCCCGACGAACTTCGAGTTGTCGACGGGTTCATCCAGATCACCACTGGCCACCACGAGAGCGACGATGAGGCCGTGATCTTCGTGATCGCGCAGCAGCGCCAGATTCTCCGGCGCGCCCATTTGCACGGCGATGGTGCCAAGCGGATACACAATCGTCGAGCGCAAAGCCATCAGCGGAAGCCGTGGCGGCAGCTCGGACGTTAGGATTTCGTCTTTTCGTTGGAGACGGGCCATCGGTCGGGGGGCCGTGACTCGATCGGAAAGGGCTGGGCGCGAGTAACATAGCAAGGTGACCGCCGACGTGCGGTACCTTTTCTACCCAGTACTGTTTCGCAATATGCCTGGGTGCGGTGATCTGCCTACCACGGGGATGGAGTCCCCCTTACGTTTGAGCGCTCCATGTTTGACGAGCTGTCCGAAAAACTCAGCGCGACCTTCGCGCGCCTGCGCGGCAAGGGCGTCCTTACAGACGCTGATATCAAGGAAGGTTTGCGCGAAGTGCGCCGCGTTCTGCTCGAGGCCGACGTCAGTTTTCAACTGACCCGCGAGTTCCTGGAACGCGTCGAGGCGAAAGCAGCGGGGATCGCCACTCTTAAAACCGTCCAACCTGCGCAGCAGCTCGTGAAGGTCGTGCACGACGAGCTGACGGCGATGCTTGGCGAGCGACGCGAAGGGCTGCGTTTGAGCTCGGTGCCGCCCACGATCGTAATGATGGTTGGACTGCAAGGCTCGGGAAAGACGACCACGGCGGCCAAGCTCGCACGGCGCCTAACGGCCGAGGGACGCCCGACGCGCCTCGTGGCCGCCGACGTGTACCGTCCGGCCGCGATCGATCAGCTCGAGACGTTAGGCACGCAACTCGGCGTCCCTGTTTTTGCGGACCGGTCCACGCAGGATGTGGTGCGGATCGCCAAGGCGGGCATCGAGGAAGCACGGCGGCAGCGCGAGCGCGTGGTCATCCTGGATACCGCGGGCCGGTTGCAGATCGACGACGCCATGATGGCAGAGCTGACGCGGCTCAAGGCAGCGGTGCATCCGGACGAAATCATGCTGGTGGCCGACGGCATGACCGGACAGGACGCGGTGCGCATCGCACAGGGCTTCGATCAGGCGTTAGGCGTGACCGGCATCGTCCTCACCAAGATGGATGGCGACGCGCGCGGTGGCGCGGCGCTCTCGATCTACGGCGTCACGAAAAAGCCCATCAAATACATCGGGGTCGGCGAAAAGTCCGACGCGCTCGAGGAATTTCATCCTGAGCGCATGGCGGGCCGCATCCTGCAGATGGGCGACATCGTCACGCTGGTTGAAAAGGCGCAGGAAGCGTTCGATGTAGACGAGGCCAAGCGGCTCGAGAAGAAGGTCAAGAAGGAAGGGATCGATTTGAGCGACTTCCTCACCGCGATGAAGCAGATGCAGCGCCTCGGCCCTCTCGAGGGCATTCTGAAGCTGTTGCCTGGGGTGAACCCCAAGATGTTGCGCCAGGCGAACATGGATCCCAAGCGGATCAAACACGTCGAAGCAATCGTACTTTCCATGACGCCGCACGAGCGGAAGAATCCGGGAATTCTCAACGGGTCGCGCCGAGCACGTGTCGCAAAGGGGTCGGGTCGCCCGATCAGCGAGGTGAACAAGCTGCTCGACCAGTTCCGTGAGATGCAAAAGATGATGAAAAAAGCGGCATCGGGTGGGATGAGATTGCCGCCGGGGTTGTTAAGATAAAGCTCATAGCTCATAGCTCTTAGCTCTTAGCTGTCCTAAGAGCTAAGAGCTAACGACTAGGAGCTTAGTGGTCACAGGTGCATCCCGGAAATGCCGGGTATGCGATGAGCCTGGAAGTTCTAAAGGAACCTAACGAGAAGAGGTATTGTTCGATGGCTGTCCGTATCAGGTTGCGCCGCGAGGGGCGCAAGAAGATCCCGCACTACCGCATTGTGGTCGCCGATAGTCGTAGCCCCCGCGACGGCCGTTTCATCGAGATCATCGGGCAATACCAGCCGCGCGCGAAAGACGGTGGTCTCAACATCAAACTAGACCGCGCGAATCACTGGCTCGACGTGGGCGCTCTCCCCACCGACACGGTGCGTTCGCTCCTTCGGCGCGCCGGCGTTCTCAAAGAGCGACACGAGGCGCGCGTCGCGAAGAAGCGGCGCGTGGCGGCTATTCCGGTGGAGCGCGCCAGCGACGCCGGCTGACGAGCAGACGTCCAGCCGGCCACTGGCGCGCGTGGCCCACGTTAGGCGCGCGCACGGGCTTCGTGGCGAGTTGCTGGTCCGTCCCCTGACTGCGCAACCCGAAACGCTCTTCACCGAGGGCCGCCGGTTCTTCGCCGGTGCGAACGGGGCGTCGCAGCTCGTGCTGCAGGGTGCGCGCACAACCAACGGCGGCTGGCTGCTGGCATTCGCGGAAATTCCCGATCGCAGCACGGCAGAGCGCTGGCGGGGTGTCGACTTGTGGGCCGCGGAGGAAGACACCGCGGCGTTAGGCGGCACGCCCTACGCGGGTGATCTCGTGGGCCTCAGTCTGGAGCTCGTGGACGGGACGGTGATCGGCCGAGTGGCCAATTACTACGAGCTGCCGCAGGGCCCTCTGCTCGAGGTAGCGCGGGGCGAAGAGCTCGTGCTGTTCCCGCTCCACCCCGAGTTTGTGCAACGCATCGACACCACGCGTCGGGCCATCATTGTCGATCCGCCGACTGGGCTCTTCGATTAGCTCGCGATGCTGCGGATCACGGTCGTCACGATCTTTCCGGACTTCTTCACGGGGCCGCTGGGCCTCAGCATTCCGGCGCGGGCAGCTGCGGCGGGGAGCGTATCGTACCGCATCGTGGACCTCAGGGAATACACGCACGACCGCCACCGCACAGTCGATGACTATCCCTACGGTGGCGGGGCCGGGATGGTGATGAAACCCGAGCCATTTTTTGAAGCCGTCGAAGCGTTAGGCACGCAGCCGCCGATTGTCCTCCTTTCTCCCCGGGGCAGACGCTTCACGCAGGAAGATGCCCTGCGGTACGCGGGCCTGTCCGAGCTTACCCTGCTCTGCGGGCACTACAAGGACGTCGACCAACGCGTCGCCGATCACCTCGCGACGGAAGAGATCTCCCTCGGCGATTTCGTGATAAGCGGGGGCGAGGCGGCCGCGTTGGTCGTGATCGATGCCGTCGCGCGGCTGCTCCCGGGCGCGATCTCGGACGCGGAGAGCGCAACGACGGATTCCTTCTATGCGGCGGGCAGCGGACTCTCCGCACCCAGCTACACGCGGCCCCCCGTGTATCGCGGTCACGCGGTCCCGGACATCCTCATGTCGGGGGATCACGCCGAAATCGCGCGCTGGCGCGCTGCCGAAGCCAAGCGCCTAACGAGCGAGCGAGCGAGCGACCGAACGACGGAACGCGCGCGCTAAAACGACACTTGTGCGCTGCCGCACAAGTCGAAACTGTCGAGCCGCACTTTGGGCATGGTTGTGGCAGTAGCGTGATAGTGCACGGGGTCGAAACCAGTCACGAACTCAGCCGTTATCTGTCTGCTTCAGTGATGACATTCTCACGCGCTTCCTGCTTCGTAATCTTCGCCGCTCTCTTGTCCGCCGCGTGCGCGCCAAGAAGCGTGGCGCGGAGCGCGTCTTTCAACACCGTGCCGGTTTCAAACACCAGAGCATCGGACGACGCGATCCTAATCGACACGGAGCTCAGCGCAGAAGGGTGCACGTCGGTCGAGACGGGCGTCGGTGGATTCGCGCGGATGGAAGTCCGGACGGCTGACGGGGCAGGGGAGCTGGAGTACGAGCTCTCGATCGAAAACCCGGCGCGGCTGCGTTTGGCGCAGGCGGTGATGGTGCTGCACGGGACCGCGAGCCAGGCGACGAATCTCGTCCTCTGGAACGGGGAGCCGTCCGATAAGCAGCGCATCCGCATGCGCGGCATCATGCGTCTTCCTCAAGGTGTCACGCAGCCGCAAGTAGCCGCTGCCTTGCGCGAACGCCGCAGCGCGCTCCGCCTCCAAATTGCGGATGAAAATGGGGCGCCCGCCGGCTGTGGCGAATTACGCAACTAAAAGCCACGTATCGCCGCTAGCTTAGCTGCCCAGGCCCACTTACAATTCGGGCTTCACACGAACAACAAATAGCGACGTTTTTTTCGCCCCTATCCCCTGGGGGAACGGCGGACATATGCATCCGTTCATCGAATCACAGCGAGAGTGGATGCGGTCGGACATCCCGGCTTTTCGGCCCGGCGATACCCTCCGCGTCAACGTGCGAGTCAAAGAAGGCGATAAAGAGCGCCTGCAAGCGTTTGAAGGGATTTGCATTGCCCGCCGCGGCAGTGGTGTCAGCGAAACGTTCACCGTCCGCAAGATCTCAAATGGCGTGGGCGTCGAGCGCATCTTCCCGGTCCACAGCCCGATGCTCGCAGAAATAGCGGTCGTGAGACGAGGCCGCGTCCGTCGCGCCAAGCTCTATTACTTGCGTCACCTCGTCGGTAAGGCGACGCGCATCCGCGAAAAGAAGGTGCGCGTCTCAGTGCCGGCGACAGAGACCGTCGCCGAAGGCAGCGAGACCTAGAAGCCGGCGACAGCGGCGATGGAAGGTGGCGGGCGCCCCGCACGCGAAGCCAATCGGCCAGCGTCGCGCGCCGGCCCAAGTCGCTGGTCAGGTATAGAAAAAGGGCTCCGGCAAAAATACGGCGAGCTGCTCGCCGGGGTGGATGAAGTCGGGCGCGGTCCACTGGCCGGTCCGGTCGTGGCATGCGCGGTCATCATGCCGCCTAACGTGCGTGCCATCCCCGGGGTGGACGATTCCAAGGTCCTGCCGGCTCCCGTGCGCGAACGGCTGGCCGCGCGGATCATGGGGCGCGCGCTTTCCGTCTCGTTAGGCGCCGCCTCCGTGCGCGAGATCGATCGCTTCAACATCTACCGCGCGAGTGTGCTCGCCATGCATCGCGCGCTGGGACGACTGCGCATCACGCCCCAGCACGTCGTCATCGACGGCAACCGCATCTCGCATTTCACGTATCCGCACACCGCCGTCGTCGACGGGGACGCACGCTGTTATTCGATCGCGTGCGCGTCGATCATCGCGAAGGTGACGCGCGACCGTTTAATGGCGCGCCTGGGGCATCGGTACCCGGCTTTCGGCTGGGAGCATAACGCGGGATACGCCACGCCGGATCATGTGGCGGCATTGGATACGAACGTCCCGACGCGCCATCACCGGGGCTCGTTCGCTCGCGTTAGGCAGCTACTCTTCCCGTTCTCGGACGAGCCGGCGCAATACGAATTCCCGGCTTTTTGGGCCGCTTCTCCACCTCCAGAGCCCCCGCCGGCCCCCGTTTCCAGCCTTTCCTGACATTAGAAAAGCATTAACAACGGGGGCTTGTGATCGAAGTCACAAGCGATTTTGCCGGGCGGAATAATATTCCATCAACAGGCCGCTGCTGCGCGCGCGCCCGTTCCTGGGCGCGACGCAAATGTCACCAGCGTGCTCGACCATATATCAACGAGAGGCCATATGAGACACAACGCAAAGCTGATCGCAGGAGCGGTCCTTTCTACGTTCGTATTAGGCGCCTGCGCGACCAAAGGTTATGTCCGCAATCAGGTGGAGACTGGCATCACCACAGAGCGCACCGCCCGCATGTCTGCGGACAGCGCCCTAACGAATGATGTCGCCTCCGTGCGGTCCGAAGTTGCCACTCTAAAGACGGATGTTGCTTCGCTGCGCCGCGATCTTACCGCGCTGCGCGATGAATTCGGCGCGAAGATTACCGCAATGGAGAACGGGATGAAGTTCGCGTTCCCGGTGACGTTCGCGTTTGACGATGCGACGGTCCGCGATGAAGATCGCCCCGCGCTCGATCGCTTTGCGCAGGTGGTGAACAAGTACTATGGCGGAACGCTGGTGACGATCGAAGGGTTCGCCGATCCGGCCGGTGGCACGCGTTACAACCAGGATCTCTCCAAGCGCCGCGCTGACGCGGTCGCCGCGTACCTTTCCCAGGCCGGTTTGGGAAGCGTGACGATCAAGACGATCGGCTACGGTGAGACCCGTCAGGTGAATCCGAACGCCGAGCGTGACGATCCGGGCGCCCAGGCCAACCGTCGTGTGGTCTTCGTGATCGAGACGGCTGCTGGCGGCGCGGTGACGTCCACCTCGCAGTAGAACCTTCTGGACCGCGTAGAGGGATCCTCCTCCCCTCTGCGTATCGGGCCCGGGCTCCAGCCCGGGCCCTTCGTTTATCTACCGATGCGAGATGCGAGAGGCGAGATGCGAGATGTGAGGTGCGAGAGGTACGAGCGGTAAGGGAGCTATCTCGCACCTCGCACCTCGTATCCCGCACCTACCTGTTGCTCAAACAGGGGACGACGCCGATAGTCTAGGCCGATGAAGAGATCGGTCTTCGACAACATCGGCGTCCGTTTGATCGCCTACTACGGGGCGCTCGCTGGACTGGCCGGTCTGGTGTGGGTGGTGGGCACACCCGAGCTACGCGCGCGGCTGGCCCAATTGTGGATGCCCGGCATGCCCACGTTGCAGGTCGGGCAAGCGTTAGGCACTCCGGGCGCCGTCAGCGTCGGTATCGTCGCCCCGATGCAAGCGTTCTTCGCCTCGCTCGCGGCCTGCGCGCTCGCCTTACCAGTTGCATGGGTCTATATCCGGACGCGTCGTGCGCAGGGCTTCAGTCAGTCCGTTGCCCACGCCCTGGTCCTGTTGCCCACGGTTGTCGCCGCGATCACCGTGCTGGTGAAGGAATCCCTCCCGCTCGCCTTTGCTCTTGCCGGTATTGTGGCCGCCGTGCGTTTCCGGAACACGCTGGAAGACAGTAAGGACGCAGTATTCATCCTCCTCTCGACAGCGATCGGGCTTGCAAGCGGGGTTTCTCCCGCGGTCGGCTCGGTGCTGTCGATGGTGTTTGTCGTCCTCGTCCTTGCTCTGTGGGCCGTGGATTTCGCGCACCAACCGCCAGCACTCGAAGGGGAGCGCGCGAAACGGCAGCTGGACCGGGCAATGGCGATCGCGAACCGCACGAGCCAGTTCGTAGCTCGTGTCGATCGCGAAGTGCTCGAGTCCCTTGCTCCGGCGCAGCTCGACGCGCTGGCCGAGCGCGTTAGGCGCCGGCGTCGCGCCTCCGGGGACACTGGTTCCGACTCGGCGGCGCGGTACGATCACCGGGTGAGCGTGGCCGTCAGCGACGCCGAAGCGGCCCGCCCGATGATCGAAAGCGCGCTCGAGACCTACACGAAGCGCTGGCGCTTTGACGGGATGAAAAACGGTGAGGACGAAGAGCTCCGCGCCATATATTCCATCCGGTTACGTAAGGGTGTGAGTCCGGAGCTCTTGAGCACCGCGATTCGTGATGCAGCCGCTCCGTATGCGGCGGGAGTGAACGTCGAATGATTCGTGTGGCCCGATTCTCGTTAGGTGTGGCTCTGTTTGTCCCGGCCATGCTCTCCGCGCAAGCCTCCGCGCCCGGTCCCTCGCCCAAGCGCGCCGAGAAGGCGGCGGCGTTGCCATTATTTGCGACGCGGGAGCCGCTCAACATCGTCTTGATCGCGGACTATCGAACCCTGTCGCGCAACCGGGACACACTATCGACGCAACGTTATCCGGCGACACTCAAGGTCCCGAAAGGCACGGATACGGTGAGTATTCCCGTGCAGTTGCGCACGCGCGGGCATTTCCGGTTGCTGGCCCGCAACTGTCCGTTCGTCCCGCTGCGCGTGGAGTTTCCCCGCGGCAAGACGCCCGGAGCCGATTTGCTCGACAGCACCGAGTTCAAGGGCCAGAGTGGGCTCAAGCTCGTGACGCACTGCCGGAACGAAGATCGCTACGAGCAGTACGTGTATAAGGAAGAGCTGGTGTATCGCGTGCACAACCTCGTGACGCCGCTCAGCTTTCGGTCGCGCCTGGCTTCGGTCACGTACAAAGACACCACAGGAAAATCGTTAGGCAATTTCCCGGCGTTTTTCATTGAGGATGAGCGCGACGTGGCGCGCCGCAATGGCGGCAAGATCGCCGAGCTGCGCGGCGCGTTGTTCGACGACCTCGACGGCAAGGAGGCGGTGCGCTTTGCCCTCTTCGAGTACATGATCGGCAACACCGACTATTCGATCTACTCGCTTCACAACGTGCGACTCCTGGTAGTCGACGGGCAGGCGGCCTACCTGCCGGCCGCCTACGATTTCGATTTCTCGGGGCTCGTGGGCGCGCACTATGCCACTCCCGATCCCCGGCTCGGCATCCGCGATGTACAAACAAGGCTGTACCGTGGCGGATGCACGCACATCCCGCACCTCACGGAAATCGCGAATGAGTTCCTCGGCCTCAAGGATCGCGTACTCGCGCTGTATGACTCAGTGCCGGGGCTGGACAGGAGCTCCGTGCGGGATTCCAAGTATTACCTGAATCAGTTCTTCGAGACGATCAGCAATCCGCGCGAGCTCAAGTCGATGATCGCGGATCGCTGTGTGAGGAATCCAGGCGTTTAATTGCGAGGAGCGAGGAGCGAGAAATGAATACCCGCTCGTTGCTTCCAGCTCCACGCGTCAAGTCGTTAGGCTAGTGCCGGTGCGAAAACCTGATGGCCGACGGCCTGCAATATGATTTCGCGCGCTCGTGCGACGATCTCTTCGCGCGACGGCGTTGACGCGAAGTGCACGCGGAACTGTTCACGCAGCTCGTCCATCGAGGGCACGTGGGGCAGATGCATGTCGTGCAACGCCTGCTCGGCGCGCGCCTGCCCGGCCGCGACCTTTTCGCGCAGCTCGACAAACCCGGGGCGCTGCGCCCACGCGTCGCGGACTTGAGCCGCGATACGTTCGACGGGGAACGTGTGCGCCAGCTGGAACGCAACCTTCTCGATTACGGCTTTCCCCAACTTGTGCTCATTGCGGACGAGATCCGGAGGGGGCTCACCCAGATCCCAAACGATGCCTAACCAGGACATCGCCTTGAGGATGTAGAACGTTCCGTCGAACTCATACCAGCGGAAGCCCTGGCGCGTGGACCGTTGATACGCGTGGTGATTGTTGTGCCAACCCTCGCCTAACGTGAAGATCGCCAGGAACCAGTTGTTCCGTGAGTCGTCGCCCGTGACGTAGCGCTGCTTGCCGAACACGTGCGCCAGCGAGTTGATCATGAAGGAGCCATGGTACAAGAGCACCGTGCTCCAGAAAAAGCCAACCACGAGGCCAACCCAACCCATCGTCACGAAGCAGACCACGGCGAGGATCGCTGCCGGGGTGTATCTGTTGCGGTCGAGCCAGCGTAGCTCCGGATACTTCATGAGATCCGGGATCGTGCTGTAGTCCGCCATGTCGTGACGCGGCGTGAAGATCCAGCCGACGTGCGAATACCAGAACCCCTTGTGTCGCGGGGAATGGACGTCGAGCTCGGTATCGGAATGCCGGTGGTGGTGCCGGTGTTTGGCCGCCCACCAAAGCACGCCACGCTGGGCCGAGGTTTGTGCGAGGAAGCCGAGGATGAATTGAAAGACGCGGCTGGTCTTGAACGACCGATGCGAGAAATAGCGATGATACCCGGCGGTCACCACGAACATGCGCACGACGTACAGCGCGATACAGACGACCAACGCTTGAGCGGTTACTCCGGTCCAGAACGCGGCGAAGCAGGCAAGGTGAACGAGCAGGAACGGGACGGTGTCCGGATAGATGATGTCGTCGTGCTCTTCGGAGTCAGCTAGCGCTGGCGTTAGGCGGGAGGTCAAAAGCGGCTCTGGGATAAAAAATTAGGGCGCTACAATGCTGCGGCGGGCTCCCCCGAAGGGGACACGAATCCTACCTATGATACGCTCAAAGTGCAACGGGAGTAACGGGTAAGAGGTTCGAGATGGAAGATACGAGATACGAGGAGCAGGGAGCGAGGAGCGAGGAGCGAGGAACTCGTTAGGCAGCCAGGCTCCCGCATCATATTTGTGTTCCAAGCTGCGGCGCCGGGGTGATGTTTATTACCCGCCAACCTGTCGCTAGTTTTATCTCCGTCGGCGACCCGGTAGCTCAGTTGGTAGAGCAACGGACTTTTAATCCGTAGGTCGCGGGTTCGAGACCCGCCCGGGTCATACGCCCGTGCAGCACAGCCAGATTAGCCGGTCAGCGGGCAGGAACGACCGCGCTGCGGCCTGCGGAGCTCGGCGTCGGTCGTGACTGCTGCGGTGTGATGGCTGGCGCACCGCCCTGGCGTGCAGGTGAGTAACGTCCGCACTTCGAGCGGCCAAAAGTAGCGCGACCGTGATCGAGTGCTGCACGTTATGGATGATGCGACCCCGGTTACGCACCCTGGCACGCCCCTGATGCCAGCCATCGCCTAACGATGCCGACTACGCGCGAAGGCCTCGCGTCGGCCCTCGACGGGCGCTATGTCCTGATCCGCGAGCTCGGGAGCGGCGGCATGGCTACCGTCTGGCTTGCCAACGACCTGCGCCACAACCGCAGGGTAGCCGTCAAAGTCCTCCAGTCGAGCGCCGCGGAAACGCTCGGGGTCGACCGTTTCCTCCGCGAAATCGAGATCGCCGCCACCCTGCAGCATCCACACATTCTGCCGCTCTTTGATTCCGGTCTGTGCCGAGTGGACGGCGAAGATATCCCCTTCTATGTGATGCCGTTCGTCGCGGGCGAATCACTGCGCGATCGCCTGCGACGTGAGCGCCCCTCCGTGCAAGAATCCGAACTGCTCGTGCGCGAAGTCGCGGGGGCACTGGACTATGCCCACATGCACGGGGTCGTTCACCGGGACATCAAGCCGGAAAACATCCTGCTCAGCGAGGGCCATGCGCTCGTAGCGGACTTTGGCATCGCGCGAGCAGTCGGCCTGGCGGTGGATGCGAAACTCACGGAGACAGGAACGTCCCTCGGAACTCCCGCCTACATGAGCCCGGAGCAGGTGCTCGGCGACCGTGACATTGGGCCCGCTTCCGACGTGTACTCGTTAGGCTGCGTCCTGTATGAAATGTTGTCCGGCGAGCCGCCATTCACGGCCGCGACCCGCGATGCCCTGCTGGTCAAGCGTTTCATGGAAACGCCGGCACCCATCCGGACGTTGCGGTCGGACGTTCCCGAGTCCATGGATCATGCCATCCAGCGCGCGCTGGCTCGTGAGCCCGCCGCGCGCTGGACAACTGCGGGTGAGTTTGCGCAGGCGCTACTTGTCTCCACAGCGCGCCCCGATCGTGGGGAGCTCTCCATCGCCGTGCTGCCGTTCGACAACCTGAGTCCCGACCCGGAGAGCGGCTACTTCGCCGAGGGACTTGCGGAAGAGCTCATACACGATCTCTCGAAGATTGGCTCCCTGCGCGTGACATCCCGGAGCTCAGCAATCGCGGCGCGGGAAAAATCCCGCGATCTGCGCGAGGTCGGCCGCATGCTCAATGTCAGTTACGTACTCGAGGGAAGCGTCCGTCGCGCCCAGGACAACCTCCGTGTCACCGCTCAGCTGATCGAGGCGATCAACGATCACCAGATCTGGGCTGACAAGTACACCGGCACGCTGCAGGACGTGTTCAAGGTCCAGGAGCAGCTGTCGCGGACCATCGTCAGAGCGCTGCAAGTCATTCTGACGCCTGACGAGGATCGCCGACTGAGGCAGCGTCCCGTCGCGGATTCGCGAGCCTACGACTGTTATCTCCTGGCGCGGCAGGAGATCCTGCGCTCCACCCCGGACGCGCTGCAGCGTGCGGCTCGTCTTGTGCAGGAAGGCATGGCCCTGAGCGGCGAGAACGACCTCCTGCTGGCCACGTTAGGCTACATCCGATGGAATCAGTTTAACATCGACTTCAAAGCCGACCGAATCCTGCTCACCGAGGCCCAGTCCTACGCTACGCGCGCATTGGAGCTCAATCCGGAGTCCGCGTGGGCACACGTGGTCCTCGGGTTGATTCTGTGGCCGCTCGGTCAGTGCAACATTCCAGCGTTCCGCCGTTCGCTCGAGCTGCAGGAGACAAGTGATGCACTCATGTGGCTCGGCATGACCGAAGCCGAGGCTGGTCTCATTGCGGAGGGGCGCCGCCGCGTACGTCGCGCCGCGGAAATCGACCCGCTCACGCCCATGGTGCGAGCGGCGTTAGGCATCGTTGAAGCGATGGACGGAAAAGCAGCCCTGGGTGCCACGCTCAGCGCAGAAGGGATGGCTCTCGATCCAAAAGACTTTGTCACCGCGTTTTTTCACGCGCTCGTCCTCCTCGCTGCCGACCGCCGCGCCGAGTCCAAAGCGTTGTTTGGGCGAGCAGGAGAGGCGTTGGGAGATACGACGTTCGGTGCCGTCGCTTCATTGATGCGTCGCGCGCTCGGCAACGACGTCGCCGCGTTTCGGCAACAATACCAATGGATCGCGGACAACTACTCCGGGCTCGACTCGCAATACTTGTGGATCGTCGCGGACGCGCTCGCGCTGGCGGGCGAGCGCGATTTGTGCCTGACGTGGCTCGAGAAGGCTGTGCACTATGGATTCTACAACCAGCGATACCTGAGGGATCATGACCCGGCTCTTGCGATCGTGCGCGGACACCCGCGGTTCGATGCATTGTTGGCGGAGGCGCAGCGCCGTCAGGACGACCTTCGCGCGAGCCTTCCGGCGCGCGTCACGCCGCTCGGCACGGCCGACGTGTCTACTGCCTAACGCGGAGTACAGATGACGGCCAACGTCGACAGCCGCGACCTCATCGCGGCCCTGGAGGCCCGTTTTTCCGGCGCGTTGCTCGCGCCCAACTCCACTGGCTACGACGAAGCCCGGCGCGTGCACAATGGTCTCGTCGACAAACGCCCCGCCCTCATTGCCCGGTGTCGTGGCGTTTCCGATGTAGTGGAAGCCGTGAACCTCGGTCGCGAAACGGCGCTGCCGACAGCGATCCGCGGCGGAGGCCACAACGTTGCCGGGCGCGCCACCGTCGACGGTGGCCTGCTGATCGACCTCTCGCCGATGAAGGGGATTTTCGTGGATCCCGTTGCGCGCACCGCGCGAGCGCAGGGGGGAACCATATGGGCGGAATTCAATCGCGATACTCAGGTGCACGGCCTGGCAACGACCGGAGGCCTGGTTTCCTCGACCGGGGTCGCGGGCCTAACGCTGGGTGGCGGGCTCGGATGGCTCATGGGGAAATACGGACTTGCGGCCGACAATCTGCGCTCAGTGGAGCTGGTCACCGCCACAGGTGAGGTTCTCAACGTCGATGCAACGCAGCATCCGGATCTCTTCTGGGCGCTTCGCGGCGGCGGCGGCAACTTTGGCGTGGCGGTTTCCTTCGAGTTTCAGCTGCACGCCGTCGGACCGACGGTCATCGGTGGCCTGGTTGCGCACCCGTTCGAGCGCGCGAGCGGCATGTTGGCTTTCTTCCGCGACTTTACGGCCAGGCTGCCGGACGAGCTCTCCATGGCAGCAGGTGTCATCCACACTCCCGATGGGACGAAGCTCGCCGCGATGCTCGCGTGCCACTGCGGCCCGTTGGGCGACGGCGAGGTTGCGACACGAGAGCTCGTCGGTTTCGGTCCGCCGCTCATGAGCACGATCGGTCCCATGCCGTATGTGCAAGTGAACTCGATGCTCGACGCAGGGTATCCGCGGGGCGCGCTGAACTACTGGAAGACGACCTTTCTGGAGACGCTCAGCACTGAAGCGATTCAAACGATTCTCGATCGTTATGCAGCGGTCCCGTCTCCCATGACGCAAATCATTCTCGAGCATTTCCACGGGGCGGTGACGCGGGTGCCCGCGGACGCGACCGCGTTTCCGCATCGGCGCGAAGGCTACAACATGTTGATCCTGGGTCAATGGATCGAACCTAACGAGAGCGATCGCTGTATTGCCTGGGTACGAGAGACCTACAAAGCGATGCAGCCATTCCGTGCCGCGGGCCGCTATATGAACTACTTTGATGACGACGAGATCGACGGCATGGCGGCAGCTTACGGCAACAACTATGGACGTCTGCGCGACATAAAAACGCGCTATGACCCCCGCAATTTCTTTCACCTGAATCAGAACATCGCCCCGCTCGGCTAGCCTTGCGTCAGGGGACAACCCGAACGTCAGGAAATGGGGGCCATTTTCGTACGCGAAGGTGACGTCGCAGCGACACCGTGAGTCCGCAGGGCCAGTCGCGACAGTGTGTGGGGGACTCGGCGGCTGTAGTCAGCCTCAAGCCACATCGGAGCCGATCCGGGTATCGGAAGGTTACGCGCTTACGCCGGACAGCGTTCGGCTCTGGTATCGGGTGGTCGGCAGCGGCCCGGACGTTGTCATCGTGCCTAACGCCCTGTTTCATCGCGAACGCCTCGATACGCTGGCCAGCGCGACGCGGCGCATCGTCCTGTACGATCCGCGAGGGCGGGGGCGTTCGGACAGCATTCCACCTGCCTCCGCGTCGCTGGCACGCGCTTGACAATCCGCCTTCCCCCAACTTGGTTAGGGGAACATGACGCGCGACTCGCTCGACCTCCTGCAGGGCACTCTCGACCTGCTCATCCTCCGCACGCTGGCCTGGGGCCAGATGCATGGATATGGCATTTCGGGCTTCATCCGGCAGCGGACGGATGGCGCGATCTCCATCGTCGATGCGGCGCTCTACAAAGCACTGCACCGCCTGGAGCGTGACCGACTCATCGACTCGGTGTGGGGGGTTTCCGAGAACAACCGCAAAGCGAAGTACTACCGCCTAACGCCTGCCGGGCGACGACGTCTGCACGCGGAGCTGGATGAGTGGCGTCGCTACTCCGCCGCCGTGCTGAAAGTGGTCGAGCCCTTGCCTACGTGAACCGCCCCCAGACAGCCGCGCATCGAGTCCCGAATGAGTGACAGCAGCCGCTTCCGTCGTTTTTTGCGCCTTCCCCGTCGCAGCCGGCGAACCATCGAGTCCGACATCGACGACGAATTCCGCTTTCACCTCGAGATGCGCGAGCGTGAGCTCCGGAGCCTCGGACGTTCGCCGACCGAGGCGCGGCGCGAGGCTTTGCGCCAGTTCGGTGACCTGGCCGATGCGCGAGAGTACTGTCGCACCGCCGACCAGCACGCCGAGCGGCACAGTCGTCGTCGGAACTGGCTCGACGAGCTGCGACAGGATGTGCTCATCGCCTCGCGACTCATGCGCCGCAATCCGCGGTTCGCGTTAGGTGCGACGCTCACGCTGGCGGTCGGTGTCGCCGCGGCCACGGCTGCCTACAGTGTGTTGTACGCCTATCTCGTGCGCCCGCTGCCCTATCCGGACCCCGATCGCCTCGCGTTCGTGATTCCCGGGCCCTCGCGCGAACCATTCCCGAACGCGCCTTCGCTGCGCACGGTGGATTGGACCAAAGTCGATTCGGTATTCAATGGTACCGTAGCGTGGGACCTGGACGGCTTCACGCTCGCCGGCGGCGATCGTCCCGAATACGTGGATGGCGCCTGGGTATCGCCCGGCTACCTGACAACGTTAGGCGTCCGCCCCGCCGTCGGCCGCGCGTTTCAGCCAGAAGCGTATACTGCCGGCGCACCGCCAGTCGCCCTCATCAGCGATGCGCTCTGGGCGCGGCGATTCAATCGCGACAGCAGCATCATTGGGACGACAATCCGCCTGCACTCCACCGATCGACCCCTGGAGAACGAACTGGTGACGATCGTCGGAGTTACCGCTCCTGGTACCTGGCATGTCACCCGATTCACCGACGTCATCCGGCCCCTAACGACGTCACGCATGCCCTCCATCGTGCGACTCAAATCGGGGAGCACGCTGGCACAGGCTCAGGCGCAGCTGAACGCGGCCGTCATTCCGCAGCTTGGTGAAGTGCCGACCGGCTGGCGCATGTCTGCCGTGCCGGTCCACGAAGAATACACACACGAGGTGAGACCCATCCTGGTCGCGCTGTTCGGCGCCGCCGCGTTCATGCTGCTCATCGCGGCTGGCAGCGTTGCCGGTGCGCTGGTCGCTCGAGCAGCCGGGCGGCGCGATGAGCTGGGCATCCGTGGCGCACTAGGCGCCTCTCGAGGACGTCTCGTTAGGCAGCTCTTGACGGAAACCTTTGTCCTCGCCGCGGTGGCCGCCATCGCCGGAACGCTGCTCGCCCGCTTCCTCATAGAGGTCATCGCATCGGCGGTGGGACCACACCTCGGCGTCAGCGTGCCGGGTGGTGAAGCGCGCCTGATTCCTGATATCATGGTCTTCGCGCTCGCGATCATTGCGGGCAGCGCGCTCGGCGCGCTGTTCGGTCTTATCCCCGCGGTCGCTGCGACACGAGGTGATGTCGCTGCATCTGTCAGAGCGGGAAGAAATGTGAGCGGCCCGAGTCGGCCAATAATGCGGCAGAGTCTCATCGGAGCGCAGATAGCGCTTACTGTCGTGCTTCTTGTAGGCGCTGGTTTGATGGCGCGTACCGTAGCCGCCTTACGAAATGCACCACTGGGCTTTCAAACTGCCGGTCTGCTCAAAGCTGACGTCCTGCTTCCACAGAGTCGTTATCCCGATGCAGCGGCGCGGCGCAACGTTGCCGATCGCGCATTGGCTGAGATTCGACGCGTTCCAGGCATCCGTGCGGCGGCACTCGTATTTCCATATCCCTTCCGACAAGGTGGCGCCGCTCCTATCAGCAGCGAGGCAGGCACACGAGCGTCGGATGTCATACCCCGGGCCACGGTGCACAGCATCAGCCCCGATTACTTCCGCGTTATGCAGATCTCTCTGATCAGCGGACGGACGTTCGATGATCGCGATAACCCGGACGCGGCTGCCGTCGTGATCATCAGCGATGGCTTGGCGCGCGACTTGTGGTCTGGCGAAAGTGCGCTCGGGCGTCGCATCCGGATCGGCGAGAGCGAGGAATGGCGCACGGTCGTCGGTGTCGTCAACGAAACACTTAAAACGGTCATCGGTGAGCACAGTGCCGATGTCTACATGCCGTACGCGCAGGCGCCGCGGGCATACACGAGCATCGTTGTGAGCGGCACGTCAGGTACGCCTCCTACGGCTCACGACCTGCAGCGCGCCATGGCACGCGTCGACGATGTATTGGCCTTGTCCGACATCCGCACGCTCGACGAAATCGTCTCGCAGGAAGGCGCGTCGCGGCGGATGCTCGCGACATTGCTCGTGGGGTTCGCGCTTTTCGCGCTTGGTCTCGCGGCGCTCGGTCTGTATGCATCGATCTCGTACGTTGTCGCGCGGCGACGCCGGGAGCTCGCAGTGCGGATGGCGATTGGTGCGAATGCCGCGTCGATCATGCGGCTCGTCCTGGGTGAGGGAGTCGTTGTCGTGACTGGCGGGGTAATCGCTGGGGTAGCCCTCAGTCTGGCGCTCGCGCGCGTTCTCGCATCGCAAGTGTATGGCGTTGCCACAACGGACACGCTCACGTTAGGCGCCATCGTGATCATCGTAACGCTGGCAGCGCTGTCGGCGATCGCGGGACCGCTGTCGCGGGCGCTCCGCATCGATCCAGCTTCGGCGATGCGCGTTGAGTGAAGCGCCCTGTCGTAACCGACCGTTCTGACACTGTTCTGACGTCGCGCGTCTGACACCGGGTTGGCCGTGGCTACATGGTTACAACCATGAGTCGGATGCTGCGAGCGTTTCTGGCGGCAGCGTTTTGCTTCCCGTCTGTTGTCGCCGCACAAACGGTTCGGGGCGACTCTGCATTTGCTGCATTCGAGCGCTTCGCGGGCGCATTCCTGGCCGAGCATAAGGTTCCAGGCGCCGCGATTGCCATCGTTAGGAACGACAGCATTGTCTTCGCCAAGGGCTTTGGCGTGACCAGCATGGATTCGGGCGCGCCCGTTGGGCCCGAGACGCTGTTTCAGCTTGGCTCCGCATCGAAGATGTTCACGGCAGCGCTCATCGCGGAGCTCGTCGCCCAGGGGAAACTGGATGTAAGAGCACCTGTCGCTCGTTATGTGGCCGGACTCTCTCCGGCGATCGGCGCTCGTACGCTGCACGATCTGCTCACGCACAGCTCGGGACTCAAGGACGAACCCGGCGGCAACGGGTCGCAGGACGAGTCCGCTCTTGCTGCGTACGCGCGGACGTGGCCCGACGCATTCGCACTGCTGCCCGCAGGAACCGTGTTCTCGTACTCGAATCAGGGATATGCGCTGGCCGGTCTCGTTGGACAGGAAGTAACCAGGCAACCGTTCGCGGACCTGGTGCAGGAGCGCGTGTTCCAGCCGTTAGGCATGACGCGCTCTACGTATCGCCCCCGCGTCGCGTTGACGTTCCCCATAGCAAGCGGGCACGCCGTGCCTGGTGGCGGGCCGCCAGCCGGCGATGCGCAAGTCGTTAGGCCGTTCGACAACGATACCCGGATCTGGCCTGCGGGGTACGCGTATGCGAGCGCGCACGAAGTCGCGCGGTTCATGCTCGTCATGCTGAACGGCGGGGTCGTCGATGGTCGTCCTGCGCTCCGCGGCAACACAATCACGGCGATGACCACGGGTCACGTGCGCGTGCCGAACATTTTCGATGGCGCGCGCTATGGGTACGGTCTTTTCGTTGGACCATATCGCGGCCTGCAGAGCGTGTGGCACGACGGGCAAATGACCGGGTTTTCATCGTATGTGCGCATGATCCCCCCTCGCCGACTCGGCGTCGTTACGCTGCTCAACAGGAGCGGCATTCGTATGGAACGGCTCATTGATGCCGCGTTCGAAGCGCTCGGCGTAAGTGCGCAACCGGCAGCTGCGAGCGTGCCCGCGGAGCTGAGCATGGATGTAGCAGAGATGGCAAAGTACGTCGGCCGCTACGAGAACCGCTTCCCGGTTGAAATCACGCTCCGCGATGGCAAACTGCATCGCGGTTGGTTCGGCCAGTCACAGCGTATTTACAAGATCGGAGAGCAGCGCTTCACGGTTGATTCGACACGCAGGAATCGTGGGGCGGAGTTCGGCATCGTCCCGGCGGCAGGGGACCGGCCCGCCTACGTGCATGCGGCACTTTGGGCGTTCGTTAGGCGGCCTTAGCTCTGTTCGGTAATTCGCAACGTCCGTACGTCTACACGAAATGCCCTGGTCTCGCTGGGAGCTGTGCCCTCACAGCGCTCCACCGCACTATTGCAGGCAACACGCCCTTCGATAGCAAAGACGCCAGCCTCCGCATCAAGCCATTTGAGGCTGGACTCGCTCGGCGTGACGCTCAGCGGCGGACGCACGACGGTCGAGAAATCGAGCTGGCGCGCGGCACCTGTCGTTAGGTCGATGACATAAAGCAGCGCGGTACCTTCGAGGCGGTTGCTCACGATCGCGTAAGGGAGACCGGGAGCCCAGGCCACCCAGTGCGTGATTCCGTACTTCGTGGCGGCGGTTTCACGTGTGACGCCGGCTTCCAGGTCGAGCACGAACAGGCGCCCGAACGTGGCATCGCTTGCTTGCGCCAATGCCCACCGTCCGGATGGGCTGCGGGGTGCGATGGCGTACGTGCGTGGCACGGAGTCGCTTGCCGCCGGTAGCGCCGGACTCAAACGCCGCCCGCGCCATGACAGATACCCTTCGGCGTTCACAGCATAGCCGTTGCTCTCTGAATTCGCGCGAAGTGTGGTCCACGCAGAATCGACTCCTACCACAGAGTCAGTACCGAACGAGTCGCGAGTCCCCGCGGACTGTGGAGGCTCGTCACGCCGAGCGCACGCTGCGCCGGCCAGAAGACTCGTCGCGGCGAGAACACCAACAAAGGAATGAAGCTTCGTCACGTGTTTATCCTAGGCCCGCCGTCGATCCGATGCAGTGAACGTTGCCGTCATGTCAGCCGGGGCGCACGTCAGGAAGTGAACGACGATTCTTTGCAGGAAGTTGACGTCGCGATTGCGACCGGCCGAGTATCTGTTGCTCTGTGGCATGACGGACGGAAATGGCACGCGCCATTTCGAGGCGGATGCGAGCGCGCTTCTCGGCCCATGAATGACAAGGGAGATGCACAGCCATGAGCATGCGACTTGTTGCCGGTCACCTAACGAACCTCTTGGCGGTATTGGGCGCTGCGACAGTCGGATGCAGCCAGTCGGAATCGATGCCTGAGGCGATCCCCGTGTCTGAAGGATACGCCGTTACGCCCGACAGCGTTCGGCTCTGGTATCGCGTGGTTGGCAGCGGCCCGGACGTCGTCATCGTGCCTAACGCCCTGTTCCACCGCGAACGTCTCGATACGCTGGCCAGCGCGACGCGGCGCATCGTCTTGTACGATCCGCGAGGGCGGGGGCGTTCGGACAGCATTCCACCTGCCTCCGCGTCGCTGGAGCACAACGTCGCCGACGTCGAGGTCATCCGCCAGGCGGTGAACGCGGACTCGGTGTCGCTCATCGGCTGGTCGGGCATGGGGATGGAGCTTTTCGTGTACGCCTTACGGCATCCGACACGCGTTAGGCGTCTCGTGCAGCTCGCGCCGGTCGCTCCGCGTTGGGTGCCCTATTCGGATTCACTCGGCAGGAGCCGTGCGGCGCGCACCGATAGCGCCGCGTGGGCACAGCTCCAGGCACGCGAACGCGCCGGCGAATTTGCCAATGACCAGGCGGGCCTCTGTCGAGCGCGCAACCTTGTCACGAATCCCGCATCGTTCGGCGACACGAGCGTCGCCCGGCTAGCGCCGGACGTTTGCGACTCCCCGAACGAGTGGCCCAATCGCATCGGCGCGTATTTCGGCGCGCTGCTCGGGTCCATGGGTCAGTTCGATTGGCGGCGGGATCTCCCGCGGGTAACCATCCCGCGTCTCGTGATTCACGGCGAACGCGACAACACCCCGCTGGCCGGAAACTGCGAGTGGGTGACGGGCCAGCCTAACGCGCGGATGTTCATCGTGCGTGAGGCCGGTCACTGGCCGCACTACGAGCGTCCCGCCGCAACCATCCCGGCGATCCGCGCCTTCCTCGACGGCGCATGGCCCGAGGGAACCGGTGGCTGCACCTAACGACTCGATTCGTCGTACAGCACGCCGAGGGTGTCCGCGAGCAACCCGGGCCAGGCGAGGTCCGCAAATGGCGCGGGCTTGAGCGCCACGACGTCAGTGCGCGACTTCCCCTCGCGTTTCGCGCTCGCAACGACATCTCGCAAACGGTTGAAATAGTCGCGCTGGCGTTGCAGTCCCGCGCGATCCGTGGTTGGGCCGTGTCCAGCGACAACGACGGTCGACGCGTTACACAACTCGAGTGCCTTCGCCAGGCAGCGATCCCATCCCGCTGTTGACGCTCCGGCGCTCACGTCCACGAACGTGTGGTGCTGGTTGAAGAGAAGGTCGCCCGCGTGGAGCACGTTCAACTCCGGGATATGCACGATCACGTCGTTGTCCGTATGTCCCGGTGTCACGTGGTGCACATGAATCGCGTAACCCGCAGCGCGCAACTCACGCTCGGTGTCGAAGGTGACAGTAGGTGCGAACTGTTCCGGTTTCACGGATTCGATCGCGCGAATAAAGGCCTCGATGTCGGCACGCCCCTCGGGCGTGATGCGGACATCAAAGCCCGAGCGGCGCAGACCAGTGGCGTACGCGTCGACCGGAGCGCCCTTCAAGCGCGCGAGCGAAGCTGCGACGTCGCGCAGCACACGGTCTTTTGCTTTCGTTTGGGCGACCGTGAGCACGTCGTTGGTGAACGCATCGTTGCCGCCAATGTGGTCGCCGTGATGGTGCGTGTTGACGACGCAGCGGACAGCGGCGCCTAACGCGGACGCTTCACGGCGCAGGACACCGCCGAATGCGGCGACTTTGGTGTCCACGAGGAGCGCTTCGCCGGCGCGAGTGACGAGCAGCGAGTTGCCACCGCTGCCAAAGGCCACATGGACGTTTGGCGCGATGCGCGTCCAGTCAAAGGTTGTCTGGACTGGTTGGGTAATGCCTGCGCGCAGCGCCCGCGGTAATGCGCCGCCTGCCGCAACGGCGGCAAGAACGAGAAAATCACGCCGCGCGAGCGTGCGGTTTTCAGCGAATGTGGTCATGGCTCATGGTGCAGCGCTGGTACCGAGATGAAAAGCCGTTGCGTGTCAGATTCACGTTAAGCGGCCGACCGCGCATCGCGTGAGCCGATCTGCGCCGCCAAGCGGCAAAAATTGTCACCTTTTCGCGTTAGGCGCACAAATCTGGCACGGCGCCGAAGGTCGCAGCGTGGCGTCGGGAGCGTGACGATTCACGTCTCGCAGCGCACGCCCCGAATGTGACGAATTCCCCTCTGAGCGGAGTCTTGGAAACGCATCGAAACGACCGCGCGCATAGGCGTGACGGCTTGTTGCCCGGGCTCCGCGAGATCGTGTAACTCTCATCCGAACGCTCGATGACACGCCACCGCTGGAGAAAGCCCACAGGAATGCTGGTCATGGCGACTGAAAGCGGACCAATGGCGAGAGACAATGATGCAGGACCGGACGCGGTCGTCGCGATGGACATGCGACGCCAACGTCTGCGTCTGACGGAATTCACGTTTACGCGGACACCGCACGGCCGCTGCCACGCCGAAGTTCAGTTCGAGTGGCTCGACGGTGAAAAGATCTCGGGAAAGGCAGACGGGATTGCGAGTACGCTCGGTGACCTCAGATTGCCCGCCGACGCAACCCTTCGCGCGATCGAAGCATTCACAAAGGCAGAAGTACAGCTCGAGCTCATTGGTGTGAAATCCATGCGGGCGTTCGACGATACGGTCGTTATCGTGAGCGTCCTCCTACGAAAGAATGGGGACGTGAAGCGGCTTCTCGGCTGCTCACTCGCTGGAGAAGACATCCTGCGCGGGGTCGTCGTGGCCACGCTGCAGGCGACGAACCGCGTAGTCGGGAACTCTATCGCGACTCGGTAAGTAGTGCGATGGCGGAGGTACCGCCCATCGTTCGCGGGTGTAACATTGCGGCGCGTCGGACGCGCTGTTCCTCATGGAGGTCCGATTTGACCCAGTTACGCCGACTCCCATTGCTTGTGCTGACGACCGTCGTCGCTGCTTGTGCGACGTCGCGCGGTCCAGCGACCGCCAATACGGCCGCCAACCCCAAGCGCCAGCCGGCGCCTAACGAGTCACGCGAACCGGCGAAGGTCCATACCTCGGCGGGTGATCTCATGCCGTCGCGCGCGAAGCACGACAGCATCGAAGTCTCGCTGCGCGAAGTCATGAGCGGCGCCGTGGCGGTTTTCGGGGATTCGCTCCCCGCACCAAATCGCGCAACCGGGAGCGCGATCCGACCGGCCGCCGATACGATGAGCGATGCATTGGCTGAGGTGGAGCCAACGTGGGATATCGACGTGCGGTCGTACGAAACGCACGACCGCGTGCAGAAATACGTTTCGCTGTTTACGGGATCCGCGCACACGACCTTCGAACGCTGGCTGCAACAGGGTGTGCGGTACATGCCCATGATACGCAAAACGCTCCGCGCACGCGGCATTCCGGAAGACATGAGCTACCTCGCGCTCATCGAAAGCGGGTACAGCCCGCATGCGTATTCACGAGCGGCGGCCGTGGGGATGTGGCAGTTCATGACGCGCACGGGACGCGGGATGGGCCTGCGCATCGATTGGTGGGTGGACGAACGGCGCGATCCCATCGAATCCACCGACGCAGCGGCTCGTTTCCTGGACCACCTGCGCGATCAATTTGGTTCGCTGTACTTAGCTGCTGCGGCTTACAATGGCGGCCCTGGGCGCGTCGCTCGTGGTCTCAATCGCATCGACGATGATCTGCAGGGACAGAACGGCGACGATGCCTTCTTCGCGCTGGCCGACACGCGTTTGCTGCGCGCTGAAACCAAAGATTACGTACCAAAGCTGATCGCAGCGGCGCTGCTCGCGAAGAACGCAAAGCGCTTCGGCTACGACATCGACTCGATGCCGCCGTTCAAATACGACTCGGTGAAAGTGCCGGCGGCGACACCGCTAACCGCTGTCGCGCGCGGCGCACGCAGTCACGTATCGGTCATCCGGGACCTCAACCCGCACGTGCTGCGCGGGATCACCCCGCCCAAAGACTCCTTCGTCGTACGCATACCGACCGGTCGCGTCGATTCGTTCTATACACGTTTTGACGCGATTCCCGACGCTGAGAAAAAGCCGTACACGCGCGTCGTCTCGAAGAAGGGGATGACGCTCCGCAAGCTCGCCGCGCAGCATGGGATCGAGTCTGCGCAGATCCGCTGGTACAATCCCAAGCTTCGCGTGAGCAAGAGCGGCGTGCTGACTGCCGGCCAGACGGTCCTCGTGCCGACAGAACACGCCGTTGAAGGAGCGTTCGATGTCCCGAACCCAGAGATCGAGCGCTACGGCACGTCGTCAGGCTCGCGGTACGTGGTCCGCCGGGGCGACAACCTCGGCTCCATAGCCAAGCGCCATGGAACCACAGTGGCGGCGCTCATGCGGCTCAATCGTCTGAAGAAGAAGGTCATCTATCCGGGGCAGTCGATCATTGTGCGGGGGACGGCGCGGAAGAAGGCAGCAAAGACGAACTAACTCGTGAGCGAGGAGCGGGGAGCAACAGGTTCGCGAGGGGACGTGCAGATACGCGAAGGGCGGCCAGCTTGGCCGCCCTTTTCATTCCCCTGATCCCTGCTCCTCGCTCTGAGTCGATCAGCTCTTCGCTTGCCGCTCCTTCAAAAGCCCTGTTCCGCGATAGCCCTTAAGCACGATGTGGTCGTAGCCATTCGAAGGATCGATCCCCATCTCGCGCTCGAGCACCACTGCTAACGGACCGCGATTGTAGACGAGCAGCGCGACGCGGACATCCCGGTATTCCTCGAGCAGATCGCGCAAGTAGCTGAAGCCGATCCTCAGGTTCGTGTGGCGGTCGTTCATCTCCTCGAGCGAGATCCCCGGCTGGTAGATGCGCGCCGTGGCCGGCATGAGCTGCGTAAGACCAATCGCGCCCACTGGGCTCAGGGCCCGCTCCTGGAAGCGGCTCTCGAGGCGGACGACGCGGAAGGCCAACTCCGGATCGATCCGCTGCTCCACAGCCTCCTCATAGATGGCTGCAGCCAGATCATTCGAGATCTTGAAGCGACGGGCGTACTTAAAGACCTGGTTCCAACGCTCGGCATTCTCACCGGCAAACCAGTGGCCGCCACCGCTATCAAGGAGCTCTTCGCCAGCTGCGAGAGCTGGGCTGGGGCGCCAATCCTGTGCGGCCGTCAATGCTGCTACGCTGAACCCTAGGAAGATGAGCGTCGCTCTGATCTTGCGCCGGCGCCGCAGCCGATCCCCGTAATGGGCATAGGTATGTCTGAGATCCTGCATGCTCCCTCTCTATCGTTTGGGACCAGGCGTCGCCGCGACATGCCGCGCCACCTCCCGTCCTCGCCACGCGGTGACCTCCAGGGCTATGGCCTGATGTAGTGCCCCGAGCGGCCTCCGCCTTTTTCTTTGAGACAAATCTCACCAATAACTAGTTCCTTATCTAGTGCCTTCACCATGTCGTAAATCGTTACAAGTGCTACGCTTACGGCAATTATTGCCTCCATTTCCACGCCTGTGGACCCAACTGTCACGACGGTGGACTCCGCGCGAACACCGGGGAGCGACTCGTCAATCGTTAGGTCCATCTGGATGTCAGACAGCGCGAGCTGATGGCAAAGCGGAATCAGGTCTGCGGTCCGCTTGGCCGCCATGATTCCCGCCACCCGAGCCACCCCCAGCACGTCACCCTTCTTGACCGTGTTATCACGCACGGCGGCGCATGTCTCTGGCGCCATGGTGATGGACCCAGAAGCCCGAGCCACCCGCCTTGTCGCGGGTTTGGCCGAGACGTCGACCATCCGGGCTGTCCCGGCTTCGTCCACGTGCGAGAGGTCAGGCATAGTCCTTGGGGGCCCTACGGGCGCAATGAGTGGGCCAAACGGTCGAGCAGGTCAGCGGTCACCAAGGACGGGTTGACGTTGGTTTCGGTCGTTTCCTTGGCCGCTTCCACCAGTTCGACAGCGCGAGCGAAGCGCCCGGCCATCTCCCCGTCTCCTTTCAGCGTCGCTTCTCGGACACGGTGGTGCAGCTGCAGGGTGACGGCGTCGAGAAGATCGGAAAAGCCGCCCCGAGCGCCCCAGCTCCCCTGCGCCAACGCGACACCATAGCGCGTGGAGCTGTCTGGGGAGAGCGCGGCGTCGACGACCGCGGCGGCGCGGCTCCAAATGGCTGCATCATTTTCGGGACTGAGGAGCACGCCGGGCGCGCCGGCCGCGCGCTCCACGGCGGCATCCTCATCGAACGTCAGCCGCTGCTTCGATAGCGCTTTGGCAAACGCCTCCTCGGCGAGGACCGTGCGGACTTCGGCCGCGGTGAGCGGGTTCACGCGCACCGGCGCGACACGGGAGCGGATCGTGGGAAGCAGCGATCCGGGCGCGCTGGACGTGAGCACGATGCATGTATCGTTAGGCGGCTCTTCCAGGAGCTTGAGGAACGCGTTCGCGGCCTGGTCACTGCCTTCCTGCGAGACCATGCGCTCGGCGTCGCCAATGATGATCACCTTTCGTTTCGCCAGCGCCGGCGTCACCGAGGCGGCCAGCAGCAGCATGCGGGTCGTCGCGATGTAGATGCCGTCGGATCCGGACGGCGGCGGATACACACCGCCGGCTTCTGCGCGCTCGATGCGCGCCTCTACGTAGTCGGTCTTTGCGTCGTTAGGCTTGTAATCGGAGCCTTTCGGGCGCGGGAGCGGGAAGACCCAATGGATGTCCGGATGTGTGAGGTGGAGCGTCATGCGGCAGTGGCGACATTTGCCGCAAGGGCCATCGGGACCGAGCGCTTCGCATACGAGCGATTGCGCGAGCCAGAGCGCGAGCCGCTGCTTTCCAATACCGGCCGGACCGTGCAGGAGGAGGCTTTGTGGGAGCGTGCGGCGCTGCAGGCTGCCTAACAAATCGGCGCGTATTGTGGTATGGCCGACTAACGGGATTAGGGTCAAAGGTCAAAGGTCAAAGGTCAAAGCAAGCTAACGGCTCTCACGCACCTCGCACCTCGCACCTATTTCGTCCAGATCAGCAATACGCCGCAAGCAGATCCCATCTTGTTGTATTGCGTGGGGATCTGGCCCGGTCCGCTGTAGAACTCGATGGCCGCGACAATCTGCGGGTCGATTGTGTTGACGTCGAACGGCGCGCCTCGGCCGGAGGAGTATACGACTCCACCATCGAGGTACACGTCGACGAGGCAATGTTGCGTACTACCACCACGCGCACGTCGCGACATCCGTGAGGTGCCGATGAACACGCTGGAGCCGCCGGCGGCGCGGATGGCGCGCACACCTGGAACGCGTGCGAGGAGCACGTCGGCAAGCTTGCGGTTGCTGATTTGCTCGATGTCCTTGGCCTCGATGAACCGGCCGATCCCGAATTGCTTCCGCTCGTAAAACGCGGAGAGTTTCCCGCGCGGGACTGGATCCTCCCGCGCGGAGATGCTGACGGTATCCAGCGACTGAACGGACGCCTGCAGCTCGATCTCCACGTTGAGGTCATCGGCCGGGCGTATGTCCACCGCGACGGTTTCGGCCCGAAACCCGAGGTGCCTAACGAGTAGCGCCACGCTCCCAGGCGCGACCTGCGTGAAGCGGAACCGGCCCGCGGTATCGGTCAGCAGGCGCATACCGCGAGGGTTCAGAACGACTTCAGCGCCCTCGATGGCTCTTTGCGAGGTCTTGTGAACGACGCGCCCGGCGACGGTAGACAGCTCCTGTGCCTCGCTCACGACAGGCACGAGGGTAGCGCCTAACGTGAAAAGGCAGCGGGTCAATGCGCGCACCTCGAACCTCGCATCTCGCATCTATTTCGTCCATATCAACAGGACGCCGCACGCCGAGCTGCTTTTGTTGTACTGAATCGGGATCCGCGCCGCCCCGACGTAGAATTCGATCGCTTCGACGTCGTGTGTGGGGATCGTATTGATGTCGAACAAGCGGTGGCCGAAGCCATAGGAATAGACGACCACCCCGTCGATATAAACGTCGGGGTAGCAAACGTTCGGGTTGGCGCCGAGCTGCCTGTCGATGGGGTCCATGCGGGGACTTGCTGGCCGTATGCCACCGTCACGGTTCGTCGCGATCCAGGCGGTGGATCCCAGCCTCCCTCGCACGAGCTTTGATCCGGGGGTGCGCAAGACGATGACGTCGCCGAGTCGCTGTTGTACTTCGTTCTTTAGGTAGTCAGGATCGATAAACGTCCCGATCCCCATGCGTTTGCGTTCGTAAAAACCTCGTAGCTTGCCGGTGACGATTGGCTCCGCACGTCCCGCGACGTTCACCGTGTCCAGCTGCTGCACACTTTCTTTCAGCTCAACGAGTATGTCGCGGTCTTCGCGCGCATGGACCTCGAAGAAGGCCGATTCGGGAGCGAAGCCGACACGCCTAACGATGAGTGTCACGTCGCCAGGCAAGACGCGGTCGAAACGAAAATACCCGCTCGAATCCGTGACGAGCGGCGGGGCGGGAGGAAGGAGGCGCACCTCGGCCCCTGAAATGCCTGCCTTCGTGCTTTTGTACACGACGCGCCCCAGGATGCGCGCATGATCCTGCGCGGCCGCGATGTCCGTGGCGATCAACCAACAGAAGCCTAACGTGAGAATGTGTCTCATAACTGAGGCTCCGAGCTCCGAGCTCGGAGCTCGGTCTATTTC
>DATFBW010000233.1:0-8305 GCA_035253645.1 Gemmatimonadaceae bacterium | reverse complement strand
CCGAATTGGCTACTTGACCAAAATGGACACGCCGCTGCCGGTTTGTCCCGGACGCGACAACCTTCGTTTTGGATTTGCGGTCGCAATCGAGCGCGACCAGGTTCGAATCGGTCGTTCTTACCGGACGCTAAGCGATACGGAGGACGACTTCCCTTCGCAGGTCGCGGTGATATTCACCGACCCTTTGGTCACGCCAGTGACAAGTCCTGAGCTGCTCACGATCGCTCTTGCGAGGTTGCTCGACGACCAAGTGACGGTGCGCCCAGTGAGGTTCTGTCCCGACGCGTCACGAGGTGTTGCTGTTAGCTGGATGCTCTTGCCCACCTGGACGGTGGGCTCGTTCGGAGTGATTACGACATTCGCGACAGCCGGGCGCTGCACGGAAACGACCGCAGTCCCGCTGAGACCGGCTGCACGCGCCGTAATGAGCGCATTGCCCGCAGTCAATCCAGTTACCGTGCCGGTGGAGCTCACCGACGCGACCGCCGCGTTTTCGGATTGCCAGCTAATGTTTTGCCCGGACATGATCGACCCGCCGGCGTCGAGCACCTGCGCCGTGAGCCTGATCGTCGCGCCGATGTTGAGGTTCGCCGACGTCGGCGAAATGCGCACGACTGCCGCGGGCAGCGATGACACATTGACCGGGACCACAGCTGACACGCCGCCCTTGCTTGCGGCGATCTGCGTGCTGCCCGCCCTCACTCCAGTGACTACGCCCGTGCTGGAAACGGTGGCCACTTGAACGTCTTGCGTCGACCAGTAAATCGGTCCGCCGAGTTGCGAGCCGCTTTCGTCGAGCGCGCGGGCCACGACTGAACGCGCGAGGCCTGGACTAAGGCTGAGTGCGGAAGGCGTAACCTCAATCGTGGCAACATTGCCCCCTGTTGCGGTCGCCTCTTTGTCGCAAGCGATTGACAGGAGGGCCATCGCTGCACTCGCAAGCACCGCAGATCCTGCAGACCTCGGAGTGGGAACGCTGTAGCGCGCTCGACCGCTCGTTAGGTGGAACGTGACCATCGGAGAATCCATCGCAAGTGTGTCGAAAACTCGAGCGACACTTTGTGACGCACGTGCGAAGCAAGAGATGTTCCGCCAGCCCTCGCAGAGCGTTATGCGACCCAGGGACGGCGCTCTCGTTGCAGTGCGAAGAGGCGAGGGATCCGAATGAGCGCCCAACTCTCGCGTACGCTAGCCAGCGCCGTCGGCGAATTTGCGCATCCGCTGCGCGGCACCCATGAAGATTACGACCCACTACTCGCCCTCGTGGGCGACGCCCGTTTCATACTCCTCGGCGAAGCATCGCACGGTACGCATGAGTTCTACAGCGCACGCGCGGAGATCAGCAAACGATTGATTCGCGAACGCGGTGTGTCAGCCGTTGCGGTCGAGGCTGACTGGCCCGATGCCTATCGCGTCAATCGTTATGTCCGCGCGGATTCTGCCGACGCGGATGCCGAGCAATCTCTGGCAGGCTTTCGGAGGTTTCCGCAGTGGATGTGGCGGAATGCCGACGTGCTCGATTTCGTCGGGTGGTTGCGCGCGCATAACGAGTCACGCGCAGAGGGCGACAAAGTGGGTTTCTACGGCATCGACCTTTACAGCTTGCACGCGTCGATGGAAGCCGTCATCCGTTATCTGCGCGAGGTGGACCCCGACGCGGCGCGCCGCGCGGCACGACGGTACGGCTGTTTCGATCGCTATGGTCCGGAGCCACAACAGTACGGGTACGCCGCGCGCCTCGGCCTAACGCCGACGTGCGAAGCTGAAGTCGTGGAGCAGCTTCTCGAGCTGCAGAAATCGGCCGCCGCGTATGCTCAGCGCGGGCGCAATCTCTCACCCGATGCGCAATTCTTCGCCGAGCAGAACGCGCGCCTCGTTAGGAATGCGGAGCGGTATTACCGGGCGATGTTCGACAGTCGCGTGAATTCGTGGAACATGCGCGACCGCCACATGGCTGACACGATCGACGCGCTGATCGATTATCTCGGCAACACGCAGCGGACCGCCAAGGTGGTCGTCTGGGCGCACAACTCCCACCTCGGCGACGCGCGCGCGACCGAAATGGGCAGCGCAGGAGAGCTCAACGTCGGACAGCTTGTCAGGCAGCGTCACGGCGATGACGCGGTGCTCATCGGTTTTACGACGCATCGTGGGACCGTCACTGCCGCGGACGACTGGGATGAGCCGGCGCGCCGAAAGACCGTCCGTCCCGCGTTAGGCGAGAGCTACGAAGCGCTGTTTCACCAGACCGGAAGGAGCAACTTCTACCTCCCGCTCGCAAGCGACCATGACGCCCTCTCGGACCTCAGCCAGCCGCGCCTCGAGCGCGCCATCGGCGTTATCTACCGGCCGGAGTCGGAACGCCAGAGTCACTACTTCCAGGCGGACTTACCGGCGCAATTCGACGCAGTGTTGCATTACGACGTGACACGCGCCGTGGAACCGCTCGAGCGCACGCCGCACTGGCACCCTGGCGAACCCGAGGAGCCTCCCGAGACCTATCCGACCGCGTTGTAGCTCGCGTTTAGCCGAACGTGCGATCCGTCGCTGAATCCTTGGGCCCGAAGACGTATCGCTGCGAGGTCAGCTTGTGATCCGCGACGGCGTCGGCGATGTCCTTGGTCGAGACGATGCCGAGCAGTTGGCTATCCTGCATAACGAGGAGACGGTGCACACCGGTCTCACGCATCTTGTCGGCCGCGAGCTCGACGGGAGTATCAGGCGCAAGTGACACGACGGATTGTGTCATTGCTTCCTGGACCGTGTGCTCCTCGAGAACGTTCCACTCGGGGCCAGCAGTCTCGTTCATCCGCTCGACGACGTCGGCCCCGGCATCGTCCCACTGTTCGACGAAGTACGCCTGATCCGGCACATCCTCGTCAGGCGCGATGCGCGGCGTTTCTTCGATTTCATTTTCTGCTTCCGGACGCGCGGTAGGCACGCCCGGCAGGGATGCAACAAAATCCATGAGGTCAGTGGCCGAAACGACACCGACCACTTTGCCGGATATGACCACAGGTGCTCCGCTGAGGTGGCGGCTGGCGAACAGGTCCATTGCTTCTCGCACAGTCGTCTCAGGGCTGACCGTTACTACGTCCTGCTTCATGATGTCACGAACCCGCAACATGGCTCATCTCCTCTTCGGGGAGCGAGTGAACGGCACGTTCGCATGGGCTTGCATGTGCTATACCTCCGTGGGCGGTCGAAACGGCCTCTGCGGGACCCTGCGAAGCACGGTTCGGCCCGCCAGGCGCCCAAAACGTTAGGCGCCGACGCGGCGCCGGCGCCTAACTTCACGCAAATCGCAGTGCCCGACGCGTCAGAACGCGAGACTGAGGCCCGTGGCGAACTGCCAGTTGTTCAACGTGCGGTGCCGGAAAGTCATCACGTCGCGCACGTCGGCGCGCAGACCAAGCTCACGCCAGAGCCCGAGGCGGAGGCCTAACGCGGGCGTAATGGCCAGCGTGGTCGTGCGGCGGGTGCCCAGCGGGAATCCCGTCGCGATGGCCCTCGAGGCGTCTTGCACGTCAGTCCAAAGTGCGCCAGCCGCGAGCGACGCAATGGGCGTTAGACGTCCAAAGAGCGGAGACGAGGCAAGGCGCACGTCACCCTGCGCGCCTGCGTGCACGATTGAAAAACCGCGATCCTGGCTCGGAGCATACTCTGCGAAGACGCCGATTGCCGTTCGGGATGGCAGTGACTCGAGACCGGCAAACCGCAAACTGCCGTTCCACATCAGCCGGCCGCCAAGGCCATGCATGCCGAGCCGGTCATCACCGGACGTGTCGAGCCGATAGTGCGTGTAGTAGCCCTCGATCGTGTGCGGCCCCCCCCAAGCGCTCGAAGCGGACGGGTTCGACGTGGTTGCCTGGGCCCCAACGGCATTCGACGCGAGCGCGAATGCCACAGCAACGAGGCCCGAACGAAGAATGGAATTGTGTCGCATAGTTCCTTCTCCTAACGAGTCTGTTGTTGATACTTCGGTTGGCGATTCTTACGCGATCTTGCGGGGGCGGTCCCCTCCCTCGATCTGCTTCTGTCCTTCGACAACGCCGATTTCAATCTTCTTCCGGCGCGATTCGGCAGACTTGGGCAGCTCGAGAACGAGGATTCCGTTCTTGTATTGAGCCGTTACTTTCTCGGCGTCGATGTACTGCGGCAGCGTTAGGCTCCGCTCAAAGCGGCCATAGCGGCACTCATAGATCCGCGCGCCGCCGCTCGATGCTTCGTTTTCGCGTTCCATCTTCTTCTCACCGGAGATTGTAAGCACACCATTCTCAACGGTGATGTTGACGTCCTTGGGACTTACGCCTGGCAGCTCCACGCTGAGACGGATTAGGTCGTCGTGTTCCTCCAGATTCATCGGTGGAGACCACCGTGGCTCGCCGTTGATGGCCGGCTGCGTGCCCGACATGACCGTGTCAAACACCCGGTCGATCTCGCGACGGAGATCACTCCACGGTTCGAGCGTCGACTCAAAAAACGCCGGCGTGGCGAAACGATTCCTGAAGAGCTGAAGCATATCGTCACTCCTGTGAAGTAATCGCCCCGATGGTATTGCACTCGGCCGGGGGCGTTGCAGTGCCGAGGGCGGAGTCGCGGGTGGGCAACCTGTGCGCCTGTTCGGTTTTGTCAGATTTGCAGACGTTGCAAGCAGCTATGACAGACGGTCTGCCACCATGAACGCCGTTGCTGAACTTGCTCGAAGACGGCTGGGGCCGCTGTTCTTACGCTCGCACGCCAGTACCCGCCGTCGCCTGTCTCACAACCGGTGCAACCTTTGTCCCAAACAATTCGATCGCGCGCATGATCTTGTCATGCGGGAGCGTTCCCACGCTGAGTTGGAGCAGGAAACGCTGATGCTGAAAGAGCTCATGCTCGTAAAGGATCTTGTCGACGACTTCCTCTGGGCTGCCGATCAAGAGCGCCCCTTTCGGTCCGCGATCCGCTTCGAATCGCTGGCGCGTCAAGGGCGGCCATCCACGCTCTCGCCCAATGCGAGTCATCACTTCGGCATAGACCGGGAATGCATCGTCGGCGGCGCGCTGCGACGAATCCGCAATGTAGCCGTGCGAGTTGATGCTCACGGGCAGGCTCGCGGGATCATGCCCCGCCTCGCGCGCCGTCTCCCGGTATAGTTCGACGAATGGGACGAAACGCGCCGGTGGTCCGCCGATGATTGCGAGCGCCAGCGGCAAGCCTAACGTGGCGGCGCGCACGACCGATTGCGGTGTCCCTCCCACGGCGATCCACACTGGCAACGGGTCCTGTACGGGACGCGGATAGACTCCGAGGTCCTTGAGCGGCGGCCGGTGCCGGCCTGCCCACGTGACGCGCACGCTCTCTCGGACCTTGAGCAGGAGGTCGAGTTTTTCCTCAAAGAGCTCGTTGTAGTCATCCAGGTCGTAACCAAAAAGTGGGAACGACTCGATGAACGACCCGCGTCCGGCCATGATCTCCGCGCGGCCGCCGGAGAGGAGGTCCAGCGTGGCGAAATCCTGAAAGACACGCACCGGATCGTCCGAGCTGAGGACGCTGACAGCGCTCGTTAGGCGAATGTGTCTGGTGCGCGCGGCCGCGGCGGCCAACACGACGGCGGGTGAGGAGACGAGGTAGTCCGCCCGGTGATGCTCTCCCACGCCAAAGACTTCGAGGCCAAGCTGGTCAGCGAGCTCGATTTCTTCCACGAGATCGCGCAGACGTTGCTCCGCGCTTATGGTGCGCCCCGTGTCCGGGTCCGGTGTGTTTTCAGCGAATGTGTAGAGTCCGAGATCCATCATCAGTCTGTACGAGTTCCTGTTCTATCATGTGCAAGAGCGGCAACTGCGGGGCATTACTACCGTGTCACATAGACGGCCGATCTTCTCCCCGTTCCCGAGGGCAAGCGTGCTAATTCTCGGAGCTTTGCTCCTCGTCCAGTCCACAGCGCCCCAGACGCTCTCGCTCGGTAAAGCGGAGCGCGTCTTCCCGCAGGAGTTCACGCAGATTCGGGGCATCCGCGAGCTGCCGGACGGGCGCGTCCTCGTCTCCGATCGGCTCGATAAGGGCGTCGTTGTCGTCGACTTCACTTCGAATGCCATGCGTCAGATCGGGAGGACGGGACGCGGCCCCGCCGAATACCGTTTGCCTACGACTTTGACGCCGCTGCCGGGCGACTCCACGTTACTCAGCGACGAGGGGAATTCACGCAGCGCGGTCATCGGTCCTGATCTCCGCATCCATCGCTCGTTCACGCTCAACCTCCCGGGCGGATCCTACCCGATGGGGGCCCGCAGCTTCGACCGGGCGGGGCGGTTTTATTTGCAGATTCCGGCCTGGATGAGCTCCGCACGGGCGCCTAACGACACCATTCCCCTGGTGCGTTTCGATCGCACGGCGCAAAAGGTGGATACTCTCGTCCGCATCAAAGGCGCGTCGTGGCTCCCACCCGGGCCACGTTATGGCTTTGGCTGGGTCGTCTTCGCGCCGCAGGACGCGTGGGCGGTCGCGCCGGATGGCCGCATCGCCGTCGTCCGGTCCGGAGACTATCACGTGGAGTGGTACGCGCCTAACGGGACGGTGCAGCGCGGCGCGCCAGTCCGCGTCACGCGTATTCCTGTGACGATGGAGGAGCGGCTCGCATATGTCCGCCACTTCCTGCAAAACTCGAGCATCGGCGGCCGCGACAGCGATGCCGGCCTGAGCCCCATCCCTGCCGCCATGATGGAAGAGGGGAGCGTGCGCGAAATGGCGACGAAGAACACGTTCGCAGAGGTGAAGGCGCCGTTCACCGACTCGCCCGTCTTCATCGGCCCCGATGGCACGCTGTGGGTCGAGCGCTCCATGCGTCTCGGTGAAACGCCCCTCTGGGACGTCTTCGACGGCACAGGCAAGCACGTCTCCAGCGTTAGGCTCCCTGCCCAAAGGCAGCTCGCCGGCGTCGGCGTTAGGTTCCTCTATATTGTTGCGACTGACGACGATGGAGTGCAGCGGCTGGAGCGATACATTCGCCCCAGGGGGTAATGCGTTAGACCCACACTGGGTCCACGGGGCGCCTGTCACCCCTAGCCCCTGGGCTTTAGTGAGAGAACTTTTGACGCACCATTCCCTCGAGATGGTGCGCAGTGAGCGTTCCTCCGAAGTACAATCCAGCGGAAACTCGCTATGACAGCATGGTATACCGCCGAGCGGGCAACAGCGGCGTGCATCTGCCAGCCGTCTCGTTAGGCCTCTGGCACAACTTCGGCGGCGTCGACGATCGCGACGTCGCACGCACCATGATCCGGCGCGCCTTTGACCTCGGGATCACCCACTTCGACCTGGCAAACAACTACGGTCCTCCCCCCGGATCCGCGGAGGAGCTGTTTGGTCGCGTTCTGGCAGCGGACCTGGCGCCCTGGCGCGATGAGCTCATGATCTCGACGAAAGCCGGGTGGCGCATGTGGCCCGGCCCATACGGCGAATGGGGCTCGCGCAAATACCTCATCGCGAGCCTCGATCAGAGCTTGAAGCGGATGGGGTTGAATTACGTGGACATCTTCTACAGCCACCGTCCCGATCCCAATACGCCGCTTGAAGAGACGATGGGCGCGCTCGATTTCGCTGTGCGCAGCGGGCGCGCGCTGTATGCCGGCATCTCTTCATACTCAGCGGAGCAAACCCGTGCTGCCGCGGCGATCCTTTCGGATCTCGGCACGCCGTGTCTGATCCATCAGCCCAAGTACAGCATGTTCGTGCGCGATATGGAGCACGGTTTGCTCGACGCCGCGCGCGCAACAGGCATCGGAGTGATCGCGTTTTCTCCGCTTGCGCAAGGGCTGCTGACCGACCGCTACCTGAAAGGCATCCCTAACGACTCGCGCGCGGCGAAACCGCACGGCTATCTAACGGTGGAACAGGTTTCCCCGCACGTGGTGGCAAAAGTAGAGCGGCTCAACGCAATCGCGGGCGAGCGCGGCCAAACCCTGGCACAAATGGCGCTGGCATGGGTGCTACGCCACCCGGAAGTTACATCGGCTATTGTCGGCGCCAGCCGTGTGTCTCACATCGACGACGCGGTCAAAGCACTCGACAACCTCCACCTGACGCAGAGCGAGCTCGCGACGATTGACTCGATTCTCGCAGGGTGACCCCCGCGCCTGCGCGAGCATTCGCGCTCGTTAGGCGCGCACATAGCTGCTGAGAGTGCCGTCAACCTTGGTCAGCTTTGCGACGGACGAGACCGCGCAGCCGCACGGCCACACTCGATTGCGTCCAGCGTCGCCACGCTTCCAGGAGTGGCCGCGAGGCGCGAATCGAGCGGTACGTCGTGCCATTGGAAGATGGT
>DATFBW010000232.1:0-3262 GCA_035253645.1 Gemmatimonadaceae bacterium | reverse complement strand
TCCGCACATAAAGTCTGCTACCCGACCGGTCGAGGTTCGTCGCGACGGCTGAGCCGGCTCAGGGCGGTCACACCCAGATGCAAGTCCTGCGCCCCGACGACGCGGGTGTCGAACCCGCCGCGTCCGCTGAACGACACTGCGGCCCCGTCGATCAAATCGAGCGACTGCAGCCCTCCCTTGTCGGACCAGGTCACAACTATCACGCGCGCATCGGTTGCTACTTCGCCATCGCCGACAGAGAACCGCTGTGTCCCTTTGCGCACGGTACCAGCGGTCGCCTCGCTGCCGGCGAACGCAACCATCGCCATCGTCTCGAGGTCGCCGTGCCGGACCCATACTGCCGCGCGGAACCAGCCGTCGTCCACGTCAGTTGTCACCGCGTGTGGGCGTATGACGAGATCCACCGGCGCCGCCGCTGCCCGGAGCGCCGTCGCAATCGAAATGGCATTCACACTCTCGGCCGAGAAGCACAAAGTTAGCGACGGCAGTAAGTGACCGTATACGGGAGCGCACCATCCGAGGCCCTGCGGATCCGCAAAGTATTCCTTCCATCCCGGGGCCGTGGTTGCGAGCACAGCCCGTAAATCGCCTCGCCGCAGGTACAGCGTCTGGGACTCGCGCCTGTCGACCGTCCATGCCGGCGCCAGATGCCAATAGGTGTCGGCTCGGTGCGCCCCCCTCGCCGGCACGAAATCCAGCACGATCCAGAGGTCGTGGCGCGCTCGCAAGACGGCACGACGATGGCTGGCTGCGTATGCGTCGTGAGCGCCCTCGGCGAAATCGAAGTCCTCGGACGCATGCCAGTACGTCAACCGCGCGTCGGCGCGCGAGGCCCAATGGAATGGCCCCGCAGGGATGGATTGCGGCCTGCCGTCGAGCACCAGCGTGTTGTGCATCGCGGTCGACCGAAAACGATCCCGCCGCACCGGATCGATGGTGTAGGTGGCGGTTCCGGGGTCGATCAGCAGCGGATGGCCGCTCGTCGAGAGGACGATGGAGAGGGCGTCCGCGTGGGCATGCCCGCCGTTCAGAAAGCCATGCCGCCCGACATCGAAAACCGCGTGATCGTCGGCAGACCGGAGGACCGCGTACCCGGTCTCTCGAAAGATGCTCGACCTCCACGGTAGCGACACGTGCGTCGTTGTTCGCAACGTCGTGGCGTCCGTACCGAGCATCCAGAACACTTCTTCAGGCACGTCGCCAATCGCCAGTTCCGGACGGTCGAGAAGGACTGCAGCGAGCGACAACGAGTCGCGCACGTCCGCCGGCTGCCGAGCGCAGATGGGAAACAGCATCCCGCCGTCATCGTCGCCAATGGTTGGCAGGCGTCCCGTGTCATCCGCCATCGCACGACAGTACGTTGCCATGCGCCAGCAGACCTCCGCGAACTCCGGCGCAACGGGGTCCGCCGTGTTGCGTGCGATGGCGAGCGCCAGCAGGTAGAAATCGAACGCATAGCGATGGTAGTGCGTCGAGAGCTCGGCGTGCCCCCCGTCGGCGTGAACCTGCGCGCGGGCCTCCCGCATGAGAACTCGCCGTCCAACGTGCTCCCAGTCGGCGGCGGCTCTCAACTCCGGCAGCGCTCGGCCCGCGACGTACAACGCCAGTGCCTCGCCCAGCAAATGTGTGTTTGGACTGAAGTAGAACGAGAGATGCTTAGCGACGTGAGCCAGCTGGCGTTCGATGCCATACAGCAGATCGATCGCAGGGACATCCGGGTTTCGCCCATCGTCGGACGCAAAGAAGTGGAGCGTCCAGATCCACGAGAGCGAGCGCAACGCGAGCTCGAGCATGCTGGCCCAGTTGATCCCTCTCAACGGCGGGTTCGCGCGCAGCCAGCTTTCGAGCTCCCGCGCAACGGTTTGCGAGTAACGGCGGTCGAGATCTCCCGTCAGCCACGCTGCGCGACCGAGTGCCAGCCAGTGCTGGTGCCGGTTCAACTCCCAGATGATTTTGTGATCCCCGATACGTCGATCGAGATACGGAACGCGCTTCCAGAAGCGCAGGGGCGCGCGCCTCTCGTGGACGGGATCGAAGTGCCAGTCCACGGCCGATGTTCCCCGGCGGAATGACAGATCGCGATAGCCGAGGAGTCCATAGCGGCCATCGATCAGCGGCGCTGCGCGCTCGACCGCGTCGACCGACGCCGCCGGGAAACGCGTTCGCACGGCTTCGACGATGCTGCTTTTCCGGGCGGGCTCCAGAAGAAAGCGAGGGCGTCGCAGAAGGAAGTGGGCGTGGAGCGCGGCGTTGGCGGTTGCCACGTCGCCGTGTCTCAGTGCTCGAATGATCGGCGCAAGACCGTCGACTCGGGGGTCGAGTCGGGAGGCCAGGCGCTCGCGGCGCCAGCGATTCGCACGGGCGCCGACCCGCACCTGTTCGAAGCGGGTGTTTGCGTATTCACGCGCCCGAAACAGGAGCTCGTCGGCAGAAGCGCGGCGCAGGCGGGTCACAAACCGCTTCATGGATCTTGCTGATACAAGCTGAGGTATTCTGCTGTGACCCTGCGCTCGTCTCCCGCATTGCGTCGGGATGCAAGCGACACGCCCGGCTCAGCTACGCGTCGTCAACTACTACACGGCAGAACCGCTGCAACCCTCTTCAAACCGCATCCGGCGCAATTCATATCAGATTAGTACTGAACAATAAGCTTTTACGCTGGTCTAACTCTACAGCGGTCTGTATAGTGTTTTATGGTGTTTTGCTGATGAGGTTCTACTCCGGTGTGTAAAGGTTGCAGACAAAGCGTGTCAGTGATGAGTCAACGATAATCTGCCGTAGGTGTAACGTTACTTTTCACAAACGGTTCACGCGTGGCAAGCGCTTTGCCCACCCTGCGGCCACGCTCGATAGTGCTCGCGCTGCAAACACCCCTGAGTTGAATTAGTCGTTTGCTCTCCCGCCTGGCCCGCAAGCCACGCCCGGAGGGATTCGCGTCCCGCGCGCTGCCGAGCCCAAGCTCCCCAAAAGAACCATCGTCCGCTGACGTGGAGGTCAGATGACAGTACGTGTGCGTTCTAAGAGCAAGATCTGGTGCGTCCTGAAACGGCTCGCGCGGTCCACGGGCGCTCCGGTGTTGCTGCTGTTGTCGTCCGTGCTAGGCACTGCGACATCCCTTGCTGCCCAGGAGATCGTCCTCTATCCATCTGACGTCACGACGGTCGAGGGAAATTGGGCGCACGTCGCATCCTCCAGCGGCGCTGGCTCGCAGAAAATGGCCAGCGCTGACTACGGCGGATCCTCGTCGGATGCTCCTGCAGCG
>DATFBW010000231.1:0-3084 GCA_035253645.1 Gemmatimonadaceae bacterium | reverse complement strand
GTCCGCGGCCCGTTGAGCGGCGTACCTTTCAGCGGCGCGCCGTCCGGCGTGGGCAACCGCTCTCCCGTGCCACCGATGGTTTCGATGATGTTCGTGCGCAGATCCACGCAGCGGATCCGATGGTTCCCGATGTCGCAGATGAGCAGGCGGTCGTCCGCGGCGATGGCGATGCTGTGAGGCGACCGCAACTGTGCTTGAGAGGCGGGTCCGAAATCGCCGGAAAATCCCGCGGTACCTGTTCCCGCAAGCGTCGTGATGATGCCGGTTGACCCATCGACTTTCCGGACGACGTGATTGTCGCGCTCGGCGATGTACATATGCCCGCGCGAGTCGAACACGATCTCGTGCGGCATGTTGAGCGAACCGGACGTCGCGGGGCCGCCATCACCGCGGTAGGCGCGCTGTCCGTCTCCGGCGATCGTGCGAGTCGTCCGCGAGGGGAAATCGAATCGGCGGATGCGCTGGTTGTCGAGATCGCAAAAATACAACCCGCCATCGCGCCCGATGAGTACGCCGTAGGGATTGTTGACCTGCGCATCAGAGAAGCCAGGGGACCCGTTGCCGATGAGCGTCGATACCGTGGCTGCGAATGCCGGTCGCGGCACGAGTGCAAGCAATGCGGCTTTGAGCAGATCGCGGCGATTCATAGGGCGGAGTTTAGCGCACAGGCGGGCGTTCGCGGTAGAAGTAGCCGAGCATGTCCCGAAAGGTATCTCGCAACCCTTCGTGCGAGATAAATGCGGGCTGAAGGGCCTCATCGAGCTGCCAGAATCGCTCGCGAGTCGCGTCGGTGTCTTCCGGCAAAGGGCTGTCGGTGGCAACGATAAGCAGGCCGCCGTGCTCGAGGCGCTCGATGCGCATCCCGCTGAGCTTTTCTCGAAGCACGGCTTCGCCGCCCGCGAGGGCGACGTGCGCGGCGGAGAGAAAATTTGCCCAGAAGGCGCCCTTGATGCCCGCATTCCGAACGTACATTCCGGACAGGTTGAGCTCGCTGTCGCCGGTGTAGGCGATAGGTACGGCGTGCACGCGCTCGGCAGGGGGCTTGATGAAGTCCCATGGCCATGGCGCGTCCGGCGGCTTCGGCTTCATGATGTCCCACCGAGGGCGCGCAAGCGAATTGGCGAGATGCCCATAGCCGTACGCAGGACCGTCCGGCGTGTTGTTCCACGCGTGGATGGCGAGCTGCACGAGCGCTTCGACTTTTTCCGGCGACGCCGCCAGATGCCGCAGGTACGGCACGCTGCACTTCACCTCCCACACACCGGCGCTCAGGAACTCGTCACCACCGATTGGGTTGACATGGGCGGAAAACCAAATCTCCTGATTCGGAAAATCCGGGGTCTGAGCCCTGAGCGTCAGGACGGCGAACTCATTGTTGAGGAATTTTTTTTGCGCGGCCTTCCACCGTGCGCTCGTGAAGTCGCCGATGTTGAGTTTGGCGCCTTCACCTGCGCGCTTGGTCCACAGCCAATTCAGCCGCGTCGAAGGGAAGAGCAGGCGCGACATGAATTGCTCGGCGAGCTCCAGGATCAGGCGCCCTTCCACTTGCGTCTCTTGACGGAGATAGAGCGGCAGCACGAAGCCTGTCGCAGGCTGGCCGTAAACTGATTGGGCTGGCTCCACGTCTCAGCCGGTCGACCGCAGCGGCTTTTGGAGACTGAGCGAGAAGTATTTCACGTTGGGAAGCGGGTTCACGTAATACGACGTCGCCGGTGTGAAGCCCATCGATCGGTAAAGGCCCTGAGCCGCTTCCATCGTCCCGAGTGTGTCGAGCACGAGCGTGCGGTAGCCAAGCTCGGCCGCCCGACGCGCGATTTCCTCCGCCATGCGCCGGCCCAGATGCTTGCCGCGGAATGCCGGGCGCACATATAACCGCTTCATCTCGCAGATGTCATCGCGGAACTTACGAAGCCCGACGCAGCCGGCAACTTCAGAGCCGGATTTCGCGAGCAGGAGCGCGCCGGCGGGGGGCGCGTACATGACCGTCAACCGATCCAGCTCTGCGGCGAAGTCCTGAAAGCACAGATCGACATCGATGGCGCGCGCGTATTCCTCGAATAACTCGCGTCCAATCGCGTAGTCGGCCTTCGTTACGGCTTCGACGATGTCGATGTCATTCATTGTTTTCGAGGCGAGCCTTCAGTGATGCGAGATCCTTTGTGTTCGCGCGCCGCATTGCGGTCGCCATAAACGGTCCCACGATGTTCGAGAATCCGCTCGGGTTGCCGCGGTTTTGCAGGGTCATATGTGTGCCGCCATTTGGCGCGTCCCGCCATGTATAGATCGTCTCCATTGGAAACGGCCCTTCGGAGGTGCGCATCACAAGCTTCGTGTTCGGTATCAGCTCCACGATTTCGTAGGTATACGCCATCCTGCGTCCGAGAAAATGCGCGACAAACGCGATACGAGATCCGACGCGAATCGGCGGCGGCGTTTTCCACTCCACCGACTTGATATTCGCGTACCAATCGGGGGCGTTTGTCGGATCGCCGGCGTACGCGGCCACCTCCTGTCGAGGTCGATCGATCACGATGTCGGTCTCGACGTCTACCAAATCACTAATCCCTGGAACGCTTTTTCAGATCTTTCCATGCTTCGATCCGTTTGCGGATCGTCTCTTCGAATCCGCGCCCCGTGGGTTCGTAATACGTCTTCCCCGACAGCGACGGAGGCAGGCAATCCATATCTGCGATCCCATCCGCCTCGTTATGCGCGTATTTATAACCCTTTCCGTAGTTCAGCTCCTTCATTAATTTCGTCGGGGCGTTGCGAATGTGCAACGGCACCGGCTCAGCGATTTGCTTGAGTGCGTCCTCGGCCGCCTCGTTGTAGGCGACATACACGGCATTGCTCTTCGGCGCGGTCGCCAGATAAATAGCCGCTTGGGCGAGAGCGGTGTTGCCTCGGGCATGCCGATGAAGTGCACGGCGTCCTTTGCCGCGACCGCGACCGTGAGCGCCTGCGGGTCCGCATTGCCAATGTCTTCCGACGCGAATCGAATGAGTCGTCTTGCCACGTAGAGCGGATCTTCGCCCGCTTCGAGCATGCGGGCGAGCCAATACACCGACGCGTCGGGATCGCTGT
>DATFBW010000230.1:0-5883 GCA_035253645.1 Gemmatimonadaceae bacterium | reverse complement strand
TAGGACCGTTGTGGCGGCGCATATGACCGCTGCGGCGGCGCGTGGGGCTGGCTGACCACAACCTGGTCGAAATCGTTCGGTGGCGTCGCAAATTGCGAACGTACGGCGGGCATCCCGCGCGCCATGGTTGGCCGCGGGATTGGCCGGCTCGCTGGAGCGACCAGTGGACCGAGAATCGCGACCGGTCCATGGAGCTTGGTATGGTGTCGCACCCTGCGTAGGCGCCACAGCACAACTGCGAGTGCGGCACCGAGCGCCAATGCGATGAGGATTAACCAGATCATGCTGCCGTCTTGCTCTGCCTTACGAGAGCGACAACGTCACGCGCGATGTTTTCACGCGTATCGTGGTGTCGCTAGAGTATGAAAATAACGGATGGGCCCCCCGCGAGATTCCGCAATCGATCGATGGCGTCACGCTGGTGTCCAAGTAACAGGGTTCGTCCCTATCATCTAACGCCGGTTCGGAGCGTTAGTTGAGGCCGTGCGCGGCATTTTTCGTTCCGTTGACTCTGTCTTGCAAAGCGGCTTAGGTTTCGCGGCTCCCAACGGAATTAAGGGGCCTGTAGCTCAGGTGGTTAGAGCGCACGCCTGATAAGCGTGAGGTCGGTAGTTCAACTCTACCCAGGCCCATTCCACAACTTTAGGTCTGAGGTCTGAGCTCGGAGCTCTCAGGCCCATACGGTCCGACCCACGAGACCCGGCGGCTCGGTCCGTCGGACTCCCCCAAACCGTGGTCCCCGGCAAGCCCTGCGTTGGCCATCGGCCACGCAGATTCGTCCGCGCGGTAAATGAGATACCACCTCCCACGCCCGCGGACCTAACGCCCGCTTCCTACACGGAGACGCGCCCTGCCTAACGGGACGCCGGCGCAGCTGGTGAACGCGCCGGGTTTCCAGGCCAGGCGAGGCAGGCCGACCGGCAGGGTAGGCAGCGAAAAATGGCGCTTCCCGTGCCGCGGACGTAAACTCATGCCGGATTTGGGCGAGAGGTTACACTGAGTATCACCTTTGCCCATAGAGTGACCGCCCGCGAGCGTCACTCGCTTCATACTCGCGAGGAAACCGCGTCAGTTGCTCTCCGAGTCGTCTAGAGGCGCTTCCGTGATTAATCCCCCTGACACTGTCACGGCCTCGCTGCTGTATTCGCCCACTGATCCCAGCAACGTTGGGCGACTCTGGGGCATACGCCTCTTGATATGGGCGATCACAGTCCTCGCGCTCGGCATCGGCCTGCTCCCGGCGCTGCTCTTTTTTCACAACAAATACGTGGTGGCGACCGCGATGACGATGGTGATGGCCTTTGCCTTCACGACCGTTATCCGCACCACACCGACGCACCTCGAGATGGCCACCCCTCGTGAGTTCATGGCGGCGGGGCTCGCGGCCATCAGTCAGGGTGCCGTGACCGGCTTTTTTGGCCTGACGTTTTATGGTCTGGTGCGGCTCGTGAACTGGGCAGGCAACGCGGCGTTAGGCCTGATGGACTACCAATTCAACTCCAACTGGCAAGGCGTCGCGACTGGCGTTGGATTGTTTTTCGGCGGCGTCTTGCTGCCCGGAATCACTACTCGGACCACCAAGGGAATCATGCAGGCGATGTTCCCTCCGGTAGCCGGGCCGACGCCATTCTGGAAATGGGCGCGCAGCTTGTGGAAGTCGCTCGCCGTTATCGCTCTCGCGATTGTCGCTATCGCGATTGGCCTCCTGGCCGCCCTCGGCAAACTTGAACCTGCGAATTTTCCGACTGCCATAGTTGTGGCATTCGTGCTTACGGGAATTACCGCCGAAGCATGGAGCACAGCGCAGAAACAGACGGCGCCCCGGCACTTCACCAATCTCGAAGAGGCTGTTGGCGCCATGTTGCGCGCTCTACAGTTCACGGTCGTGGAACAGCCGCGGACGGGGTCTCCGCAGTTCGATCCGTACCTCACAGATATCGATTTCGTTGCTTCGAAGAACGACAACAATTTTGCGGTCCTGATCAAGGAGTATCGGACGGAGGCGCCTAACGCGCACGACGTCTCCAGCGTGCTCTTTGCCGCCGATGCGCTGACAAAGGCATTCAACCTTCCGCATTCAGCGCGCTTTTGTCCGGTCCTCGTTGCGGTCGGAAAAGCCCCCCCCGACCCTCTCATCACGTTCGCGCGTTACCAAGGGGGAGTGATCATTTCGGTGCCGGATGTGAAGATCGTCACGGAACCCGAAGACATCGAGCGTGTTGCGCGCGAGCTGTTCCGGGAGATGCTCGCACCGCACGACACCGGGGCGTTTGCGCAATCGCTCACGTTTGGCAAAGCGTCGTACGCGGACACCGGGATCCGAGCCTAACGTGGGCGTCCTCGATGCACTCCAGTCCGCGCGTCCTACGGATCCCTCGAGGTTCGAGGCGGCTCTGGCACCGCTCGACGCGATCAAGAATCTGCACCCGGGCGGCAGGCTGCCCGCCGACCAGGGCACGGGCGCGCCGGGCGGGGCTGGTGGTGGCGGCGGAGGTGGCCAGGGTGGCGGCGCAGGTGGTGGCGGTGCTGGCAGTGCCGGCGGGAGTCCCAGCTTCACGGATCTGAGGCTGCCTAACGAAATCCAGGACGTGATCGCCGATGCGCTCAAAGACTACGACATGAGGCTTGACATCCAACAGAAAGAGCAAGTGTTGGGCGAGCCCTGTTCCTTTCACGTTGCTGTGAACGGTGGCTTCAGCGTTTCACTCTTGCACTTCAACGCCGAATACCTCGAAGACCCGAAGTGGCTGAAGGAAATCGGTTCACTTGGGTGGATGTTCGACCGCGGCGAGAAAGTGCGCGTGGTCTCCAAAGATTGTCAGAAGTTGCATGAGTCGTTCGTGCTGATGTGGAGCCGCTGGTCCGAGAGCGGTATCGAAACGGAATACGCCGAGTGGCGAAATGTTGCGAGCCTGCAAAGGCTGAAGGGCCAGCAACGGGCGACGATGCTCAAGCAAGCGTTCCGCTTCCCACCGACCGTGCAGCCACGGACGGCACCGCGCACGCCGTTAGATCTTCTGCAGGACAATGCGCGTTTTACCGTACTCGTTAGGAACCTATCGGAGATCGGTCAGTCGTCAGGCAGCGCGAGCGTCAACGCGTGGATCAACGATCTCCTGCGAGCAGGGAGCGTGCCCGAGGCCATGCGGCTGGAGCGTCAGGATTGGGGAAATAACTACCCGGAGGCGTCACGCGCCATGATAGAGTGGCTGCTCCGCAAGGGAGCAGATCCAGTTAATCAGGGATATTCGTACCTGGGCTTTGTATTGAAGCTCTGGACTGAAAGCATTGGCGAAGATCGGAAAACGCAGGTCCTCGAGATCCTGGTGCGGTTCCGCCTGATACCTAACGACGCAGCCCAGCCGGGCGGCGGCGGGTAAATCTCACGCCTGCATGGCCACCAAGCTCACGCCGGCTGAGCACCGTCGCCTAACGCAGTTTCTCGCCGATCAGGCCACCACATCGCCGATCGGCGTCACACGCTATTTCGAGGACCTGGTGCGCCGGACCCCGATGCCGAAGGGGTTCAAGCAACAGCGGATCGGCACGTTCACGGGTCAAGCGCCGTTCGACGCGCGCGCATTACTCGAGTATGCCGAGACCCTGGGAACCAACCCTGAGGAGCGTAGCTGGACGACTCTCGGCTCGATGCTGCGGACCATTCTCGAGTCGAACGCGATCGGCCTGGAAGACATGGCGCTGATAGCGTCGATCATCGAGTCACACGCTCTCTGCGCTGAAGGTCCGGACCGCACCGCGTTCCGTAACACGTATGGTGTACCATCGCGAACTTCCGACGGCCAGGACGACCTTGGTCCAGACATCGACTGGCAAGGACCAAGCGACACCGTCGAGCTTCAGTCGTGGCTGCGGCCGGACCCGGTGGATCTCACGCTCGAATTCCTGCAGCTCGCAGTCAAACGCGCGCGCTCGGTTTGTCGCGTGGAATTCTCGAAAACGGTGCGCGTTGGCAGCGGCGTTCTGATCGCTCCCACACTGGTGCTCACCAACCACCATGTCGTGTTCGGCAAACAGGGGGACGAAACTACGGCTGATGCGCTCGCCCGTGAGTGTGTTGTGTCGTTCAGTGGACTTGGCGGAACCGGTGCGGATGCTGCGCGCACCGACGGCCCGCTCAATCTCGCCGACACGCCGATCGTGGCCCGCAGCCGTCCACTCGACTACGCGCTGTTACGTATTACCGACACGTTAGGCGCAACGCCCGGGCTTGAACCAGCACCCCTGGCCGAAAGCCGTCCCGTCGAAAAAGACGGCGTGAACCTCCTGCATCACCCCAAAGGGGGGCCGATGCGCCTTTCGATGTGCGATGCCGGCGTCACGTCCATTCTGGATGGGCCGGGTTACGTCCAGTACATCGCGCGTTCAGCGGGTGGCTCGAGCGGCGGTCCGTGTTTCGATGACGCTTGGAACGTCGCGGCGCTGCATCATGCCGAGCGGTCAAAGCCGTTCGGCCGCGTGGCCGAAGGAATCCTGATCGAGCGCATTCGCGCGGAAATTGCGCCGCACCTTGCCTAACGAGCACTTGCGGCGCGTACGCGCTTTACGTCACCATAATACCAGGGGGTACGATGCGGCGGATCATCACAGCGCAATTGCAGGACACGGGGCCGGCGGCGAATCAGATCGACGACTTTGCGGATCGGATCCTCAAGTACATACCCGCGGAGATTGTGGCTGCCTGGGTCGCGCTGACCGGTCTCCTCACGGGCCTCGCGGTCATGGCGCTCTGGATCATCTTCGTGATTGTCGCCGTCCTGACGTTCTTCTACATGAAGCGCCAAACCGATCTGCCAGGAAAACCGCCGGCGACAACGCAGAATTCGATCGGTGTCCTGTCGTTCATTGTGTGGGCGTTCGCGCTGCACAGCGGGCCATTTGGGTCCCTGACCTATCCCGCCGCTTACGGATCGATCGCCCTCATCCTCTACACGCTCGCGATTGGACTGGTGGTGCCGAAGGAGGGCTCCTGACGTCCGAGCGTCGGCTACCGTAGCGACCAGCGCAGCCCTCCGGAAATCGCGATGAAACGCCACGACGGCGCCGCAGACACTCCATGCGGTGCAAATGGCGCGTCGTAGGCTTCCAGCTCGACCCATACCGCGCGCCCGGGTGCGAAACTGAGCGCAGAATATGTCCAGGCGCGCAATGCGGCCTTCCACATTCCGAAGCTGCCATCAGTGGTGCTATCGCCCGGCGAAGCTGGCGCGACGGGGACCGTGGGCCTGCCCGGCCCCGGTGTAGTCGGCGGGGTTGGTGTCAGAGGGACGGTGATCGCATGGCGCGCCATGCGTTGCATCCCCGCACCGAGATCGGCTGAGAATGAAAACGGGCCGTCAGTACCAAGCTCGAAGTACGTCGCGCCCTCGAGCGTCTGCACGAGACGCGGCGCGAAGTACCCGGCGCCTGACGTGCGCGTGTAGCCAACGGTCTGGTACCGCGCCGACACTTCGCCGCTGCCTAACGGCGCCACGAGGGCCGCGCCCGCGTCGAGCCGGCGGTTCCCGGGCTCGCCTCTGGCGCTTATGACGCCCGCGCGGGCGTTCCCGCGGATGCGCAGCGGCCCGGCCGGCAGTTGTAAGGTGCCGCGCGCATCGCTGCGCGTGACGCGGTTCGCGATCAGGAGAGGGGCGCTACCGAGCGCCGTATGTTGCGCACGCAGCTCGAGAGAGACGGCGTTAGGCGCCTGCCAGCGCAGTCGCGCGTCCGCTCGCGGAGTCGACCAGGCACCGATGGCCGCCGTTGCTCCAAAGCCCGTGAATCCAGCATCGGCATCGAAGCGAACGCCGGGTGCTGTGCGTGTGGACAGTCGCAAGCCCACGTCGCTGAACTCCACGGATTCTGCGGCATCTCGCACGGACCCGC
>DATFBW010000229.1:0-12252 GCA_035253645.1 Gemmatimonadaceae bacterium | reverse complement strand
GGCCAATGATATAGTTGTGCCGAGCTCCAGACGGCCCCGAGGTGCGAGCGTCACGCGCTTCAGCTTGAACACTTTGGGTGCCGCGTGGCCGTTCGCTTTGACGAAATGCACGGCGATGTCGACAAGCAAATCTTGAGAAGTGCGCGCCGTGCTGCGTAGAACGAAGTTGATTGAAACGCGTTGGCCGATCGGCACACGGCGCGGCGAGAAACGCACATCGTCCACAGACACGCGCGCCTTCTTCCCGTAGCCGAGCAGCCGCAACGCGTTAGGCTCCCCTCGTTTGACGGCGCTGCGCAGCGCGTGCTCGACAAGCGCACGCCGTTCAGCGGATGCGCCGTCGAGCCACGCCGCGCATGTGCGCGTAAGAAGCTCGGGATACGCTTTGCCGAGATCGTTGAGGTTGTTCGCCACGCTGCGCCGCACGAGTGTCGATGAATCGTCTTTCAGCAGCGACAACAGCTCGAGCACGCGTTCGGGATTCGTGTCGAGCCAAGGCACACGCCCCGCCCACGGAAGCCGCAGCCGCGTGCACTCGGAGACAAGGCGGCGAACATGCGGATTTTTGTCAGTCGTCCAGTCACGCAGCACGGCGAGCGTGCGCTCGGGGTCGCGCGCGATAAAGGGCCGCATGCTCGACTCAGCGCTGAAGCGCTTCGTCAGCTCGTACTGCGCGCGCATCGACACGTCGAAGTCATCGAGGCCGTGCTCCGCGACAAAAATTGTATGTGGGAAATAGAAGAACGGAGCCATCCCCGCTCCAACGAGCTCGTCGGAGGCGTGCTCCGGTCCGAGCGATCGCAGTAGTACGTCGATCGCTTCTGGATATCGTTGCGGGAGGTGCTTTGCCAACGCCGCCGCGATGTGCCGGCCACGATCGAGCAGCTCGAGATCGTCGAGCCCGGCGCACGCCTGTTTCACGAAAGCAGCGCTAGGAAACGCGGGGTGCACGCGCGCGACGTCCGCCGCAAGGCGGCGGACCAGCGCCGGCGAGAAGAACGTCTTGAGCGAATCAGCCACTACTCGTTATCACACCTAACGACTCCGACGGTGCGGTCATGGGCGGAAGCGCCAGATGCCATCTGTATTCGCGTTCGCATCCGAGTAGCCACCAGCGATTATCACGTCGCCTCCCTTGAGAGCAGTGGCCGCGGCAAAACGATAGGCGGCCGGGAAGCGTCCAGGAACAGCGGCAAACGTTTTCGAAGAGCTGCTGAAGATTTCCGCATTCGGCCCGCCGGACGTCACGAGCACATCGCCATTGGGAAGCAGAACGGTGGTTCCTGCGATCTTGTAGCGGCGATTTGCCATCGACGGCCCATTCTCGAATGTTGCCGCCTTCGGGTCGTAGATCTCTGTCGTGTTGAAATGATTGCGATCGGTGCGGTCTGCCCCCGCCACAATCAGCACACGGCCGTCCTTCAGCCTAACCGCATCGTGCTTGTGGCGCGCGATCGCGAGCTCGCCGGCCGCCGAGAAGCGGCGCGTTTCAAGAGAAAACACCTCGGCGCTCGTGTACACGATCATGTTCTGACGTCTTCCGCTGTGGCCACCAACGATCAGCACACGACCGTCAACCAGGAGCGTCGCCGTGTGACTTTCGCGCGGAGCGCTCATCGAGCCTACAGGCTGTGACGTGCCTAACGAGGCGTCGTAGATCTCGGCGCTGCGGAGGAACGTCCAGCCGGTTCCGACGCCACCGACGAACAGCACTCGCCCATCCGGGAGGAGCGTCGCCGTGTGACCGCTGCGCGCTTCCGTCATCGATCCCGCTGGCGTGAAGCGTCGCGTCGAGGGATCGAAGAGCTCGATCGACGCGACATAATCTCCGTTGTAGCCGCCGGCGACGAGCACCTTCCCGTTAGGCAGTTGTGTCGCCGTGTGACCAGCGCGCGATTCCGCGAGCGAAGCGACGGCTTCTACAGAGTTCGTTGTGGGATCGAACAGCTCGGCGGTTGCACCGCTGCTGCCGCCGCTCACCATGCCTCCAACGAACAGCACGTGACCCGATGGCAGAGTCGTCGCAGTGTGGGCCGCTCGCGGCGTGCGCAGCGTGGCCACGCGCTCGATTGCTGCTTTCGTCGTGGACGGCGAGTGTGGCTCGACGAGCAGAAGAAGCAGAGCCAGTGCGCCGAGCGATTGAATGTGGAGGGGCGTCATAACCAGAGCTCGTTTGTAATCCTGGTTATAGGATGCCGCCCGCGCGACCTCTGTTTTCTAGAGGCCGGCATTTGTGTGCCGGCCTCGTCTCACTCGCGCGGCTGGATCGAGCTACGGCGTCTTCGGGGCTTCGGTACCGATGTCGCGAAGGAGTCGCCACTGTCCGTCCGAATCCTTGCGCCAGAGGACCATGTAACGGCCTGCGCCGGAAACCGGCTTGTTGCCGGGCTTGCTCGTCGCGGTATAGCTATAGTGGCCAACCTCAACGACATAATCGCCGGCTGGGATCACTTCTTCGGTGATGTCTTCGCGCGTAATAACGTTGAGCGTGTCCAGCTGCTTCTTCATCGACGCGGTTATCGCCTCCCGCCCGCGGACCCACTCGCCAACCGGTTGAACTTGGGCCGCATCGTCCGTGTAGAGGGCGGCAACGGCAGCGGGATCACCCGCTTGGAAGGCTGCCGACCACTCGCGCTCGCGTGCCTGGATGGTGTCGCGCAGAGCGGCCACATCGACCGTCGCGGCCGCCGGCGTTTCTCGCGTTTCGCTCGCCGGTGCGCAGCCGGCTACGACGAGGGCGACGACCAACATCGGGAGCAACGTAGGACGCATGTGGTCTCCAGTAAAAAGAGGATGTCTTCCGGAGAGGAGAGCTACGCTCAAGCTTGGTTGCCGCAAGGGGTGTCTGCTTATCGGCGTGCAAGCGCCGACACCAGCTGATCCGGGAAGTCGCCAAACAACCCGTCAACACCGAGGCTAACCAACTCGCGCACTTCGGCCAGCGGATCGCCGTTGTAGCGCTCGGCGAGAAATTGCGCTTCAGGCCTTAGGGTCCAGGCGTGAACCAGGAGCCCCGCGGCGTGAGCGTCCCTAACGAGTGACGTGGGAGCTGCCCCAACAGCCGCCGCAACGATGAGTCGCGTGTTGGCTCCAATCCCATCCGCGTACGTTGCAATATCCCGCAATGCGTTAGGCGTCACCCGATCGGGCTGCGACACGAGCTGTATCAGGCGCACCCGCGTTAGGTTTCGCAGACCACGAAGGTTGCCCTCCTCAAATGATTGGATGAATACCGGCGCGTCGCGTCTATCCAGGCCGCGCGCGCGCAGCGCAACGAGTAACGGTTCCTCGAGAGGGAGTCCGATGCCGCGGAAATACGTGGGATGTTTTGTCTCAGGATAGATGCCGACTGCGCGCCCACGCCGGCGCCCAGCGCTGTCTGCGAGTGCCAGCACTTCATCGAACGTCGGAATGAGAAACTGCCCGTCGAACGCATGTGAGCGGATTGGCAGACGTTCTTTCGCTCGTAAGGTCTTGAGCTCGGCGAGCGTGAAATCCTCCGTGAACCAGCCTGTAATCGATTGTCCGTCGATAGTCTTGGTCGTCCGCCGGCTGGGAAACTTGTCCGCAACGTCGGTGGTTCCGCCTATCTCGTTCTCGTGGCGCGCCACGAGCACGCCGTCGCGAGTGATCACGAGGTCCGGCTCGATGAAATCGGCTCCCATCGTGATCGCGAGACTGTATGCCTCGAGCGTATGCTCTGGACGATGTCCGCTAGCGCCGCGATGCGCGATGATGAGCGGATGCGGTTCAGCGTCACGTTTTGCCCACGGATAGGGGGTCGTCCCGCACGCCGCGAGAAAGGCCAACGCGAGCGCACGCATTGACCCCCGACCTTTGACCCTTGACCTAGATCTCGGTAGGATAGCTTATGACCCTGCTTTCGACGCAGCTGAGCGAGCTCTCGACGCCCGTACTGATAGCGCTGATTGCGTTAGGCACCGTCCAGCTCACCCTGCAAGTGATCGCCCTCATCGACCTCTCCAAGCGACCTGCTGTCGCCGGCGGTCGCAAGTGGGTCTGGATCATCGTCATTGTGCTGGGTGGTTTGATCGGCGCCTTCGCCTACCTCGCGGCAGGGCGCGCGCAGGTGTCTGGCGCCGGTGAATCTCTAGCTGGTAACGACGAGGCGAGGCGTCGCGCAATCGACAAGCTGTATGGCCCGGATAAGCGCCCGTGACCGATGGCAGTGCGATAGAAATCGTCGGTCTCGAAAAACGCTTCGGCTCCACGAAAGCGCTGGACGGCATCAACCTCGCCGTGCCCGCAGGTCAAGTTTTCGGATTTCTCGGACCTAACGGTGCAGGGAAAACCACTACCCTGCGCATCCTTACTGGCCTCGCCTTCGCCAGCGGCGGCAGCGCGCGGATTCTGGGACAAGATGTAACCGCAGCCGGGAATCAGCTGCGTTCGCAGATCGGCTATCTCCCGGATGTACCTGGCTTCTACGGGTGGATGACTGCGCCACAGTTCCTGCATTACGTGGGCCGGCTGTTCGGTCTTCCGCGCGAGACCATCACTGAGCGTACGAACGCACTGTTGGACATGGCCGGCCTAACGTCTGTACGCACGGCGATCGGCGGTTTTTCCCGTGGGATGAAACAGCGACTCGGCATCGCTCAAGCGCTGATGAACGCTCCGCGTCTGCTGCTTCTCGATGAACCCACCAGTGCTCTCGATCCAATCGGTCGCCGTGAGGTGCTCGACATGATCGTATCGCTCCGCGGCAGAACCACCGTTTTCTTCTCGACGCACATCCTGGCGGATGTCGAGCGCGTCTGCGATTCGGTTGCGATCCTCCACCGGGGCCAAGTCGTGGCGGATGCGACGATCGCCGAGCTCAAACGGCGCATGGCGGTCGACCGGTTGACGATCGAGGTCGAAGGGGACGCCGAGCTTCTGAGCGCGGACCTCAGCGGGCAGCCTTGGGTGCGTTCCATCGAGCGTGCGGGATCGCGCGTGACACTGGCGGTCACGGATGCTGCACTCGCGCAGCGCGAGGTGCCGGCGGCTGTGGTACGAGCCGGCTTGGGGTTACGGCGCTTCGAGAGCGGAGAAGTCAGCCTCGAGGATGTGTTCGTGGATCTGGTAGGGCCTAACGAGCGATGAGCGGTTTCTCGGCGTTTCTGGCGAAAGAGTTACAGGAGATCCGAAAAACCTGGCGCATCTGGGTCGTCCCCGGCATGGTGCTCTTCTTTGCCGTATCGAGCCCGATAATCGCTTATCTGACTCCTAGATTGATCGCGTCCATGGCCGAGTCGCAGCCTGGCGTTACGGTCATTCTGCCACCGCCGACGTGGACTGACGCGTACGGACAGTTTCTCAAGAACCTGCAGCAGGTTGTCCTGATCGCGGTTGTGATCACAGGCGCTGGTGCCATCTCGGGTGAGCGAGCAGCGGGTACCGCGGTCCTCACACTCACAAAACCGCTCGCGCGTGGAGCGTTCGTCCTCGCCAAGATCATCTCGCAATCGCTTCTGCTCATCGCATGTGCCGCGTTAGGCGCCGCGGTGTGTGCCGTGGTCACGAGGGTGATATTTGGACCGGCGCCGATCTCACCACTGCTCAATGCCGTCCTGCTCTGGCTCGCATACGCGTTGCTCCTGGTCACGGTGATGACCTTTTTCTCGGCGTGGTTCGCCGCGCGTGGAGCGGCCGCCGGACTGGGGCTCGCGTTTTTCTTTGTGAGCTTGCTGATCGGCATCTGGGCGCCGGCTGTCCGCTACACGTTCATCGGATTGCTGCCCGCGGTGGCGAAGGCCATCGCCGGTCAGCCAGTCACCACCCTCTGGCCGCTGGCGACGGCAGTGGCAATGATCGTGGTGAGCGCGGCCGCGGCGGTCAAGGTATTCGAGCGGCAGGAGTTGTAGGCGCGTTAGGCGCGCTGTGACTGCGGCTATCGCTTGCCGGCAAGTGCATATAACGACATCGGGTCCACCGTGATGTCACCGTACCGCAGGATGAAGTGCAAATGTGGCCCCGTTACTCTGCCGGATGCCCCGACCTCGCCGATCAGCTGCTCACGCTCCACGGTGTCGCCAGCGGCCACGCTCTGTTTGGAAAGGTGCAGATACGCGCTCGTCAGGCCGGCGCCGTGATCGAGATACACGACGTTGCCACCATAATAAAAGGAGTCGACAATGCGGACGACGCCGCGGTTCACGGCTCGTACCGGAGCGCCAACCGCGCCGGCAAAGTCGGTCCCCATATGCCGTGAAGTAAGCTCACCGTTGAACTCACGCGCACGCCCGTAGCCGCTCGTGATGCGCGACTCGCGCGGCAAAACGAACGACTCGCTCCAGAGAAGTGGCGTCGAGTGCGCGCCTTTCGCGACGGCCAGAGCGCGCGCAGACTCGCGTTCGATTCGGACTGCAGTTGCCGAGTCGGGTTTACGGCCGAACTCTGGCGCCACTTTGAGCTTGTCGACCGGATAACTGGCGCGTGCCGCTTCCAGGCGTGCAGTGAGCGTGTCTGTGCGATCGCTACTTACACAGCGCACAAGGATGCCTAACGAACGATTGCCGTCGATGGGTGCCGCGGCAAAGGCTTCGACAAGCGAGCTGTCGCCGGATGCCCTGAAATGGAGGGGTTGGCCGGCCACCTCTCCCTCGAGCCGAGCGCCGCGCGCGACACCCGACACGCGCACGAGAAATAACGCCCCCTGTTGCGGCGCAAGCGGCTCCCACGAAAGGGCGGCCGAATTGCCACACGCAGTCGGTGCCGGACGCGTCGCTCCCCACACGGGCGCGACGGCCAGGCCAACAATCGCTATCGATCGAGCGCATCGCATACTCATCGTACCGATCAAGCCGCCGAAAGTTGCGGTAACGCCGTTAGGTGTGCGCCACGCCTACCGACTCTTCTCTCGCGCGAGCACGCCGCGCACGGCGCCAGCGATCATCCGGTTCACCGCGGCCAGGGAGAGCCCACCTTCATCAGTGGCCGGAATCGTCGCAAACCCGATCGCAGAAGCGGTGGGGTAACGCCGGAAGATCTCCTCGAAGAGCGTGGCCAGCTCCTCGCTCGACGGCCCGTTAGGCACCTTGTTCCCGTGACCCATCACTTCGCGCGGATCGAGCACGTCCATGTCGATATGGATGTAGAGCTTGTCGGTAATGCGTGCGAGGCGGTCGAGCTGCGCGAACACGGCAGGCGAGCGTTTGCGCAGGTCGTCGACGCTCACCTGCTGGATCCGCGACCCATCGAGCAATTCCTGCTCGAGCGGATCTGTTAGGCGCACGCCCCCCATCACCACATGCTCGTCCGCCATCGGTGGATCGAGCTTGGCATCCATGCGCATACGATGCAGCGCGCGACCCGTCGCAACCGCCACCGGCATGCCGCCGAGTGAGCCGCTGCGTGTCGTCTCCGGAGTGTTGAAGTCCGGGTGCGCGTCGAGCCACAGCATCCCGATCTTGAGAGGTGCGTTTGCTGGTCCGGAGCGCTGCAACCCGGCCACGAGCCCGGGCATCGACGGACATGTCGCCAATAACCCCACTGTGAAGTAGCCATCGCGCTCGTTCTGCGAAACGATGTCGGCGAAGTGGCCCAGGGACATCCCGAGCCGCTTCCACCCGCCGTATTCGGTGTCCTGTTCTGCCGTTAGGCGAGCTTCCTGCACCCGCACCGTCGCCCCAATCTCCCCAAGAACCTTTTGAATGCCGCCCTCGGCCATTGTACGCGGGCCGTTGGAACGTCCGTTAGGAGAGAGGGGCTGTTGCGCGAGCGAGACCCGAACCTTGCCGTCCGGACCGAGGTATCGTTGTGCCATCGCCGTTTGCAGGAGCGGACCGAGGGTCGCGATCGCGGTCGCGGCTGTAAACGCTGTTCGTAGAAACATGAACGTCAAAGCGCGAGTGGGGACGAGCGATTAGGGACGTACCGGTCGCCAATAAACCTCGCCTTTGCGCGCGTTCCGCTCCAGCATCGCCGAGTGCCTTTGTGACGCGCCAAGGTGGTCAACTGCGAACGAACTCGAACACTTTCTAGGCGCGCTCACTGCTATGGCGCCAACTCTGGTGCCACTTTCGGCTGTCTCGACAGACAGACCTCTCAGACCGCCCCAGCGTGAGACTTCGCCTCAAACAACAACGTCTGATTGAGCTTCTCGCCAAAAGTGGTTTGAGCCAGAACCACTGGGCTCTCCGCATCGGCGTGGCACGCGGCCATTGGTCAGAGATTGTCAACGGCAAGCACCTCTACCCCTCGGCCAAGACGCGGACGCTCATGCTCGAGGCGCTCAAGGTGCCGCTAGAAGAGCTCTTCGATATCGAAACCGGGATCGACCCTGTCGCCGACATCGATTTCCGCCGTGCAATCGCCGATCGCTACATCATAGATGCGGAGTTGGGGCAGGGGGGCATGGGCGCCGTGTACCTTGCGCGGGACGTTAGGCACGGGCGCATCGTCGCCGTGAAGGTCATCTCACCAGAAGCGGTGAGCGGGATCGGGCTCAACCAGTTCCACCGCGAGATCTCGACGGTCGCCCAGCTGCACCATCAAAACATCCTCCCATTGTTCGACTCGGGGGATGCCGCTGGGCATCCCTTTTACGTGATGCCGTGGGTGCGCGGCGGATCGCTACGGGCACGCCTCAAGAGAGACGTGCGGCTCGGCCTGGCGAGCGTATTACGCCTAACGCGCGGAATGGCCGACGCGCTGCACCATGCGCACGGCGAACGGATCCTGCATTGCGACGTCAAGCCGGAGAACGTGTTGCTCAACGGCGAGCACGCCTGGGTCATGGACTTCGGGATCGCGCGCAAGCTGCACAGCGAGATCGGCGAGTGGCGCCGACCGGAGCTCGATATCTCGGCCGGAACGCCGGCGTACGTCAGTCCCGAACAAGCTTCGGGCGACCCCGACCTCGACGCGCGGTCCGATGTCTATTCCCTGGGCTGCCTGGTCTATGAGATGCTGGCCGGACGCACGCCATTCGGCGGGACGAACACGCAGGAGATCGTGGCGACGCGATTCATCGTGCCGCCGCCGCCGCTGAGTGATTTTGCCCCTGAAGTTCCCCCTGGCGTCGCCTCGGTGCTGGAGCGTGCGATGGCGCTGCCACGCGATCACCGACCCGAGACGCCAGCCGCATTCGCTGCCCAGCTGGAGGAGGCAGCGGCAGACAGCTCGCGATTCGTCAGCGCCGCGAGCCTGACTGCGTCGCGCGCAATCAGCCGGGTGCGACGGCGGATGCACCGCGCGGCGCCACACACGGTAGGAGGGTTCGTGCTGGAGCTCATCCGGGATATCCGCCTAACGAGCAGAGCGCTCGGGGCCAGGCCTGCTTTCACCGCGACCGTCGCAGCGACACTCGCGCTCGGGATAGGCGCCAACGCAGCGATGTTCGGCATCCTCGATCGCCTCTTACTGCGCGCGCCACCGCACATCGCGGACCCTGATCGCATCGTTCAGATTCACACGCGCTGGCTGGGGAACGAGTCGATACAGACGACGCAACCGTATCAGGTCTACCGTGACCTTCTCGCCGGTGTGACCGCGTTTCAGTCGATCGCCGTCTCGACCCCCACAACTATCAACACCCGGGCGTACTACCCACTCGGCCGGGGCGCGACTGCCACGCGAGTGGCAGGTGCACAAGTCTCACCGAGCTTCTTTTCGACGTTAGGTGTCCGTCCACATCTCGGTCGCTTCTTCCAGGACGACGAGGCGGGCGAAACGAACCCGCAGAAGCTCGCTGTCATAGGACACGGCTTCTGGCAACGCCACTTTGGCGGTCGGCGCAATGCCGTTAATGCGACGCTCGACCTGGGAGCAGATCGTTACACAATCGTGGGGGTCGCGCCACCCGGCTTCACAGGACCGGAACTGAGCGATGTAGATGTTTGGATCCCGATCGCGGCCGCAGATGGTCTGCGCTTCGTCAAGGGTCCTGATTGGCGCACGACACGCCAGTCGCAGTGGCTGCAGATCCACGCGCGGCTCGCGCCTAACGCCAACAGGCAGCTCGCTCTCGAACAAGCCACGGCCGCGATCCGGCGCGGCGAAGCCATGCGCATTGCCGAGTCGCAAGGGCGCGGGAGACAGAACGCGGATTCGCTGGAGGTGCTTTTCGGATCGGTGATTCCAGGGAAATCGCTCCGCTCGTTCGGACTTTCGGCCAGCTCGGGCGAGTTTCGTGTATCCAAGCTGCTGGCCGGCGTATCGTTCCTGGTCCTCCTGCTCGCGTGCGCGAACGTCGCGAATCTTCTGCTGGTACGCGCCCTCAACCGCCGACGCGAGATCGCCGTTAGGCTGGCGCTGGGCATCAGCCGCCGGCGGCTCATGGGTCAACTCCTTCTGGAGGGTATCCTGCTCGCTGGACTGGGTGCGTTAGGCGCGCTTGTCGTGGTACAACTGGGGTCGGGTTTCATCCGGCGGCTCCTGCTGGCCGACGCTGCCTGGACTGGCGATGCTGTCGACGGACGCGTTTTGCTCTTCACGGCGGCTGCGGCCATTGCGACCGGCTTGCTGATTTCTCTTGTTCCCGCGCTGCAAGCGAGCAACCCCGATATCACCAATTCGCTCAAGGCTGGCGTGCGCGAAGGAGGCGGCGTGCGATCGCGCACCCGCGCGGTGTTGCTCGCGACGCAAGCCGCGCTGGCGCTCGTCCTGCTCGCTGGTGCTGGCCTATTCGTCCGCAGCCTGCAACGCGTCGCGGCGCTTCCGTTCGGCGTAGATATCGACCGTGTCCTCGTGGCCAGCATGGAGCACACGAGTGTCGGACTGAATAATGCGCAGGCGAAGGACCTCCATAAGAGGTTCGCCGAGCGGGTTCGGAACGTGCCGGGTGTGACGGGTGCGGCGGTATCGATCGCGCATACGTTTGGCCTTGGCTGGGGGACGCGCGTGTATTTGGGTGGCCGAAACCTCATCGATCCGAGCCTGGATCAAGGTTTTAGTCAGTACGCGATTACTCCGGATTACTTCAGGGTGATGGGGGTACGTCTGGTCACAGGTCGTATGTTCGACGACCGTGACCGCGAAAGCAGCACACTGGTCGCGATCCTCAACGAGACGGCCGCACGCAAGTTCTGGCCTAACGGGAATGCGGTAGGCGCTTGCATCCAGGTGGGAGCCGACACGATGCCCTGCACGACTGTGGTGGGAGTCGTGAGCAATGCGCGGCGCCAGCGCCTGGTCGAGGGCCCGATTCCGCAGATCTACAGGCCCCTGGACCAACTGCCGGCACGCGTGACCGATGGGACGGTATCGTTTTTCGGGTACACGCTTCTCATGCGTACGTCACGGCCACCCACCGCGCTCGTGGAGCCCGTTAGGCGCGCGTTGCAGGGCGTCACGGCCACGGTGCCGTATGTGCACGTGCGTCCGCTCGGTGAGCAGTTGGCGCGCCATACGCGGTCATGGACGTTGGGTGCGACCATGTTCAGCGTCTTCGGCGGACTCGCGTTGGTTCTCGCCGTCGTTGGGCTGTACAGTGTCGTCGTCTTCAACCTCGCGCAGCGACTGCACGAATATGGCGTGCGGCGCGCGTTAGGTGCGTCGGGCGGTCACCTGATCCGCATAACGATGACTCGCGGCGTGCTGCCCGTCGTGTTAGGCATCGCTGTGGGCGGAGCGATCGCATTTGCGAGCGCGCGGTTCGTCGGCGCACTACTATTCGAGACGTCGGCGCGCGATCCCATGGTCCTGTCCAGCGCAGTGTTGGTCCTGCTTGCTGCAGCGCTGGCAGCCAGTTTCATCCCGAGTCTCCGCGCAACGCGGACCGATCCAATGACCGCCTTGCGTGCAGAGTAGTCGCTAACCCTGGTGTTCGATCTGGGCTGCGAGAAGCTCGAGACATCGGTCGGCTAGCAAAGCGGTGCCATACCGAGCCCCATCCTTTGCCAGCCAAAGGGCGTCATCGGCGGGGGATTCGATCGGACGCAGGATTAGTTCTGAAACGAGAGCGGCGTTTTTCGCGGTTTTCGGCGCTCCTCGTCGCGTGACCGTGCCCTGCCAGACGAGGATATGGAGCTCCCCGAGAGCGGAGTATTTCGTCGAGTCGGGAAACCACGATACGCTGACGGCGCAGGCGGCAGCCTGGAGCAGGCAGCCGTTCGGGGTGCGATGCTGCTCGATGGGACCTTGGAGCTGATCGACGCGCTTCAGGGCGCGTTCAGGCGCCAGTCTATCCAGAAGTGCGGTAACGGAGCGTTGGACGGCACTTCTCGTTTTCGCAGTATGCGCGCCATCCCAGGATTGGGAAGCGAAGTCCGTAGCATTTGTCATCTGCACGTACTATAGCCATTT
>DATFBW010000228.1:0-4860 GCA_035253645.1 Gemmatimonadaceae bacterium | reverse complement strand
CCCGCCAGTACATAGAAATACGACGTTGTTCCATCCGTATATCCGGAGGTGTACGTGCGGCGGTTGCCGACATTACGCACGTGAACCAGGAGCCCATGCGGTCCGAGTCCAACGTCGAGCGCGGCGTCTGCCGTGTAAGCTGCCGGCAGCATGAACTGGCGCTCTCCTGTGTTTGCAAGGAATGAGGATCCGACGTAACGCCCATCCAGGTGCAGCCACATATTTCCGCTCAGTCCAAATGACAGACGTTTGTTTGCCACGAACTTGGGTGTGAGCAATGGCTCGACATCGCGGAACGATTGACCGCGGGCGTCGTCCGTGAACTCCGCGATACGAGCACGCATGAGCGCTGCATTGAACGATGCCGCGAAGCGCGCTCCAGTGGCGCGGTAGCTGCCTTCGAGCTCCAGACCCTGGCGATAGCTCGATGCGACATTCTTTCGCAAAGGCAGGCCGATATAACTGAGCTCCCCGATCGGCGTGATTTCATTGGCGAAGCGCATGTCGAACAGGTTCGCGCTCAGCTCTATATCTGCTGAGTGATAGACGAGGCCGAGCTCCGCATCGCGGACGCGTTCGGGACGTACGCGACTGAGTGGGCCCACGAACGTCGCGTTCGTCGTATCGACGTTATCGAATCCGGCGAACATGTCATTGCGCGTCGGTTCGCGGCCGTTGCTACCGTATGACGCGTACAGAGATGCTCGAGGCGTTAGGCGGACGTTCACGCCCACTTTCGGATTAACGAACGTCCAGTCGATTGAGCTTGCGACGATCCCCGCGGCTCGGTCCGGCGTGTATTCGAACCATGCGCGACGCCACTGCAGGTCGGCGAACCACGTCGCCTGACCGTGCTCGACGCTCACTTTCATGAATGCGCTGAGCTCGTCCTTGTCACCGCGATTGAAGTACACGCGACTGCGCAGATCCGGTCGCACGAAAAGGAAGTGATCGCGATGATATGCGTTGCCGTGCGCCCCCGCCGTGAGTGTCGCACGCCCCCATGTGGATGTGAACGTGGCAAGCGCCCCTGTCATGTTCGATGCAAGATTGAAACTCGAGACCGTTCCATCGAATGTGACGTCGTAATCGCCGCCCGCGCCGACGTTGTAGGCCGTCGCGCCTAACGTGCGACTGCCGCCGAGGTCTCGTGTGACTGAGAGTCCGACTACGCGCTGCCAAAAACGGTCGCTGTCGGACAAGGGGTTGGTGCGCGGATCCTGCCCGATCTCCACTTCGGACGACGCAAGATAGGAGAGCTCGTTACGCGACACGCCGAAGAGACCGATCGCCTTGACGACAGTATGGTCGCCATAATACGCGAGACTTCCTAACGCCCCGGACGAGCGGTTGCCGGAGTTGTGCCGATAGCCATCCGTGTCTTGCCAGGACACTCTGCCGTACGCTCCAACGCGCGATCCCACCGATGTTTGCCCTTCGACGCTCCCTCGCGTGGTGTTGAACGAGCCGCGACTCAACTGCAGCTCCGCCTTGCGCGGGCTCAGCGCGAGCACCGGCGACTCGAAGTTGACGGACCCGGCATAGGCTGCGGTGCCTAACGAGCTCGTGCCAACCCCGCGCTGTACCTGGACGGAGTGCACGCTGTTGCCGAAGTCGGGAAGGTTCGAGAAAAAGACGCCCTGATCTTCGGCATCGTTCAACGGAATACCGTCGAGCGTGATATTGCTGCGCGTCTGATCGATCCCGCGGATCCTGAAGTACGTGTAATTGCTGTAGGCTCCGCCGTCGGAGTACGCTGTTATCGCCGGCGTTTCGGCCAGCAGCAGGGGCAGCTCTTGTCCGCTGTAGCGCTGCTCCAGCGTGGTGCCGGCAATCGTATGCTGAGTGATGGGCGCGCTCTCCTGTTCGCGCGCCCCGCGGATCGCGGTAATTGTCACCTTCTCGAGCGCCTGCGTGCTGGGCGTCAAGAACAGTCGCAGGGCTGTATCGGCGCGCGCAGGCATCTCGATCGGTGCATAGCCCACCCTGGTTACGCGCACGCGTCCACCATCCGCGACCTCGATGCGAAAGCGGCCAGTCGTATCGGTGACGACCACGGTGCTCGTGCCCAAGACGCTGACGGAAACGCCGGACAACGGACGTCGCGTCGCCGCATCACGGACCTCCCCTCCCATCAGGACGGTGCCTAACCACAGGTACAGCACTAGCATGGCTGCTCCGCGTTCAAGACGGTGTCGTAGAACGGATTGCCGAGTTGCTCACCGCCCGCCGTCCGCCACTCCTGAAACAGCGGGAGGGCGATCCGCAGCCAGGCCGTGTAGGCCTCGGGATTCCGCGCGACGTCTCTGGCAATTTCGTTAGGCGCCGCTGCCCGCCATGCCGCGACTTCCTCCGGTGCCGGCAGTGGCGGATCATGCAACGTGCCGACAAAAACGTGATCGTACTCGTGTTCGATCAGTCCGGGCGGCACCGCGCTCCGATACCGGAACCGGAATGCCGGACGCAGCGTGGCGCGGGTTCCCAGTTCCTCGCGCAAGCACCGCTCCGCTGCGGCGAGCGGTGTCTCATCGAGCTGGGGGTGTGTGCAGGCGGAATTGGACCAAAGACCGCCCGAGTGGTACTTCGTCGCTGCCCGCTGCTGCAGGATAAGCGCGCCTGTGGCATCGAACACGAACACGGATACTGCGCGATGAAGTGTCCCGAGCTCATGGGCGCGCAGCTTGTCTTCGGTGCCGATCGGCCGGTCGTCGATATCCACGAGGACAACGTGCGTGGCAGCCATATCGTTAGGCGCTGGCGACGCGATCCATCACGCGGGCGAGCTGCTCGCACCCTCGTGTGATTCGGTCGGCTGAGAATCCGGCGAACCCAAGCAACAGCCCCTGCTGTTTTTGCACCAGGCTGTGTGCCGAGACGGGCGCCAGCTCGAGGCCGACGCTGCGCGCCGCGGCCACGATGGTCTGGTCGGCTAGCGGCGCCGTTAGGCGGGCCACCACATGCATGCCGCCGTCATGGGGTCGGAAATCCAGTTGCGGGATCCACGCGCGCCCGCGCTCCAACAACACGGCGCGTCGCTCCTGATACAGCGTGCGCATCCGGCGTATATGCCGCTCGTAATGGCCACCTTCGACAAACGCCGCAAGCACTGCCTGCTGTACCCCGGGAGCGTGACGTCCGGATACTCCACGCGCGACCCGGAACGCGTCTACCAAATGCGAAGGAACAATCACATAGCCCATCCGCAACGCCGGGAACAGCGTCTTGCTGAATGTGCCGATGTACACCACTCGGCCATCCACGTCGAGCGTGCGCAGCGACGGCAATGGAGCGCTGGTGTAGCGATACTCGCTGTCGTAGTCGTCTTCGATGATCCAGGCATCAGCTTCGCGCGCCCACTCCAACAACGCCAGGCGCCGCGTGGCCGTGAGCGTGACGCCTAACGGGTACTGATGCGAAGGAGTGACATACGCAGCACGTGCCGTTGGAGCGAGCCGCCGGCCCGTGCGCACATCCAACCCTTCGTCATCGACGGGAACGGGAACCAGCGTCGCACCGGCACTCTCGATGGCCGCCCGCGCACCGTTGTATCCGGGGTCTTCCACCCACACTTCATCGTCAGGATCCACCACGAGTCGCGTCGCGAGGTCGAGACCTTGCTGTGAGCCCTCCACGATGAAAACCTGATCGGCGCTGCATTCGATTCCGCGCGCATGTCTGACGTGCGCCGCGACCGCCTGTCGCAGCGGCGCGTACCCGGCAGCATCGCCGTACAGCAGCGACTCTGGTGGAAGCTTCCGCCAGAAACGTGCAGTCAACTGCGCCCACGTGCGCCAGGGGAACGCGTCCAGCGCCGGGATGCCTAACGCGAAGGGCACGGCATGGCTGCGTGCGCGGCCTGCGTCGCTATTCGACAGCGCCATGCGGACGCCACGTGCGGACAGACGTGGCGGACGCGCGAGACCAGGTGCGAGAGGTGCCGTTGGTGCTGACCCGACCGAGAGCAACTGGTCAGGCAGACCTTGCACGACGAAGGTGCCACTGCGCTGCTTGCCGTACACATACCCTTCGGCCCGCAGCTGACCGATCGCGGCATCCACCGTAGTGCGCGAGACACCGAGCGCCGCAGCCAGCTCCCGCGCGCCCGCCAGGCGAGTGCCTGCGTGTAGTCGCCCACGGAGGATGTCGGACCGCAGTCCGTCGACGATCTGGCGGGTCAACGGCTTATTGCTGCCCCGATCGAGCTCGATCCACTGGGTAGGCGCGGATATTCGGGCCATTCTGGCCCGCCAATTTACTCGATTTCTGGCAATAGCCAACGGGCCAGATTGCGCAGATCTTAGCTCCCTGTCTGTGCACGCCTCTGACGTACTTTCCCGGCCGCTAGCCAGGACGCCACTCCAGATCCCTAACCGCACATCGATGGCACACGAGATGACCGGGCCGATCACTGCCGACATGCGCGCGGTTGTCCAATCAGCGCACTTGTGTTTTGCGGCGACGGTGACGCCTGATGGTCGGCCGAACCTCTCGCCGAAGGGCACCATCCGCGTCTGGGACGAGCGACACCTGTTTTTCCTCGACATCGCATCGCCTACCACACGTGCGAACCTGCAGCATAGTCCCTGGATTGAGCTAAACGTGATCGACCAGCTCTCGCGTCGCGGCTATCGTTTCCTCGGCACAGGTGAGCTGCACGTGGATGACGCGATCTATCGCGACGCGACCCAACGCGTTTTCACAGAAGAGGGTCACTCGTATCCGGTTGCAGCGGTTGTGCTCATCGCGGTCGAGCGGGCACTGCCGGTGCATTCGCCCGGGTATTTGCATATCCCCACAGAGACCGCGATGCGCAGCGCGTGGCGCGAAAGACGGCGCGAGCTGGACGCCGAGTTTGAAATT